>DAFX01000099.1:0-2365 GCA_002495535.1 Euryarchaeota archaeon UBA433
CTCTATCACGTCTATGAATCAAAAGCTGAAGACGGGAACGTTGTCGCATTGAGAGGGCTTCACCTCGATATGAAAGAAGGCGAGGCAATCGCTGTAGTCGGACCCTCTGGTTCAGGTAAATCGACCTTGATGAAGTGCCTTGGAGGGCTCATGAAAGCCAGCGCAGGCTCGGTTTCATTAGCTGGAAAAAACATGACTCGACTCACCGGACAAGAACTGGTCGAATTGCGACAAAAGACGGTGTCATTCATCTTCCAAGAAGGAAACCTCCTGCCAAACCTGAACGCTCGAGACAACGTGGCTCAACCTTTGCGCCATCAAGGCGTCTCCTCACGTAAAGCACTCCGATTAGCAGACGCTATGCTCGACCGACTGGGGATGGTTCACCGAGCACATGCTTTACCAATGATGCTCAGTGGTGGAGAACAGCAACGTGTTGCAATTGCCAGAGCACTGATTACAAATCCTCGACTGATTTTAGCGGATGAGCCTACAGGTGCTCTTGACCCCGTCACGAGTCGTGAGGTTTTGGCACTGTTCAAGGACTTACACCAAAACGATGGCGTATCGTTCTTAATCGTCACGCATTCGAAAGAAGTTGCAGCATTTGCAAACCGTTCTCTGGAATTGAGGGATGGCCGGTTTGTGGCAGAGCATGGCGAAAACGTTGATGTTGAAAACCTCGGCAAAGATCGAGAACTCATCATCGATGAAACTGGAACAGTAACCCTACCACCCGATTTGCTTGTGCGAATTGGTGGTGCCGGGCGCTACACTGTTGGCAACGCAGACAGCGGATATCTCTCACTTCAAGGAGAGGCGGTTGAGGCCATGGGCAAAATGGAATTGGCAGCCACCTGTCCAGCATGTAAATACGCGTATGAGGGGGTTGAAGAGCAGCAATGTCCATCCTGCGGTTCAAGTCGTCCAATGGTTGAGGTCAAAACATGAAGTCCCTGGTGTCCTTGATCGGCTACCTCGAGGGTTTTTCTTTCCTCATTCTGATGGGCTACGCTATGCCGTTGAAGTACATTGCAGGTGAACCAGAGATGGTGTCGTTGTTCGGCGCCGTCCACGGTGGCCTCTTCACCGTCTATCTCGGTCTTCTGTTCATTGGTGTTGGCAGGCATTGGACAATCACAGCCTTGATTCACGGCTTCGTTGCTGCAGTGGTGCCAGCAGGCCCGTTTTTGTTTGAAGGGATGCTCATCTCTGGTGAGTATGATTTGGACCCCTGAACGTGCTAAAGCCACGGAAAACAGGCCAAAATGGGCCAATTGGCTGTTTAACACCGTTTGACGGCAATATCTTTTTATTCAGCAGAAGAGAAAGATTTGTTCAAGATGAGTAACAATCCAGTCCAAAAAAATTCCACTTTTGGCTCGACCATGTCGTTCGATCTTGAAAAAAATCCAGAGCCCAAACGGCGAAAACGGAGAACAGAATCTACCGAAAACAACCCTCCACCCCCAGTTCCAAATCCAGATGGAATCGATTGCCCTGGTTGTGGCCATTCCATGGAGGAGACCGAATGGATCGACGCCCTTGTCGGCTTTGTTTCTGGGGCCCGCGACTTTGAGGTGGGCAATCCAGTGAGGGCTCGAATCGTACAGACCTTGCACAATACGGCAACAAACATGGATACCCCCCATCCAAGAGACGTTTGGGAACTCAGCATTGTTGCTCGACTGATGAAGGAAATTGAACGAATTGTTAACGCCGAAGTGTTGCGTCACCAGGCAGAGAACAACACACAACAATATTCTCTGGCTGAACTTCAGCATTATGTTCAAACGGCTGAGGCCGAGACTGCCGCTCGGGTTCAATCCGAAATGTACGCTCAAATCTCAACGCAGGTTCAACTGGAGTTGGAACCCATTCTTCGCCGCCAAATCGAAGCAGAACTGTGGCAAGAGTTCGAGCAGGAACTCGCTCGCAGGGCGGACAATTCATCTGAACTTCCAGAAGAGTGAGCCACTGAGGTCGCTTCAAGCGCTCTTGACGCCTTCAGGCCACAACACCAAGATCAGTGTCTTTCCACGCGTCTTCGGCGTGTGTGTTGTTCCAGGGTTCATCCAAACAAGGGAGCCAGCGGGATAGGTTCCATCTTCATCCCAAACTTCCCCTTCAAGGACGATGTAGGCTTCTCCACCAGGATGGCTGTGGGGCATGAAGGCATCCACAGTCACCTCAGAATCGGCTTCATACAGCACAAGGGAACACGCATCTTCGCGGTACAAACGGCCCAAACGGACGCCAGTGCCAAAGTCCTTCCAACGAATGTTTTCTTCTAACCATTCTTTGTCGATGTTGAAACCAAGCCAATCGGCCATGTTGTGTGTGAAGGGCATGGACCGCCCATTGA
>DAFX01000099.1:2698-12227 GCA_002495535.1 Euryarchaeota archaeon UBA433
CGGATGGACATGAGGACTTCGGTCGATAAGGGAAACATAATTCTTAGTGGCTGCACGCCACACGGCTTTTTAATGGGGGTGAATTACCCGGTATTAATGGAAAAGCGGCGAAGAGACCTGCCAGTCACCATCTATCGCGTCTTGCTTTACCTCTCAAGAATGAGAGAAAGAGAAAGCGACGCCCGACGTTTGATGAGAATAGAACGGGCGGTGAGTGTGGATCGAAAAGAACTCCGATTGCATCTTCAACGCCTGCATGAAGCTGGTCATGTCGAGATTACTGAACGATCAGGCAAAGGTCGAGGAGGCCATCCCGTGTTGATTTATGACATCACAGAAAACGGTAAGACCCTGCGTTCCGACATCGGCCGTTGGATCGATCTGGGCGTACGCATGGGTTACTATCCGGATTCGTTTTTCTATTTGCCAAGCGACGAATGATTGCGGGTATTTTATACCGGTATAATTTACCTCGTCGGGTTAAGTACCCCTGCTCTATCCCCAAACCATGTCCGGCAAGAAATCGGTTGACAAGGTCTCGAAAGGCCTCACATCACTGATCGACGAGTTTTCGTCCGCAGTGAAAGAAATGGTCAATGCAGGTGAAGCAACCGTTGTGGAACTGGCTGTTGGCTCGAGTCGAGTCATCAAAGCTGCCATCAACGCAACGGGTGAAGTCACCAAGATCACAGTCGAAACCGCAGGCAACGTCGTCAACACCGTCGCAGAGGGTGTTGTCAAAACCGTGAGTCCTAAGGCCCGACAAGAAAAAAATGAAGAGGAATGATGAAAATGATTTACAGAATGTTAATTGGAACCATAGCAATGGGTGCCGCTGGACTCGTAATGGGTATGACAGCAAGCACTTTCAAACACTATTATTACAAGCACTCAGATGCCCAAGATCGAACACTAACTGGTGTACAAGAAGTCATACTTTCAGAATCTACAATTGAGGTGGAAGAATGATTCCAGCACTCGTTGTTGGAATTGGAGTTGCAGCATTTACTGTTGATCTTCTCAGCGGCGCTGCTGCTGCAGGAGCAGGATATGGGATTGGGCGGAAATATGGCCGAAAATTGTGCGAAGCCATGGACGGCGTCGAGTCTAAGGTCGCACAAGCCTATCAAAACTTCAAGTGAAAGATTGATGTGAATTAGGAGTATGGGCAAGCGTGGCACAACCATTGCAACTGCCTGAACTCCCTCCTGAAGGGCCATGGGCGGCTTATGTACTGGTCGTCATATGGCTGCCGTTGGTTTTACGGATCATATTTCTTCTCTTTCCCTTTCGAAGAGCTCTCGTGCGCTTGGCACCACACACAACCTGGGCCATCAAACAACTCCGAGACCTTCCTATCAAAGGAATTGGAATTTTAGCGTTGAATGAGATTATTGCTTTCAGTATCCCTCCACTGATTGTGTTGGGCTTGCGAGGTTTTCTTGATCCAATTGGATGGCAAACGTGGAGCGATGCTCCAAACTCCGGTATTGCTTTGCTGACATTAGCATTCTTCGTTTGGATCTTCTTTGATTTTTTGAGAATCGCTCGTGTTCGTAGAATGATGAAAGCGCTTGAAAAGCATGATATTGAAAAAATCAAAAAAATTGCTGATGCTGGTCTTAAAACCCGTAAATGGCTTCGGAAATTTTCAAAGAAAGAACAACCAGATGTCGCTTCTATTACAGAAACGAGCACTGAAGTTGCAACGAAATCCGCAAAACGCTGGGGCAAAAGAATTCTTCTAACCCGTAAAATTACGCCAGCTGGGTTGCTGAGTTCTGTCGCTTTGACAGCCTCAGTTCAACTCGCACGTTCCGGGGCTGGAAAACTCACCGATGCCGTCGATGCTCGACTTCAACGAGAATTCGATAACATCGCCAAAACCAACACTAAGACCCTGATTATTTTGTTGATACGAGATCTATTGATGGGTATCATTCCTATTCTTATTCTCGCCGGGCTACCAATTTTGTTCGCATGAACCAGCCGCCATGTTCATGGAGAACCGCCGCTACCCCAACTACAGGGAACCACCATGTCACTGCTCATTTTAATGCGCCACGGCCAATCGATGTGGAACGCTGCGAAGTTGTTCACCGGGTGGGTGGATGTTCCGCTCACCAACGTCGGCATCCAAGAAGCGATCGATGGTGGCAAAAAAATCGCCCATCTGGATTTGGATGAAGTCCACGTTTCAACCCTGATCCGCGCCCAAATGACGGCCATGCTCGCACTCGCTCAACACGGTGGGGGGAAAACTCCCGTGTTCCAATACCCTGAACCAGAGCAAGGACGCTCGAACGTTTCTGAGAATGAAGCCCGCATGATCGAATGGGCTCAAATCCGTGGCGATGCGGGTTCCTCAGACTTGCTTCCAGTCCATGTCTCTTGGCAACTCAACGAACGAATGTATGGAGATTTGCAAGGCCTCAACAAGGACGACACTCGTGCGAAGTATGGGGATGAGCAAGTGCACATTTGGCGTCGTTCGTTCGATGTCCCTCCTCCAGAAGGAGAATCCCTTCAATTGACCGCTCAACGGACGATTCCCTATCTCGATTCGACCCTAATACCAGCGCTTCAATCTGGGAAAAACCTCTTTGTCGCCGCCCACGGCAACTCCCTTCGCAGCATCATCATGCACATCGAAGGGTTGAGCGAAGAAGAAGTCCTTTCTTTAGAAGTGCCAACGGGCCAGCCAATGGTGTACGCCTGGTCTGAATCGGGTTGGGAACGTCATGAGCTCTGAGCGCCAACTCGTCACCCGCTCCAATGTCATCCTTGTCGTGATTGCCTTGGTTTCGCCATGGCTACTTTGCCAGGCCTGGATCCTCACGAGCGCCCCAGATGTGACCTTCGAATCCATGCCAACCTGTGACAGTGACAGCATGAATTGCGCCCACCTTGGTGGTGGTGCAGATTTCAGAATGGATGATTCCCTCAGTCTTGTCGTTGAAGCCCCAATTGAAGAGGTCAAACAGCACTTGTCACAGTACATCGACACCAACAACGGCGACGTCTTGACCAGCGATTCCAACGGCACTTCACATTATGTTCACTTTGTTGAACGAACATCGTTTTGGCGGTTCCCAGACGATGTCAGTGTGGGCCTGACTGCCCTCGATGATGGAAGTACAACCATCGAATTGCACTCGCAATCCCGGCTTGGTCAAAGCGACCTCGGTGTGAACCCTGCTCGTCTTGAAGGGCTTCATGCAGCGTTGGCGGCTTGATCGTTGAAGCCTTCCCAGCCGTAGGGGTATCCGTCTTCATCGACGAGCACCACATTGATTCCCAGCCCGTTTTTATGAAAAGCAATCAGCTGAATTTCGTGGATCTTGTGGCCGCTTGGCGCGACGCCAAGCACCGGTAATTGTTGACGCTGGAAGAACGATCTTCGCTTGGCTTTTGTCGGTTCGGCAACGGCTTCTTTGCCAACCCTTCTGCGCTGGCCTTCAACATCATCAAACCACGGCAGGGGCCCCTCGGGAGAAAAGCGAAGACCGAGGATCATATCGATGCCAGGTGTTTCTTGGGCGGCATCAGCATCAGCCCCACTCGGAATTGCAGGGGCGTTAGGATGGGTGTGCAACCAGTGCGTGAACCGTCCAGCGCGAGAGCCGCGGGAACTTGAGAACATGTCATCGGTCCAATCTTCAGGCAGATGGTGCACTGAATATGAATCGCCACGGTTGACGATATGAGCCTCTTTGATCCTGTAGCCTTGCCCTTGGAACAAGTTTGCAATGCATTCAGTTGCACTGAAGCGTTCGTCAACCTCCTCAACATGCGGTGATTGGGCGTCAATGTCCAGGCCGACTAGAATTTCGTCAGGCAGCGCCTGGAGGCCCCACCAGACGAGGTCTTCAAACACACTTCCTGGCAAGTGAACCTGTGCGGTATAGGCTTCCCTGCTCTGGTATGACTCCTCATTGTAGGTGGTCATTAACTCAACAAGCCACGCTTCAACCATCGTCCTCGACCTTCCCATACCCCTCTCTTGAATGAACTGTGCGGAGGTCCATGGAGCCGAAGAATCTTTCAAAAGGGTCGGCCCGTAGGTTTCACTATGGCGAAGAAGAAAGGCGGCTTTGGGCGTTTTCTTGGCGCCATAACAGGAACACCCTACGAGCGCCTGCTCAAGCAAGTTGACAAACTGGTCAATGAATTTGAGGACGACGATCGAAAGTTGGCCAAGAACCTCAACAAACTTGTCAAGATGGTTGGTGAGCAATACGAAGAAGAGAACATCGATGAGGAGGAGCACGATTTGATCCTTGAGGCAATCGAAGAAGTTGACCCTGAAGGGCGCTCCTTTGGCAAACTCACTGACGATGAGGATTCATTCTACGCTGGAAGCGTCCCCGATGCACCGGAACTGAAGCGAGGAAAGCGTGCCAGCCTCGACGACCTTATGCAATCAAAGGGCGATGAATTCCTGGGCAGTTATGGCCGAGACGAATTTGAAGAATTCAAAGCTCGAATGAGTGATGATTTCATTGCAGAGTCCGATGATGCGATACGCCAAGGCGATCACCAAGCAGAAATTGTCACCGAAAACCGTGTCTTTGGCGATGCGGATGAGGAACTCGACCAGTTGAAACAACAAATTTCCCAAGAATCTGGCTTGGTTGATCCAAACGCTCAGGAAGAAGAAGAGGAAGTTGAAGGCTATTCCATCGATGAAGATGGCGTGGAATGGTTCGAAGATGAAGACGGCTACTGGTGGTACCGTGAGGAAGGCCAAGACGACTGGCAACCTTACGATGAAGCCTGAGTTTCCCTCTCAGGTGGCCTGAACTGAACAATAAGCGACACCCAGAGCGCAAGCACCAGCGCACCAGCCCAAATGTTGGCTACCACGATGAGGCTTGCAAGATGCACCCCCGTGAAGAACACGGCGATTGCAACAGCCAGACCCATCATCGTAAACGGTGCGTACTTCAAACGAGGATCGATGAAACTGTAGACGTAAAAACCCCCACCCTTGTAGGCAAAGAGGTAGGCAAAACAAACGTACACGAGGCCCATGCCGATGCAAAATAACGCCAACTGAGGGTGCAGTTTCGGCGCTACGATGACCACTTCAATCGCCAAGAATAGAGCTGCTAAATTATGCATCATTTGTTCATGGTAGAGAAAAATGAATGCCGTGTCTCGATTGGATTCAAACAGCTTCGGCAAAATCACGTGTCGCACGATGGTCGCTGTAAGGAACGCTGATCCACAAGCGACAACAAACATGCACACCTGTGTGACTTCAAGCCAAGAGGGGACTTCTCTTCCCGAGAGGTGCAACCCGGCCGCAACGCTGGAACTGACAAAATAGAGGATGTTACTCAAAAGGGTCCAAGAACTGAAGGTCACGAATTTTTCGAAACCAACGGGGTGAAGCAAAGCCAATTCCCGTTTTTCATGCATCAACACTTCCATGGTTCCCGGTCCAACTCGGAACATCGAGACCACAGCAGCGATGCCAAAACCAGCGGCAATGAGACGCCAGCCAAGTACAGCACCTAGCGGAGCCGTTGGTTCGATAAAGGATTGAGCGGTTTCAGCAATTTGAGGTGCGAGATCCAAGGTTGCAAACACGTAGGCTAAAAGCACGCCAACCAAAGCGAGTGCGCCGAACGTTTGCCCTGCGGTCCCCGGCTTCCCGTAATCCAATTGCTCAGCCACATCAATGGCTCATACGAGGGGGTTTTGAAGGTTCGTTCACTCACTCAACGTAAGTCCGGTAGGTCGTATTGAGAAGGTGCTCTGTGGAGGTATGGATTCTCTGTGTCCTCACGCGAGCGTCCAGCCTCTTCATCAGCACCTTCTTCTGAGTTTTCCAATTCGTATTTGCGCTTGATTGCACGCATTTGAAGAGAGACACTCAACATCCAAAAAATCAACACAATGACGATTGTTGAGGTTTCACGTGGGTTCAAATCCTCGAGCGATTGTCCATTCAGCACAAGCAATCCCGACAACGTCGCTATGCTTCCCAACAAAGCCGAGACCAACATAGGCAATTTCTTTCGAATCCAAATGATCGAAAAGAAGGCGAGGACTGCCATCGCATTGGTGATAAATTGACTGTCTGAGACTTCGAACCCTTGACCGTCAAGCCATTGGAACATCCAACTAAAGCAGATGTAGATGCCAAGCGAGGCCATCAGGTGAATGCTCAGTTGAATGGTAAGCAGGAGGATTCCGGCCGTAAGGAGGATTAAAATGACCATGACATAGAGTTCCTCGAGCGTTCCAGTTGGAAGCAAGCTGTGAACCCATGGAGTGAGCAAATAGCCAATGCCCCCGCCAGCCGCTCCGGCAACATATTGCAACCGTTCATGGCCTCTGAGCATCAAAAAGACCCCTGCCCCAATCAAAACCAAGCCAAACAGCGGTCCAAGTGCATTGATTTGGTCGAGCAAGGGAGAGCCAACATCAGGCACATCCAAGTCAACCATATGTGGTCCAAGGGTTCCTCAAATTTAGCCCCATCGCCTTTGGCGTAGCGCTCAGGCTTGATTCCAAAAATCGAGGGTGTGAAGGTCGAATTTTATCACGGCCGCGTCAGCCCCTTCAGCCCTCAATAACGCGTTTGCTTCGCTTTCACTCGAGATTGCGATAATGGTTTTTGGGCGTTTCATCGCTCCATCTGAAATGGCTTTATTCAGCCTACGTAACACCTCCAAACCGTTGAAAGGTGGCATGAAGAAATCCAACATGAGGACGTCGGGGTCAACCTCTGAAATCCAATTGAGTGCATCGGAAGAATCCCATCGTTGCACAAGATCAAAAGTGCCCTCTGTTTGACCGGCAGAGGTGAGCATTGCCTCGAGGTCGTATGTGTCCTCAAAGGCGAGAATGCGCATGAGAATACCTCATGCTGGAATGGGTTGTTGTTCCCACCAAGGGGGTGCTTCAAACCATGCTTCATGATCTGCAGGGCGATCGATTAATGGTAAACCAAAGGTACCACCGTTGACCGTTAAGCCCCCTGCAGGGTTGCTTGCGCAAGGTCCTGGCAGGTAATCTTCACCCGACTCGGTGAGTTGGAGGCGAAGGGCATGACCGGCGGGAAGCACCACATCAAGAGGATTGAATTCCATCAGCATGGTGTATTGATTGAACGGCAAGGCAGGGTTTGCGTCATAGCCGCCATCACGGTAGCGAATATCCATTGTTGCGTGGCCAAGTCGCAAGTTGTTTGTATCATCGTAGAGGGTGGCAAAGATTTGACCACCATTGCATGCTTGGGTGCTGACGTCCAAATGCAAGGTAGGGAGGCCAGAAATATGCGTTTCATTGTCAAAGGTTGGGCTGACAAGGTTGACTGAACCACCCAAGGCGCTCACAGTCGCTAGATTGCCCCACGAAGAATCAATCGTGTGCATATCCCACATCACATCGGCAGGTGGCCATGTGTCCTCAACGTGCCATCGCCCGTCGTTGGTTTGCATTTGCACCATCGGTGCAGGCTCTTCGCCAATGCCCTTGAGGTAATAGTTGAACCATCCAAACAGTTCGACAGCCCAATCCATTCGACTCATGTTCGGGTAGGCTTCCTTGCCGTATCCGCTGTCGAGTTCGCTGTGGCGGTCAGGTTGATCAGGATAGTTGTGTGCCCATTGGCCTGAGATGGCGCGAGCGTTGATGCCAGCATCGATCAACAATTGGTAGGTGGGGAACGCATGGTAAGGGTCCACGTTCCAATCTTGCATGCCCCATACGATGTAGACGCTACCGCGATAGTTTTCCAACACATCAGGAAGGTGGCGTCGCTCGTCCCAGTAGTCGTTCCATTCCGCTCCGCCAAATTCAGCCCAGCCCCATGTAGAGAACGGATTCAACGGGCCGATTGCATCGTCTGAACACATCCGCATGTCATCGGTGGTCAAGTCGGTTGTCGCCGCCTCATAGGCTGCGTCATAGCCCATCGCTCTGGCTTCTGAAGATCCGTTTCGATAGAACATTTCTTGGACGCCGATTGAGCCAGAAATGGGAACAATGGTTTTCAGGTGTTCAGATGGATTTTGTGCGGCCTCCCAGTTGGTTGTTCCAGCGTAGGATTTCCCCATCAAGCCGACGTTTCCATTTGACCAGTTTTGCTGACCAAGCCAGTCGGTGACGGCTTGGATGCCCGTTTGTTCACCAAGTCCTTTGACGTCTTGGCAGTGAGTTGATTGACCTGTACCGAAGGTTGAGGCTTGAGCAAAGGCATAGCCGTGAGGCAGGAAGGTGTCGTAGACCCACTTGCCAACCCCTCCATCAGGGACGGTGTTTGGCGAAGAGTCTTCACCAATGCCTGGCATACCTTCGCCGCCAAAGTCGTAGTAAGGATGAATGGTCATAATAACAGGCACTTGGGTTCCCTCTGGAACATTGGGCAGCCATAACGCAACGTGCATCAATGCGGGACCTGGTGCGCCAACATCCTGTTCACTTGCGGGCAATTCCACTTCGATGAAATGTTCCGTGTAAGGCAGTGCTTCGTAGGTGCCATTGACTGGCAGCTGAGCCCTCAGGGTGTCCATTGGCAGGTCCATCTGATGACGGAGGTGCAGTGGCGTGTTCCACCACTCACCTTCGAATTCATTTTCCGAGTTCATTGAGACGAGGGTTTCACCCAAGGTCATCGCCAACAAAAGGAACACGACAGCAACAGCCATGGTGCTCACCGCAGAATAGGTCAATTGCCTCTGTGCAGTGGACTTGTGCTCCATTTCCGGCACTAAAGTCGCTGCGAGGACTGAGGCGTCTTCGTTGCCTTCAGCCTCAGCCATGGTTTGTCCAAGCACTCACCCATCAAGAGCATGACGCTCTGTCGTGAATCCATTTCAGGCCGCTGCTGCTTCACGGGCTTTTCGTGCTGCGATGAACGAACGAACGCAGACCGCAGTGTAACCCGAGCCTGTCAGGAGCAACATCAGCATCGAACCAGATGCGTAATCGATTCCATCGCTCATGACCATGAAAAACCGTGTGCCGCCAAGAGCGCTTAGAAGACCGAAGGTGGCGGCAATATGCATCCAAAGCTTGCGCTTCTCAGGTGTGCGAAGGCTCATGACCCCTGCCAGAACCAAAGGCAAACCAAGCAGGCTTGGGAAGAAGGAAGTGATCGATTGTGAGTCTGACAGCACGGATACAGCGAGGCCCCATAAGACGAGAAAAGCACCATATCCGAGCGTGAAGTTTGGCATAAAGTTTGATTGTTGTTCCATACCATGAGCACACGCACCCCCCTTTTTTGTCTATGGGCTCAACGGCAATGCATCCGTACGATTGATGGGGGGGAACCGCTTCGCCCAACCATGAAAGGACGGCTGACCATCTTGTTGGTTCTCAACCTTCTTTTCATGACGGCACCCATGGCGCCCCTCGCACAAGCCGACACCGGCAACACCGGGTGGCGCAACGTTGGCATCGACCCAACAATGTGGCTTGACGGACCAGAGCCAGAAGATACGCCAATGAACAAGACCTACCAGGGCAATGCCATCATAGAAATTGAAGTCTCCTATGTCCCTGCCCATTT
>DAFX01000049.1 GCA_002495535.1 Euryarchaeota archaeon UBA433
CGCTTTAATTCTTCAATTTGCTCCACAAGGTAGTCGTGTTCTGCCGATACAGAACGAGGGCCTTGCATGACCCGCTCGAGTTGTTCCTCTAACTCGCCAAGACGCCCGTCTCTTGCATCAAGTAAGCCCCGCAAGCGGTCAGCAATATCTCGGAGCCTTTGTCGTTCTTCTTCAAGCGCTTTGTTGGCGGCTTGCTCTGCTTCATTTTGCATCAACGCCGCATCAAGTTTTGATTTGAGGCTACGAACTTCATCAGCAGTGACCGATGTAAGGCCCGCATCTGCAGCGCGCTCCAACGCCTCAACCATTTGCCCAATTCGCCCTTCGAGTTCAGCAATGACCTCGTCCTGTTGAATCGATAAATCCCGCAATTGTGAATTTTCGGTGGCCATCGAATCGCGCTCTTCTTGGGAAATAGAGGATTGTTGAGTCGACAATTCTTCGCGAGCATCGTTCAACAGGCGTTCAAGATGAATGATCTTGGCTTCGCTCTCTTGAAGCGTGGCCTCTGCTTGATTGAGCCGTGCCACTTCTGGCGCGACCATGTCTTCACGCTCCGCCAAGTCAAGTTCGAGAACACGGAGTCGCTGCTTCACGGAAACCATCTCTTCATTGCGGGCTGCAAGTTCCTGCCATGCAATGAGCACCTCCTCTACAAGTTGCTCAACAGGGTAGCCCTTGAGCATCCCCTCAAGCGCTGCGCGCTCATCCCCAGAGGTGTCATCGAGTCGGCGAATGCCGCTTGTTCCAGTTGAGTCGATGGTCATACAGTTGACTATCCACGCTCAACTGCACTTGAACTTTCCCGGTCTAAACAGCATCACCACGGGTGGTTATGCACCCTTTACTTGTGACCGTGCTCAGTTGATGGCAGTGTACATGTCGTCTGGCATTTCGCCAGCGAGCTGCAAAGCACCGTTTGCAACGGCGTTGATTGGGTCTTCGACGCACCAGACAGTTACATCTCCAATATCGGAAATTTCGTCGGTCATGCGAGCAGCAATTCCGTCGATGAGGGAGCCTCCACCAGACAAGATGATGTTGTTTCGAAGCACTGGTTGGTATTCGGGATCTGCACCAGCGACGATTCGCTTGATTGCATTGCCAATCTTTGGAATAATGAGTTCACATGCTTGTGAAACCAAGTCCCCGATGTCGACAATTTGCTTCTTTCCTTCGACAGATAATTCGACAGTGGCTTCGCGGACTTCGCCTCCAACGTAGGACACTTCTTCCTTCCACTTTCGAACCATGTCTTTTGTGACTTGTGCGCCAGTGAACTTCTTGCGAATAAGGGTCATCAACTCATTATCGAGCCAATCGCCAGCTTCTTGGATGGTCACTTGGTCTTCATCAGTGGGGAATGTTCCGTAGATTCGAGCGATGTCAGTCGTTCCTGCACCGATATCGACAACAATGGAACTTGCAATTTCGCCAATTCCGTATGCGGTAGCGAAGGGCTCGGTCACGACCATAATGGCGTTGACTTGGCCTCGAAGGGTAGCAACAAGGTTGCTCTTATCGGTGAACGAAACGTGGCTTGGTGAGCAGATGACACCAAACACTTCGTCGAATTCTTCAGGATCCACGGTTTCAAGCAAGTGGGAAACGAATGCCTTGGCAGCAGCCAAGTTTGCTTCGTCGTCTTGTGCAACACCAGCAGCCATAGGCCGGTAGAGGTTGCATGCAAGTTTGTTCTTCAGAGCGTCGCTTCCAAACAGCACATCACGGCCGAGGAAATTTCGGGCCACGGGGTCTTTCGGTCGTCCAACTACAGTTTCAATCGTGTGGCTTATTCCAGCACTCGAGGCAATCGTCGATTGATAGGTGCCAAGGTCAATTCCAACATACAAGCGGTCACTCATTTTCTTCACCGTCCGCATGGCGGACATGCTGGCGAGGGTGCCACCACCCTTCAAGGTTCACCTTGGTAATAGACGGGGCGACCCCGACCGATTCGGGGCACTCCTCAGTGTTTTTACTCGTTTTCACTTTGAAGGTCAAACAGAGCATCGGAACCAGTTTTTATGAAGGGATCAACAGCACCATGGCGTCCATTTTGGCTGAGGTTTTTCACACCCATACGGTATGCGAAAAGGCCAACGAAAACAAGCGTTGCAGCCCCCCAAAACACCGCTCTAAGTTGGGAGGCAGCACCTTGTGAGCGCGCCTCATCATCGCCATCAGAACCTGCATCTAAGGGATCATCATAATGCGCCTTAAACACATCACTGGATTGAATGACAATCCGATTTGTATTCCCTTCAGGCGATGCATTTCGACTTTCAACAAAGACGTCAATGCGGAGCCACGACTCTTCAATGTTCCACACTGGCAGACTGATCATCGAATCCCATTTGCATTCGAATGTGGCGGAAGTGTTGGCATCCATTTCACAATTCGCAATGGCATAACCGCTTTCGTTCAACGGCTGACTGAGGACTGTGATTTGAGCTCCAGTTTGAAATGCGTCCCCATCCTCATCCAATACGGACCAGCGTACTGTGAGGTTTCCGCTCCACAATGTTCCATTTCCTGGCGATTGCGTGATGGTGATAGCAGGGGCATGATCGATCGGCCGACAACCGTTCGTTCCAACGGGCCAAAGCGGGTCCGGGGCCAGAGTGACGCACATGTCAACATCGTCCAGCACACCATCCTCGTCGGTGTCGTCAATGCATCCATTGCCATCATGATCGTACAGTGATGCATCAACCAAGGGGCATTGGTCAAGGCTGTCGACCACGTCATCCCCGTCAGTATCATCAAGACACCCATCGTTGTCCGTATCCCACCCGAAAGCGTTCTCGTTTGGGCAAATGTCTTCTGCATTTGGAACTGAATCTCCATCCCCATCCAACCAATCTAAGCCATCCCGGTCCACGCCTTGGACGGCAAGGGCAAATCCTGTTCTCGAGCCGTCTAAACCAACGCCGTCGGATAAACTCCCGGGGACGACAAATCGAGCCCGAACTTCAACTTCAATCCAGTCTATTTCAGCAAGTTCTGTTTGATCGATGCGAAGCCCAAGTGTGGTTTCATTGGTCGATGGGAAATGCGTGGTGTTATCCAAATCTGCTCCACTGTAAAACAGAGTGGAATAACCGTCATGGTCGGTAGAAGCTGAGGACACAACCCGTCCATCAGAGAGCCTCGCTACGAGCAAAAGATCGTTGGCGGCAGATGGTTCGGGTGAGGCAGCATGAGCCATTCGAACCTCAAGGTCGGCGTTTTCCATAGGGGTAAATCGCTGCGTCCATACCTCTCCAGTTCGTAAAAATGGCCCCGCTGCTCCCGAGCCATTCCAAGGTTGAGCAATCAGATTCTCGAGCGGATCATCAACACCCTGCCGGGTCGCCAACCACTCTTGTGGTGATTGATCCAACAACCGGTAAGAGTCATGAATCCAAACATCATTTGCAGGGGAGGCGTGCCCACCTTCTAATTCTTCAATGAGGGCTTCAAAATCGAGCAACACCGAGAGGTTAAGTTGCCCAAACCCATCATGAGGATTCTGAAGATCATATCCTCCTTGCCCATCATCCCGTGCTGTGGAGGGAAGAGGTGTTGTGGACAGTGCGAGCAAAGCCCTCAACATTGGGCCGGATGGGGTAAATCCTTGGCCGACATCGATAGTGGAGTTCGCCATTGAAGCATC
>DAFX01000056.1:0-12806 GCA_002495535.1 Euryarchaeota archaeon UBA433
ACGCTACCGTCTGCCTAGACGGGGTAGCAAAGGGGCCCCCTCTGAAACGCAATTCCTAATCAATGTCTAGTCAAACATTTCGAGGGGCCCGCAATTCGAATGTGTGCATCTACTACACACGAGTTTCAAGCAGACTCCGCATTCCTCAATAGGGAATTCCTTCATCTCTTCATCTGACATTTCTCCACAATCATTGCAATAATTGTAGTCACCTGGTTGTGCTGGCATACTAACTAATTGTCATTACAGGTATTTATACCTTGAATACAAAGGGTGTGTCCGAATACCCATTGCTCAGGTATTGGCAAAACAAAGGGCTTGCAGTGGGTCTTGTCAGACACTACCGTCAAGACATACGCTTCACGCAAAGGTGTCGCCTGAAGTGGGCACACTTGTGTAAGGGCATTCCCTAGCTGATCAAAAGTCCCAATTCGATCAAGACTCTTCAATGCGAATCAATCTCGTGGTTCTAAATCCTTGAAGGATTTTCACGAATCGCTTTGCCTGAAATTCATCATCCAGCGCAGGATCGCCAGTATCAATTCTTACGGATTGCAAGCCAATGAGTTTCGCAGGTGTTGCCACACCGAGGATGTTGTCGAATTGAATCACCCTCAATACGTCTGGAGAGAGTTGTAAATTGCCTCTGCCAATCAAGAAGCCCTGGCCACCCATTGGTGAGAGCAACAGAAGGCGAGGTCGTGGCTCACCGTTCTCATCCACGTGTTGAGCCAGTACATCGAGCAATTCCTGTTCATTGAGGTCTGCATGGAGGGTGCGTTTTCCGTTAGCAACGGGGCCCTGTGCGTCAATGCCTAATAATGTCAGTTCGAGTTCTTCGTGTTCGCCCATTCGTCGTAGGGTTCCCCCGCTGCCCCAAATTACCATCAAATCGGGTTTGTCATCGAGCAAAGTTTGCACGTGATGGGCCAGTCCTTCGATGGTATCGACTTCACTTGATCGCTCAACTTGTTCTTTGGCTCCCTGCATAAACCTCGGACTTGATGGTGTCCAAGCCTCGCCATACATACGAACCTTCCACACACCTTGTTGGTAGACATCCTCATCCAAATCCATGACTTCAGTGATGGCGCATCGAAGGTCGCCGAGCACGAAAGCAAGCACCACTTCAGCAGCGGCTTTGGGGGTGGTTGCAAAGCAACCTGAATGCATTTTCACACCTCCAGGTACGCCG
The DNA here is from genome assembly GCA_002495535.1 of Euryarchaeota archaeon UBA433. Lineage (GTDB taxonomy): Archaea > Thermoplasmatota > Poseidoniia > Poseidoniales > Poseidoniaceae > MGIIa-L1. The sequence continues at coordinate 1,196 of DAFX01000056.1, forward strand.
ACAAGCGGAATTTCTTGAGCTTCTTTTCCTATGCTTTCCAATGCCTTGACAATGTCCCGGGTGGTTCCATCGCCGCCAGCATAAACAATCGCCTCAACCTCGGCTTTCACCAGGTCGTTGACGAGGTTATGAGTGTCATGATCAGATGTAGTTTCAGGCGTGATTCCGATGGATTGGAACGCAAGGTGGCTGTTGAGATTCTTGACCCATGAGCTGCCCATGCGCCCCTCCCATCCCACAAGGGTAATCCTCGCATCATTACGATTGAGTGAACCCGATAAAAGAACACAGAGTGATTCCAAGGCCTGAGCCATACGTGGTCCTGCCCGATCTTCAGCTCCAGCAGCCCTTGCTTCAGCGGCTCGCCCATCGCTGCCCTTGAAGCCCAATTTTCCACCGAGGCCGGCATCTGGATTCACCACAACCCCGATGCGCATGGATGGTCGAACGGGTTCTCCTTCAAGAAGGCCTGTGCGTGCAGAGGTCCGACGATGCCCTCAAGAACATCTTCGGAAACCGAAGGGCATGGACCATGTGCCACGACGACGCCTTGCCATCTTAACGATGGTCGGAGCAACAACTGTTTGGCTCGTTCTTGGCTACGGGACGTGGCTGATGAACGGCTGCCGGGCATGGCTACCTTACATTTCGGATTTTGACTTGTACGAGCCAGGGGATACCATTTTCACCGTAGGGACATTTCTAAGCGGTTTTTTGGTGTTCTGGATTGTGATGGAATTGCATTCAATGAACATGAAGCGCCTTGATGAATCACAACACCCCGTCATTTGGCAAGGACTCAACCACTTGGCAGTTTTCCCGGGGCTCATCGGGGCGTTTTCCTGCATCCGAATTGGCACCGTTCCATGGGACACCGACGGTCCAATGCATGGACACTACGCCATGGATATCTTCTACAACGGCGTATATTGGTGTTTGCTGGTTACCTTCGTATCGATGCGAATTTGGTGGCACTCGCCTCGGTTCAAGCGAATTCTTTGGATGAGGCTTGGTGCTGCACTGAGCGCAGCAATCGGCTTGTACAAAATGATCACGACCCAGATTGGAGTCTGGGGGGATGATTTCGACTGGGATGCATACAACGCATCTGCATCAAACATGCTTGAGTTTTGCACTGAAGCGTTAGAACCGGCGATCAATACGGGTGCGGCTTGGGAATACGTGCTCGTTGCGGGTATTCTTGGCACAATTCTCTCGTTTTTACCCGAGGTCAGTTTTGAAGAGGACGCCACCCCTCCAGAAAGCGAAGAGTAAACGATTCATAGCGCCCGAGCATTGATGTGCTCAATGTGGCTTCGGTGATGCATGAGCAGGCATCCGAAGCGCACCCCCTCCCTTGAAGATGCGTTGGAGAAGGGATTCTCAGAGTTGAAGGTTGGTGAATCGAATTTGATGCCAGTGGAACCAAACGTTGCACCAGAAGAGGCAAACAGTGAGGGTCAGCCCACTCAACCCATTCTGTACAATCAAAAATTTGAGGCCGTCGAAGACCGAGAAGAATTTGTAGTTTCAAATCCGGTTGTTCCTGCCGAATCAACCGAGGAAGAAGCGAAGAAGGCAATTGATATCGTCAATGAAGCGTCAAGTTCCATCGGTGATGAATTCGACGTTGAATGGTAAGGCCCATACAGGTGCTTATCTATCGAGTCCACCTCCAAGAGGCATGGAAGTCTCCCGGCAGTTCCTCCGATTGTTCATTTTCATTTTTGGCTCCCTGGTGCTGGTCTCGTACGCCTACGGCGTTTCCCACGCTTCTGACAAGACCGCTTTGTGGGGTGGAATTCCTTGGTCCCAAGCAAAATTCATTGTACCGTTCATGTTCCTTGCTGCGTTCGGTTTTCTGATGTACTGGTGGACCATTCTCTATCAGAGCGAAGCCAGTGTTCTCGCTGATTTGCGCTGGCCTTGGGGGTCCGCTGATGGCCAGGGCGGAGGTCGTTTGCTGTTGGCATTTGCTCTGCTGGTGATTCCTAGCGCCTTATGGCTCGAAGCCACGATTTACCACATTGATCACGATTACAATTGGACGGCGTTCATTGTTGTCGGGGTGTTGATGCTCGCTTGCATTGGCAACATCATGATGGGGCTGTTGGCTTACTCAGCATGGCAAGATGAAATTCCTGGTGGCGGATTGATGCTGCTTGGCTCGGTGCTGCTTGGCATTCAGGTCATCTTGTTCGACGGTATTTACTGGAATTTGAAATTCCCTTGGTAGTGGAAGCATCACGGAAGGTCCACGAAGCCCAATTTTTTGCGGAAAGGAGTGGTGGTTTGATGAATGAGAACCAACCCCGTAGGGGTTGAAGGAGCAATTGAAATGGCACTCATCAACGTCACTTTGCCTGATGGAACGGTTAACGAATATGCATCTGGTATCACATGTGCAGAAGTCATCACCGACGCTCTAGGCCGCAAACACGGCTGCTTGGCAGCTCGAATCAACGGTGTTGAATGCGACATGTCGAACACCATCGAAGCCGATTGTGAAGTTGAAGGGATCCTCTCGGATTCAGATGAAGGCATTCACATTCTTCGTCACAGCGCGGCTCACTTGTTGGCTCAAGCGGTGACTGCACTCTATCCGAATGCCAAACCAACCATTGGCCCAGCCATTGATCGAGGGTTTTACTATGATTTTGCAATGGAAGCAATTACAGAATCTGACCTCAAACCAATTCAGAAAAAAATGCAGGAACTTGCTCGCAAGAACTTCACTGTTGAACGCATCGAACTTTCCGATGAAGAACTTCAAGACCATTTTGCGGACAACCCATACAAACTCGAAATCATCAATGATAAAATCGAAGACGGGGGAGGTTCGACCATCTACAAGCAAGAAGAATGGTATGATTTGTGCCTCGGCCCACACGTGCCAAACACTTCCCGTTTGATGAATGTCAAACTCACAAGCGTCTCCTCTGCCTACTGGCGTGGGGACCAAGATCGTGAACAACTGGTTCGTATTTACGGCATCGTTGAGCCGACCAAGGAAGCCCTTAGAGCGACCCTGACTCGTTTGGAAGAAGCCAAGAAGCGAGACCATCGTAAACTTGGCAAAGATTTGCAACTCTTCCACATCGATGAAGAAGTGGGGCAGGGGCTCATTTTGTGGACGCCAAGAGGCGCGATCGTTCGTCAAGAACTGCAGGATTTCATTTCATCTCACCTTCGCAGGCAAGGCTATTCTCAGGTCTTCACCCCTCACGTTGGTAAACTCGACCTCTACCGCACCTCTGGCCACTTCCCTTACTACCAAGATTCACAATACCCGCCTCTCGTTGAGCGGGATTTGATGAAGAAATTAGCCGATGAAGGGTGCACCTGTGGTGAACTTTCCAACCTGATGAAATCCGGTGATATCGACGGGTACATGCTCAAGCCGATGAACTGCCCACACCACATCAAGATCTATGCATCCCAACAACGATCCTACCGTGACTTGCCCCTGCGTCTCGCTGAATTTGGCACCGTATACCGTTGGGAACAATCCGGCGAAATCTCAGGTTTGACTCGAGTGCGCGGGTTCACACAAGACGATGCTCACCTGTTCGTTACCGAAGATCAAATCGCTCAAGAAGTGCTTGGATGCATCGAACTGGTGCAAATTATCTTTGACAAACTTGGGATGTCAGATTACAGGGTCCGGGTTGGGCTCAGAGATTCTGACTCCGACAAATATGTCGGCGAGTCAGAGCGGTGGGACAAAGCGGAAGAGGCCTGTAGGGCCGCTGCCCAATCCCTCGGTGTTCAATGGTCTGAAGAAGAAGGTGAAGCCGCATTCTATGGTCCAAAAATTGACTTCGTGGTCAAGGATGTCATAGGACGCGAATGGCAACTTGGCACCGTTCAGGTGGATTACAACCTCCCAGAACGATTTGAATTGGAATACAAAGGCAGCGATGGCGAGATACACCGGCCCGTCATGATTCACCGTGCCCCCTTCGGTTCTATGGAGCGGTTCTGTGGCGTTTTGATCGAACATTTCGCAGGAAAATTCCCAACTTGGCTCACCCCCACCCAGTGCCATATCATCACCATCTCGGAAAAGCACAAGGCCTACGCTCAAGAAGTTGCAGACGCTCTAAAGGCGCATGAAATCCGTGTCCAAGTGGATGATGGAGACGACACCATTGGAAAGAAAATACGCAATCATCGCAAGCTTCAACCCGCTTACATGATTATTGTCGGGGATGGAGAAGCAGAAACTAGAACCGTGAGTTTGCGGGCCCGCAACGGTGACCAAATCAGCGGCATGGGTCTCGATGACTTCATCACAGCCATGTGCCATGAGATTGAGACAAAAGTGGCCCAACCGTCGATCGTTGTTGTTGACAAAACAGATTGAATGGAGGATCTTTGATGACAGCGCCACCAATCATAGACGGGCTTTCACCCGCTGCGATTGTGCCATTGGTGCTTGCGGCCGCTACCGCCTTACTCTTCTGGACACAATTGGTTCCACGACAATTACGTGGGCTGCAGGTGGCGTTCGAGACGGGGGAACTTCGCTACGAGGTGCATCAGGTAACTCGAAGTGTTGAGGAAGCAAAGGCGCTCCTGCGTTCGCCAGGCATGCGTTTCGGTGTGACCACCTACCTGTTTGCACTGGTTGGTGTATTGATTCTCTTTTTCGAATTTTTGATCATCAGATTTGGTCTCTCAGAAGGCTACCACGCCCCGTCAATCGCGATTGCTTTGATGTTCATCGCGCTCCCTGCCTTGATTTCGAGTGGATCTTCGCTAGGGGCTCAAGTCATCAAGCCAATAGGCCAAGATCGTGCTTCATTGCAAGATTCTACCGCGTGGAGAAGTTACAGTTACGTGTTCCTCCTGATCCTATGGACTGCGTTAATCACGGCCCTCTACATCGGACTTGGAATGGCGGACGTACCCCAAAACCGCCGTTTTAGCATCTCGGCATTTGCTATGTTTTCTCCTTCGGTTCTTGCCTATGGTCGAATTCTCGGCTCTTCATGGCGCGCCCTTCGTCAATCCTCCAAGAAAATTGCAGGCGGTGAACCTTCGCCCTTCCACAACCACACTCCAAACGCGCGGCAACAAGCGGTTGCTCAAATTGTTAACTTTAACCTCGTAGCTATGCCTTTTGTTGCGTTGAACACTTTGATTTCCCTTGTGGTCTTATTGTTCGACCCTCAGTTGCTTCTCCACTCAGACCGCGTGCTTGAACTGCCAGAGTATCGCGAACAATCCACATTCATGGAAGAGGGCGGCGTGCTCGGTTTCGGTTTGATTGAATTGTTTTCCTTCATCCCCATCGATGGCATTCGAGTGCCCATTGTGTCCATGGTGCTTCTGTTTTTGCTGCTCAACGTGGCCATCATCGGTTTTCTCTTCGTTTACGAAGTCGCCCGCATCCTCTTCTTGGATGTTCAAGACGTTTCAGGGGCGGGTGGCATCAAACTTGCAGACAGCAGGCTGTTGAGGGCAGAACCCTCCCAGCAAGCGAAAGTACTGAACTTTTGTTTTACAGGATTTGCAGGGCAATCGATGCTTCTTTTGGCATTGGGTATGATCACCTTCTGGGACTCCAGTTTCCTGCCTCAAGGGAGCGGTTGTGGCGAATGGGACAACACCGTGTGTTCGGTCCTCACAAAGGATGCCTTGGAAGAGTTGACCTGGATGTTGGCCTCTGGTGGACAAGTCGCTTTCCTTACAATCTGGGTAAAATCCCTCAGGGTTGGTTCAAAACTCGAAGACATCACCTTCGATGCTGCAGTTGCCGACAATCGTGCTAAATTTAGTGAGATGGAAGATGTCATTTACCTCAAGAAGCAGCCACTTACGACACTTATTGCCGAAGACAACTGGGTCAAAGCACTTAGGCAACTCGATGATGTGCTCAAGGGCCATGGCGATGCTCTTGATGGACTCGGCCTTGGAAGGAAAACCAATGCGGTTATGACGTTGTATGCTGGTTTTGGTCGATGGAATGAGGCAGAACAAGAAGCAGTGTCCTTGCTCGCTCTAAGAGGGGGCAAGGAAGCAGATGTGGCCCGTTTAATCCTCTCTGCCGCCAGTTTAGCACAGCGTGATTTGCCCGAAGCCAAACCAAGATTGAAACTTCTTTCACAGGATGATGTCGAGGCTACCCGAATTCAATGGGTCGCCAGTTTACTTGGGCCAAAGTCGATTCCACTCTCAGAGAGGTATAAGCCGCAACTCTCGATGGACAGCATCATGCGTCGAAACATCGATCTCGTACAGCGGTTTGAAAGCAACACCAGCCGTACGGGGATGAAGTACATCGACTCGCCAGCAGGACGTTTGTTCCTCTTAGGTGATGTCGCTCGAATGCGTCTTTCAAGAGAAAGTGAGGACGCCCTCGACCTGCTCGAGCGCTTCATCAAAACGAAATCCATTGAATCATGGGTTCATGGTGACGTCGTGCGATGTCTTTTGCACATTGATGCTGGTAGGGTAAACACTGCCGTCTCAATCGCCGAAGGCCTTGCTGCAGAACACGGGCGCCATCCTCACCTTCGCGCCCTTCTCGGGTACATGGCCCGCTCGGGATTAACTGCGGTCGGTACGAGCGAAATCACCGACATGGAATGGGCCACTGAATCCGGTTTGAATGTGGATGCCATCTGGGCGAGAATGCACGTTGTGTCGCCATCGCCTTCGTTCACAAAAAAGGTCCAGAAACAACACGCATGGGCCGCTAACGCTTGGATCGCACACGGTGCTTCCAACGAGTTAACCATCGCTTCAAAGAAGGGAAGCAACGGTTGGAAAATGCTGGGTAAAGTCGACCAGTCTGCTTTACCACCCTGCCTCTATCTCCACCTGACGGGATTGATTGTCACCATTGGTGGCATGCCAGTTGATCTTGGTTTCCCCGGCGGCCTTGATTTCAAAAGCATTCATGCAAAGGGATTGTTGAACCTTTGAGCGGAATCAAATTCTCCGCCGTAGTCGTTCCATAGCCGCATCAGCAGTGCCTAAATGTGTCAAGCAGTCATCGATGCGCCCAACGCCCAATGCTTCACCTGCAAGGGCAATAGCCTGTTCTGTTGACCGCCTGTCTTCATCTTCCACCTTGATGGCCGCAGCTTCGCATTGGTTACGAAGAACGCGCCATTCGTCAAGGACATAGTCGTGAAGTTCCAAGGCCTCTTCGCTTGCCTTTCCTTCTTTGTCAAGGTCTTGATTCATTGAAGAGAGCAGGGTCGCACTGTGGCTCCATTGGCGTTCATCCGCTGCTTTTTCAATTTCAAGCATGCGGGCTTCCCAGTCTTCACTGTCGTCACGCGCTTCGAATTGAGCAACGAGTTTCTTCCGTTGGCGCAAAGCCCTCTGCACCGTGTCCATGGCTTCGCGCTCCTGGGTGATTGCCCGGACCACACCATCAGCGAGGCCGATTGCTTGACCTGCATTGCCGGCCTCCAAAGCCGTTTCAGCCTGCGCCAATCGTTCTTCCATGGCTCCCGTGTCCAATCCATCCGTTTGTTTCAACTGACGGTTTGCTTCTTTCAGTGAGGCTGCAGCCTTGTCCAGCGCATCATCGTCCGCTGCAAGTTGAGCAGGGATCACAACGGCGAATTCGTATGCTTTCTTTGGTGCCTCGGCAGCGAGTTTCTTTTTCGCATCCTTGAGCATCTCTTTCAAATGCGCCATGCTCTCGCCGTCTTTTCCTTGCAATTGACGTGCTGCTTCACCAATCGCATTCTCTGCAACCGCCCACCATTCGATGATTTCATGAGCGTATTTTTTCGATTGACGGAACAGGATTTCTCCCTCACGCAGGGATCCAAGTTTGACTTCTCGCTCCCCCATCTCAAAGGCCTTGCGAGGTCGCTTTGCTGTTGGTGCAATAGTTTCTGCTTGTTCCATGCTTGAGCGGGCGTCTTCCATGATCGCCTCCACATCGCCTGAAAGCGAAAGCGCCCGTTCGATGTTGTCTTCGGCTTCGTCTAAGAGGATCATACCGTGAGAGGGGTCCGTATGGCCTTCTTCTCGTGCGGTCATGATGAGGCTTGAGGCCTGATCGACGGCAGCACCGCTTGCCTTTAGTTCGAGCAAACGGATTTCAATTGAATCGAGCCTGCGAGTGAAGTGCTTACGGGCACCCCGTTGGTCGTCCCCAACAAACCAAATGTATCCGGTCATCATGCCACTGGACACCATCGCTGTGATGCAAGCCAACCATTCGTAGGTCATCGATTCAGGCGTGTCGCCTGCAAAAAGAGAGACCGCAATCACTGTGCCGAGCCCCGTCATGATGGCTCTCCATCGCAACACATCCAGACCGCCTTGCAACACCGTCTTGGAGGCCATGAGGCAGGACACTGCAACAACTGTGAGCACCATGCTCCCAGCCACCATACTTGGTTCGTCCACATCAAGCGACTGGGCCGAGGTGATCAGCAGCACCGGCCACGCTAGGCTGGCAGCGGACCCAATTCGAGTTCGGGCTCGAGGATCGTCGACTGCAAGGTCCTGAATGATGAGGCCCCACACGATGACCATCAACGGGTATCCAAGTCCACTGAGCAATCCAGATTCGCCGCGAACAGCTGCGCTGAGGCTCGGCCAAAGCAACCACACGGCGCCACCGAGCAATACGAGTGCAGACAAACTTGTCAATCGATCAAGCCGTTGCTGACGTTGTTGAATGGCCGATTTAATCGCAGTTTCCACATCTGCCCAAGCGTCCACCATAGCCGTGACTTCAACGGCATGGTCATAATCACTCCGCTTGCTTGCTCGAAAATCACCTGTCATACAGGGCAGAGATCGTCTACGAAAACCCAACGCCTCTCATCCCAAGTCGACGGGAATGTTCATGGGTGTCGTGCACCGCCTTCTTGGGAGTGAGGAGTGACAATGACCGGTCTCATTACCATGGATGATTTGACGAACGAGGAAATCCTCAGCATATTAGACGACGCAGAACGGCTTTTGCCTGTGGCAAGAGGTGAGATGTACCTCCCTCTTTTGCAAGGGCGGATCATGGGGAACTTATTCTTCGAGCCCAGCACACGAACACGAATGTCCTTCGAAACGGCCATGAAGCGTCTCGGAGGGGATGTCGTCAACCTTGGCGACGTCAAGACTTCCTCGGTCGTCAAAGGGGAAACCCTGTTTGACACCATCCAAATGGTTGACGGTTACACCGACATCATCGCCATGCGCCACCCTCGGCAAGGCGCCGCACAGTACGCTCAAGACGCTGCTCGAGTCCCGATTCTCAACGGCGGTGATGGAGCGGGCCACCATCCAACCCAAACCATGCTCGACTTGTTTACCATTCGCCAAGCGCATGGGCGCTTAGAGGGACTCAAAGTTGTCCTTGCAGGCGATTTGCGCTACGGGCGCACCGTTCACTCCCTCTCCCACGCCCTGACTCGTTTCGGCTGCGAACTTATTTTTGCGAGCCCAAACTTGTTGCGCATGCCAAGTGAAATTGTTTCTGACCTCATGGAACACGGGGCCAATGTCACAGAAACAGAAGACCTCTACGGATCGATCAACGATGCCGATGTTGTGTACATGACGCGAATTCAAAAAGAAAGATTTGCAGATGAGGATGAATACGCTCGATGCGCAGGCGCGTACAAACTCCATGCTCGCCATCTCGGGGATGTCAAAGGAGACATGATCATCATGCACCCGCTTCCTCGAGTTGATGAAATACATCCGTCTGTCGACGAAACACGCCACGCCCGCTATTTCGAACAAGCATTCAACGGTGTTGTTGCTCGCATGGCTCTTCTTTGCAGGCTTCTTGGCGTGACGGTTCCTGCTGATGTCGCCTCCGAAGGAGGTGTTCTTTGATGTCGAATGAACAAAGCATGCGCCGTGTAACTGCAATCCGCAACGGGACTGTGATTGATCACGTTCCCTCCGGTCAAGCCCTCCGTGTCTTGGAAATGCTTGGAATTGCTGGGGAAACCTCGGTTCCCGTTTCGCTGGTGATGAACGTACCATCGAAAAAACTCGGGTCAAAAGACATCATCAAGGTTGAAGATCGGGAATTGACTCAAACTGAACTTGACCGATTAGCGCTTGTTGCGCCTGACGCCCACGTAGCGATTATCCGTGCCTACGTTGTTGCAGAAAAACTCTCAATTAACCTCGGTGAAGAAGTCGTGAACGTGGTGCGCTGCACCTTTTCGAACTGCATCACTACAAATTCTCGTGAACCACTCGCACACAGGTTGCGTGTCGTCAGCCGCGATCCATTGCAACTGCGATGCCATTATTGTGGCCGTCCTCAGGACCTCGATGAGTTGGTAAAGAACGCCCTCTGAATCAATCCTTCAACAAGGCTCTGAAGTCGCAGGCTTTGCATTGGCTGCCTGAAGTCATCGCTCCGCATGCAGGGCATGGCGTTGGTGGTGCGATACGAGGGGCATCTTCTGGCGATTGGTTTCGTAATGCTTTGATGTTGTCGGCCATGCGCAACAGTCCGTGCCTTGTACCTGGCGAATCCGCTTCCATTTGAGCCACAAGTTCTCGATGCCTCCAACGAAGCGCACCTTGCGCATGCGGGCATTCTTCATGATGCAGTGGCAGGTTTCGGTGAAGGGCATACAGGTGCACTTCTTGCTCCGGAATCCATCTCAAAGGGACAATTCGGGGAGCCATGCCTTCGACCATGTTGGTGGTGTGGGGGGCCAAACGTAGCGTTCGATCGAGATCACCATTGGTCATGTTCATCAAAACGGTCTGAGCCATATCGTCTAAATTATGCCCCAGTGCGATGATATCTGCGCCGATCCGGTCGGCGAGGTGGTTGATGCCCTGACGTCTGAATACGCCACAGTATGAACAAGGCAGTCGCGGTGCGCTTGGATTTGTTTCCAAGAGGCCAGGGATGCGTTGGGCCACTTCGTCCATTTCTTTGAAGCTTAATTCAGGATAGGACACAGTGATGAATTCGATGCCGAGGGTGTCGCACAGTTGCTGAGCGCAGTCCAGCGATGGCGGCCGGTATCCTTCGATGCCCTCGTCGACCGTACCGGCAACAATTCGAACATCAGGTCGCTGACCGATCAGATCGACGATGCTGTCGAGTAAAACCGCAGAATCCTTTCCTCCTGAAATCGCGACAAAAATCGTTGTGTCCTTGTCTTTGGGCAGAATCAATTGTTGCCTTAATTCCTTGGCGATTTTTTTGCGGACAGATTTGGCCATGTGCTCATTGCAAAGAATACGTCCTGAGTAAGCCTGTTCCAAGACAGCAGGGCGACTGCAACTGTCGCATTGAGGGATAGTGAAACCGGGTTCAGCCTCCTCTGCCATGTGTGATGGGAGGGCGAGGTAGGTTTGAATCCCACCCCTGAGGGATTGGTGGGGTTGCGAAAATCCGCCATCGGATGGGTGATAGATTTCAATTGAAAATTTAAAATTGCAATTGGTAATATCAAACCAAAATGATCCACTCGCCCTTCCAAAACCCTCGTTCGTGGCGGCCTCAATCCTTCAGGCAATACGCGGAAAACTAAGGCCTCATGGCCTTCCGCGAGCATGGTTTTCAGAAATCCAGTTGGAAATTTGATTTTGGTCCCCAAATCCCCCTTTAGGGGGAAGTCAGCACAAAACTTCTTGAAGCCTACAACGGTGA
>DAFX01000056.1:13056-13455 GCA_002495535.1 Euryarchaeota archaeon UBA433
AGTTGGAAATTTGATTTTGGTCCTCAAATCCCCCTTTAGGGGGAACCCAGCACAAAACTTCTTGAAGCCCACAACGCTGACGAAAGGTTTGAGCATCCATGTTGCAACGCGCATTGGCCGGTTTGTATCGCCTTGAAGGCGTCAAGCAGGCCATGTTGATCAATGACAGCGGGGACCTCCTAGCAAGCGTCGGTGACGAAGGAGTACTTCCTCCGTTCGAGCACGCTGTCGAGGTCGTTTCTGCTGCACTTGAATCATCAGAGGCCCTCGGTTTGGGGGCCGTCTACGAAGTGTGGTGTGAAGGTGATGAACGTCTGATGATCGACGTTGCATCCCCAACACGCATCGTTGCGTTATCAGGAAGCGGAGGCCGTCTTGCACGATGGCGCCACGCGCTCG
>DAFX01000056.1:13788-14095 GCA_002495535.1 Euryarchaeota archaeon UBA433
TCGAGATCGTAGAATCTTGGCCACCACCCCCCAGTGAGTTGAAAATATGTTTAACCTACCACAAGGAACCTCAGTTGAAGACGCAATCTCTGTCGACGCAGGTGCGATTCAACCATTCGATCACGGCGTAATTAGCACCTGGATTGGTCGCAGAAAGACACCAGCGGGTCATCGGCTTGTTCGGGCCGGACGGATTGTAGGCTGGATTGCAGAATCTGGAAAGGGCAAACTTCTGCTCGCTGGAAAGGCAGCCCGCCTCCGACTTGAAGAACTTGAGAGCAAGGAACATTGCCGCCTAATTGCCGGA
>DAFX01000038.1:0-2280 GCA_002495535.1 Euryarchaeota archaeon UBA433
TGGTCCACGGTATCGTCATGGCCGTCGCATTGGTCCTCATCGTTGGCAACGCCATCACCATCGTTGTCAATCAGCGCGTCACAGCCATCAGGCGTGCCGTCTTGATCGACATCAATCGCATCGTCATGACCGAGGCACGCATCGATGGAATCCTCAACACCGTCTTCATCCGCATCAACAAACGCATCGCACCCGTCAATCAAGCCGTCTTGATCCGAATCAATTTGATCGTCATGACCTTGGCATTGATCCTCAGGATCAAGCACACCGTCTTGGTCGGTGTCGTCAATGCAGCCATCACCGTCACGGTCCCATGGCAGTGCATCCGTCTGTGGGCATTGGTCGGTCCAAGCCTCAATGTAAGCGCCGGGTGTAAGGGTGCGTCCTGTGAAACCCGGGTGGTCAGCAGTGTACTTTCGTACTTTGAAGATGGTGTTGGCCTTTGAATTCACTTGGTTGCCATCGGGGAGTGGTTCACCTTGTTCGATAATTCCATCTTTGGTCACTGGACTGATGTAGGTCCACACGATTTCCCCCTCAAGCGTGACCTCATACAAAGTGCCATGAGTGCCGTGGGTGATCAGCGTGTTGCCGTTGGCTAATCGTTCAGCACCAGAGACAAAACCTGCATACATGTCCTCTCCTTGGTTCCATGACCACGATGTGGTGTTGGGAAGGTACCTGTTGTGCTCATCGAGTTGATACTCGCCATCGATGATGACAGGCGTGATGACATCGACTGAGGAATAGCTGCCCGTCCGATAGACGCCGTTATTGAACACAATCAGGCTGCCTGCGCCTGGGCGGTCTTGTTCAATCCATTGCACATCATGCTGAGCAAACAGGCGTTTGTCTTGACTGAATCCAGCGTCATAGGCTTCAGGATTCCCCCACCTGTACAGGAAATCTCCACCCTTACCGTACGTACCTCCAGTGTGGCCTGCAGCCTCCTCTGTGGTTGTGCTGTGGTCGATAATATAGATTTCATTCATGTTCTTGCACGACAATGCGATCTGGTCCAGAATCGGGTTGTAATCAATGCCGTTGCAGTGCATCCAGTCTGCTTTTCCAGCTTGGGCTCCTGCCGCATCGACGAAGTTAATGTCGAGCAGTTCTGGATGTTCAGCAACCACGCCAAAGTTGTCTTTGCTTGGGTCGTAGTCTTGCACCAAGTGATCCCAAGCATGCCAGGCCCAAACCACGTCGCCACCCGTCGTTCCATTGGGTTGAATTTCGACGATTTTGTCGGGCCAGACACCGTTGCTACCGCCAGGTGCATCAGATGCAATCGCTGGGTTTCGGCCCGCCTGCAGCCCCTCTTCTTCGGTTTTAGCCTCCCAAGCGATCATCAGAATGTTGCCGTTCGGCATCGGTTCGATGTCATGGTGTGAGATGTACTCGGTGGATGAATATTCAAACGACCAAAGCAAATCGCCCTCCCAGGATATGCGTTCAACCTTGCCAGCGGTCCCACCGCCGCTGAAATTACCGACCGCGGTTTGTGCGATGTTTGACGCGCGAAGCAGCGAGCCATCATCGAGAAAATAAGCAGACATACCCGGTCGGTGACCCCCTGGGGAGACCCAATTGTGTACTTCTCGTCCATCGTGATCGATGAGGTATGAGGTCGCTGTTGACATCGGGGAAAAGAGCGTGTAACCCGCACTGAGGTTGTCGTTGCATTGAATCAATCCAACGGTCCAATTCTCACTTCGCTCTGCATTACAGACTGGCTCCTCCACGACGCCTTGCTCAATGTGTGAGGCTTCGGCATGGAGCAGAGAGCACATCATGATGGCCGCAAGGAGCAGTGCTTTGCTGGGTTTGGCCATGGCGCAGTCTCGGCGCCAATCTCATATCAATGCCACGATGGGGAACGCGTTCATATTCCGAGGCGAGTTGACTGGGACGCTGCTCATTGTTCGGCGCGGTTGGCGATTTCAGTTAGGGTGTTTCTGCTAGAGAATTTGCCCACACGTACAGCACTCCAGCCAAAACGACTGTAACGATCACCAAGATGAAAAACGCAATCGCAATCCAAGATATGACTTTCGCAGCCTTTGCAGTTCCTGCATCAGGGTGGTTAGGATATTGATTTGTGATAGCCAGTGCACTGTTCGCGAGGATGAGGCTCGGTATGGCGAAACAAATTCCAAATCCATAGATGAAACTCCCAATCAATCCTAGAATTGACAACACTAAAGCGAGGGTAGCGTTCGTATCTGGTGCCATGACGGGGATTTGCTGGTAGGGGTTTTGCTGGAATTGTGGTTGCTGTTG
>DAFX01000038.1:2438-61713 GCA_002495535.1 Euryarchaeota archaeon UBA433
TTGTAATTGTTGTTGCGGAGGCGCTTGATGTGGGTCTATTGATTGGTAACCACCTTTTTGCTCTGGCTGCATGTTATCACTAGACTTTCAGTCTATACATTACTTTCGGTTGATCGGCAGGATGGGCGGTCGATGAGTCAATGTTCGACGCGGTTGGCGATCTCTATGGCGGCAAGAAGCATCGCGATTGCCTCGCTTCGACCTTCTTGGCCGGGGAACACCTGTACCTTTGTCTGGCCTTTGACGGTTGGCCCATCGCCTTCGGCAAGTTGAACCACACCATCGATCAAGGCGTTAAAGTCGAGGCGGAAATGAATTGTATTCGCCTCATCAAGTCGCTGTTCGAGTTCTTCAAGAATAGTTTGGAGGTTCGCACCCCCCAGCATTGCAAGTGCCTTAAGGGCGGGTCCTTTGCGGGTGATTTTGGCTTCGATCATGTGAAGTTCGGACCCGTGGTATGAGGTGGTGCGCTCGATTTCGATCGCTTCATCATCGCCGATTAACCACGCCAAAGCATCTGCGACCACGTTCTCATCAGCAAGACCACTGGCCGTGGCTCGCCATGTGATGTGATGGAGGCTCATGGGTAAGGGTCGACTGCATGGTATTTGATGATTGATGATGGTCTGCAGTTGCTTGACATCTTCAGAGCAAGGCGACGTTCCGTTCAACCACCCAATCATACATCGATTGAATGCTCGGGGCAAGGTGCTGAGCATCCTCTGTCAGCATGTATTCCACAGTGGTAGGAAAGGTGTCGAGGACAGAGCGAGTCACTAACCCGTTCTCTTCGAGTTCAACCAGTCGACGCGTGATTGTGGTCGATGAACTGTCGACTCGTCGTTTGATTTCAGAAAATCGCATTGGTCTTTGCTTGGTGTTCAAAAGGTAAAGGATGTGCAACAATTTCGATTTGTTCAACAAAGCGAGGAGTTTGTCCACACGAGCAAAAACTGGGTCGCAATTTGGTTCCAAATGGGTCACCTACACATTGTGTTGAGTGACGTGGTATTTTACATCAGGGGCCCTTTTGCCTCAATGTTCGTAGTGATCAATAAATCACTGGTTGATTGACGAAATGGGTGATTCTTTGCTGCTGCTTAAGCGAATGAATATTGGAAACAACAATAAGAAGAAGTGTGACGGGAAAAGGATATGGCAGGTCAACGAATGTTGGAAATTTTACGCAAGGGCGCATTATTTTCTCGCATCAAAAGCCGCCTTTATTCACTCATAGAAAGAAAACACTCTGCAATGTCAGTCACTCACAAGGAAGCAATGAAATGGTTTGAGCACCGAAAAGCAGGTTATGAAGAGCTAATCTCGGCAATTCATCCATATGTGAAACAAGATTCAGTCATTTTCGATGTGGGCGCAAACGTTGGTTACTTCTCCTATTTACTGGCTGAGAACATCGACTTCGAAGGATCATTATACCTTTTTGAGCCTCTTCCTAACCTTGCCAAACTTTGTGAAGAGACATTTCAAGGCTCCACCTATGAGGCCAAAGTGTTCAACTATGGACTCAGTGATGAGGATTCAGAAGTGGACATATTTGTCGCCAGTAACGGTAATCTTGGCTGGAATACAATTGTCCAATCTAAGGCTTCAGATGATATGGAAAAGGTCCGGATCAAACTTAAACAATTCGAGAAGTGCGAGTTGGATGCCACACCGACCTTCATTAAAATCGATGTAGAAGGTGCAGAGTATCTCGTCCTTCGTGGTATGCTTGATTCAATGAGAAAGTGGAACCCCCTCCCGGTGATCCTATGTGAGGTCGGCTGGGGGAAATCTCACCCTAAATGGGACGAAGAAATGAAAGTGTTCGACGAGCTCAAAAAAATGGGCTACTCCATATGTGATCTAAACGGTCTAGAAATAGATGAAAAATCCATAACGAGCACAACAGATGTGCTCCTGATTCCCAAATAGTCCTCACTTTTTTTACCAAATTGAACGCTACACGCGTCATCGCGTTCAGTGAACAATCTATGAATGAGATTCAGTGGTACATTGTGCCAAGCCATGCACACACGCGTTCAACCAAGTCAATATCTTGTTTTGAAAAAGCACTGAAATCATCTGAGTCCACATCAAGAACAGCCACAACTTCACCTTTGAAATTCTTGACAGGAACCACGATCTCGCTGTTGGTGGTTGAACTACAGGCAATGTGCTCAGAACGCTCGTGAACGTTTGGTACGTCCTGTGTCTCACCTGTTCGAGCAGCAGCCCCACAAATACCCTTTTCAAAAGGTATGTACAGGCAACCATGGCCACCTTGGTAGGGACCAATTTTCAACATTCCTGGCGAAGTCGTCCGATAAAACCCCGTCCAATTGTAGTGGTCAAAGGCATTGTGTAATTCACATGCCACCGTTGCCATTGCAGCGATCCAATCATCTTCTCCATCAAGAATTGAAGTGATCCTCCCATAGACTTCATCGTGATCCATAGTGTTTCGAGCAAATGTCTCTATTCAAATGTTTATTTTGAAACACGATACAATACGTTCGATTTTATTCTGGGGGAAAGTAAGCGGAAGAATCCTCACACCTTTCGTTTATGGTTGGCCATTTTCAACGCAACCCCATGATCCTACGCCTGTACAGAGTTTGAATGCTATCTCGGGCATGAGTTCACGCCTTTGAAGGCATTTTCAATTCTTACGAAGCATCGGTTTTGTTCGCCTGGGATTTATTGAAAAGACCAAGGGCGACCATTATGCCTGAAACTACGAGGGAGGCAAGCATCAACTGCCCAATCAGGTCGTAGTCGGCGTCGACAATGCTCCCGTTCAACAAAACGTAATCGAATGAGAGGATTGCGCCCATCACCATGAGTGGGATGGATCCTTTGTTGGTGAGCGTCAATTGAGACGGAAGCGGTAATTGCCCGCCCTTGTCCGAAGTCTTGTTCAGTGGGTCGTAGAAATGAGCAAACAAAACGCCCAATCCTGCACCCAACATGTCGCTCACCAAGTCGGAGGCCGTGTTGACGTATCCACCTTGGTCAATTGTTTGGAAAAAGGTCTTGCCGAAGAACTCGTACACTTCATACGCCACGCCGATGGCCACGCTAAGGGAAAAAGCGGTGAACGCGACCACTCGAGGTGAAAGTTGCCAACCGTTATGCTCTGACATTCTTCTCCAACCGAGCGACCATGCAATAGCAATGGCTGTGCTGTTCATGCTGTGGACCAACTTGTCCCACCAGGGGTGGACATGGTACATTCCGTTCACGCCGTCTGCGCACAACCATTCACCGGGTTGCATGCCATCAAAGCACATTGGCCCAGGTCCGCTGTCTGCAGCGCCGAGGGAGCCACCGATGAAATGGAGCATTGTTGCGAAATACCCTATCCACAACGGGAGAGCTGGGATGTGGGCCTTTCCCTTCCACAGAATCATCAAGGCCAAAAGAGCCATCATAGCCCCTCCAAAATTGTACCCAGCCCAGAGATTCAGCCCACGGCTAAGGTTCCAAACTGTGAGGATTACACAGGAGATGAGCCAAGCCATTACGGGTGCTCTTTCGGGAATTTCAGTTTCCCAAATTCGCTTTCCCCCGCTGGCCATAATTTGCCCGTGTGGTGGACCTCTTATCATAATTCACCCGTCAATTGATTTTCAACAGAGTATGTCCAATGACTCTGCTTTGCATCGAAAAATAAAATGCAAAGAACGGGGTGCCTCCAACATGTTCGAGCGATTACAAGTCCAATCTCGCTCACCTTTTGAGATCCATGACATACTAAGGGGCCTCGAAAACGCTCCAGAAACGATGGTTGAGTCAGAACTCTATCTGCCAGAAGGCGATGGTCCGTTTGGGTGCGTCATGGCCCTTCATGGGAGCATGGGTTGGGCGCCTCACCATCAAGACCACGTTGAGGCTTGGCTTGATGCCGGTCTCGCAGTCTGTAAGGTCAATTCTTTCATTTCAAGATCGATTGATTCGACGGTTGATGACCAACTTTCTGTGACCCATGCGATGATGCTTGTGGACGCTTTCATGACCCGCTCGTTGTTGGAAAACGACCCACGAATCGGAAAGATTGGTATTAGCGGTTGGAGTCTTGGGGGGACGGTGGCGTTGTACTCGGCTTGGTCGCCAATAAGCGAAAAATTAGGGGCGCCATTCGATGCGCATCTGCCATTCTATCCAGCAGCCCATCTTCGCCCAGAGGTACAACAGTGGTCGCACGCCCCTCTCCTTATTCTTCACGGTGATGCTGATGATTGGACGCCCCTGCATTTTGTTGAGGGGATCATGGCCCAACTTCCCAACGCAACGTTGCACACCTATGACGGTGCGCATCATTCATTCGATAGCGAGAAGGAATACACTTGGCTTCCAAAGGCCGTTCACTTGAACAAGCGGACGGTTCGAATTGCGAAGAGCGGGCACATGTCCGGCGAATTATTCCTCGGTATTCGATGGCCGTTGAACACACGTTGGCAACGGCGCTGGGTGATTCGTATCTTGCGAAACAGAGGCGCTCACGTGAAAGGCATGGAAAGTGCTCGTTTGGATTCACTCGAACGTGCCAAGGCTTTCCTTGTTGATCACCTCAGCGCCTAGAATGGCTGATCTACGCCGAATGACTTCACTCCTGTGTGGTCTTTGGTGATGGAACAACCCGAATTTCTGATTGAGTTTCAAACGATTTAGATTTGTAAAGAATCACTCCGAAGACAGTGCACACGAGCGGCGCGAAAAGCAAGGGAATGAGGGCTGTGACAAGTTGCGTGACTGCAAAGAGTGAAAGCCCAAGTAAGCCGAACACATACCCGGCAATATTTGTGACTGAAAACACTCGCTTAGATTCTGATAGGACTCCGTTCATGGTGTGGAAACGGAAAGGGAGGTATATGACGCTGTGTTTTTTGATGAACAAGAGAACAACTTCTCAGTCGTCCGTTTATTCGTGTTTATCATTCGTCTTTCACGTGGACAAGATCTTGGATACGAAACGCGCCTTCACCTCGTGCCAAAATCGCTTTGCTCGCCCCCTCAACAACAAACCAATGAATCGTTTCTTCACTCGGGATGTTCAAGTTTTGGCGAAATTTCAGTTTGTCAAGGTAGAGCGTGATGGTTCTCGTGCGTGTGATCGGGTCTCTAAATGCAGCGCGCATGATGCCATCCAAACGCATTTGTCTAAACATGGATGAAGTTTTGATCACGGGCAACTCAAGCACATGGTGCGTTTGGTCGATGCCCGCTGACTGCAACACTTGAATCGACTGATTGACGAGATTTTGGTGCCACTGTTGGAAGGCGACAATGACGACGAGGTTCTTGTCCGTATAGTCGTCCGGGACTGTGGTCACGGTCTTGTGCAGATTTTTCCCCGTGACGCTTGGAAAGACCTCTGCCATGTAGAATGATAGAGTTCATCCGCACTTAACAACTCGTTCAAAACCAATGCTTTTTTTCGCCCGAGTCCCTCGATTTCATCCGTGTTTTAGCCTCCTGCCTCAGGGGGTTCTTGAAATAGGGGAGGTTTGTCGCAGGGTTGCAAGTGGGGTAGCCCCCGCAATACACACACCCAGAGTTGATCCCATGGCAAAGAAAGTAAGTGCAAAGGCACGTGCAGCAGCACGTAAGCAACGAGACAAGTGGAAGATGAAGCGCTGGTACACGATTCGTGCACCTCGCAATCCGTGGGAATTTAAGAAAATTGGAGAAACTTTGGGCGAGTCCGATGAGCATATCATGGGCCGTGTGTATGAAATGACGCAGCAAGAATTCAATGGTGACTTCACCAAGATGCACGTGATCCTCAGATTCCGTGTCACTGAATGTGTTGGCCAAGACGCCTTGACCACATTCATCGGTCACCACCATCAAACTGACCATATCCGCCGACAAATCCGCAGATACCGTGGAAAGGTCGACGATGTCATCGACGTCGTTTCAACCGACGGATACCTTGTTCGATTGAAGCCACTGATCATCACGCAGAAGCGTGTCCAGACGTCAATCAAGCAAGCCATGCGAGCTAAGACACGTGAATTGATCGTCGCTTTTGCATCCAAATCCACCTACGCCAAGATCCAAACTCAAATTTTGGACGGCACCATGGAAGAAGAAATCCGCAAGGCTGTTAAGCCAATCTACCCTGTAAAGAGCGTCGCTGTCCGCAAGAGCCAACTCTTGCAAGAAGGTGTCGTCAATGAGAAAGGTAAGACCCTCGACGAAATCCACGCTGAAGAAGCACGCAGCGATGCTGAACTCAAGGCAAAGAAGGCAGCAGCCCTCGCAGCAGCCATGGAAGATGAGGAAGAAGAAGCAGACGCTCCTTCAATCCTTGACGCCGCTGAAGCAATGGAACCTGCCTCCGAAAAGGCCGAGGCACCTGCTGAAGAAGCACCTGCCGAAGAAGCCGCTCCTGAAGAAGCACCTGCCGAAGAAGCAGCAGCCGACGTTGACCACAGCAAGATGACCGTTGCTGAGTTGAAGGAACTGCTCAAGGCCGCTGGCAAGACAGTCTCTGGAAAGAAGGCTGACTTGATCGCACGCCTCAACGAGTGAAGCCCCTATGGCCCGCCTCGTTCAAGTGACCAGCGAAAGCAAGGTCCCGGTGGCTAAAACGGCCACAGGGTTGATAGCAACTAAGGCAAGGTGAGGAACATGGAAAGACTCGGTGTGATTGGAGGTACTGGACTCATTGACATGACGTTGGGTGAAGAACTCAAGACCCACGGTCTGGAGTTGGTTCACAAGGATCAAGTGACCGTGGAAACTTCGTATGGTGATGTCCCTCTGACCTGCATGGAACTGACTCATGGAAGCAAAAAGAAGCAACTGATTTTTCTTCAACGCCATCACAATTCTGGCTCACCGAGTCGTCCACCTCACATGATCGAGCACCGTGCTAACATTCGGGCGTTGTTTGATGCTGGTTGTGAAGGCGTCATGGCCGTGTGCTCGGTTGGTGCAATCCCTGAGGATTTTCCACCAGGCAAAGTCGCTCTTGCCGACCAATACATCGATTTCACCGGTCATCAAAGCACCTTCCATGACGATGCAGCCGTCTTCACGTCGGTGACTGAGCCATTCGATTCGAATCTCAATGCTGCGCTTGAAGCGGTGCTGCGTTCAAGTCAAAGTTTCGATGCGGACGAACGAATGCATTACACCTATTGGCTTGCACAGGGGCCACATTTTGAAACGAAAGCAGAAATTGACGCCATCGACAGGCTTGGCGGTCATATGGTTGGCATGACCATGCCCAGGGAGGCAAAATTGGCAAGAGAATTGAACCTAGCATATGCAGCGGTGTGCATCTCCTCAAACTGGGCGGCTGGGCGAGAACCTGGCAACGCCAGCCAAGATTTAGATCATCACAGTGTGTCTTCGCAAGCCAACAGAAGGTTAGCACCAGTGTGGGCGTGTATGCTCGATTTGCTCACATCCTGAACATCGAAGGCATTAACCTGCTCCGCTTCAACGCAGGGCTATGAAAGGCAAGAATACTGAACAGTGGATGGCGCACGAGGCCAGCCACGAATGGGACGTTATGATGAAAAAAGTGGCAGCGTTTCATCACAAACATGACTTTGAAGCAAACAACGGTCACGACATGGGGTATCGAATCGCTTTGACGGTTGAAGAACTGGGTGAATTTGCAGCAGCTGTCACCAAAGGTAAGCCCCTCGAAGACTGTGCCGAGGAAATGGCTGATGTGTTGTTGCTGTTGATGGGCCACGCCATCGCAATGGAAGTCGATCTCAAGGACGCTTTTGAGAAAAAGTATGCGAAGATTATGCAACGCCCCTCAAGACAAGGTCGCTTAGGCCTAAGGGTGACTGAATACACCCCAGATGAGTGATCAGCGTATCCAGTGCTGGAACGTCATGTTGTGCTCGTCTCGAGGCCCTGCTTGCACATGCCGCTCGCCAATCAGGTGAAATCCTTCACCGTCCAGCGATGGGGCGAATGTATCTGCCCCTTCGACTTCAGTGTGGACGATTGTCCGATGAATCTCTTTGGTGTGTTCCATAAACAGAGCGTAAATTTCCCCTCCTCCGATGATCATGATTTCTTCATCCTCGCCAAGTGCAAGAACAGCATCAAAATCCAAGACCTCAATGTCGTCGTGTGAAGACCTCGACATGACGATGTTTCGCCGGCCTGGAAGTGCTTTTGGCAGGCTGTCCCATGTCTTGCGCCCCATGACAATAGTTTTCGACATTGTCACTCGCTTGAAATGTTGTAAATCACTCGATTGGCGCCAAGGTAAATCCCCGTCCTTCCCGATGGCACCTTTCGTATCGCAAGCAAAAATCATCGTGAACATGGCGATCCCTCAGACTGCAATTGGGGCCGATATGTGCGGGTGATGTTCGTAGCCAAGAACTTGAATGTCATCGAATGTAAATCCGTCAATGCTGGTGACTTCAGGGTTCAATT
Organism: Euryarchaeota archaeon UBA433; assembly: GCA_002495535.1. Classification (GTDB taxonomy): domain Archaea; phylum Thermoplasmatota; class Poseidoniia; order Poseidoniales; family Poseidoniaceae; genus MGIIa-L1. Next base: position 10,860 of record DAFX01000038.1, read on the forward strand.
GTAAGGTTGGAAGCGCCATTGGTTCCCTGCTCATTTGCAATTTCGCCTGCTCGAGGTGATTGCTGTAGAGGTGAGCATCGCCCAGCGTGTGGACGAATGCCCCTGCTTTCAAACCGCATACCTGGGCCATCATGTGAGTGAGGAGGGCGTAAGAAGCAATATTGAAGGGCACGCCCAAGAACACATCAGCGCTTCTCTGGTAGAGTTGGCAATTCAGCTTCCCGTTTGCCACGTGGAATTGGAAAAACGCATGGCAGGGCATCAAAGCCATCTCGTCCAGTTCACCAACGTTCCATGCAGAGACAATAATTCGCCGGCTGTTTGGATTGTTTTTGATCATGTCAATCGCTTGCTCCACCTGGTCGATGATTCGTCCGTCCTTTGACTCCCATCGTCGCCACTGCTTGCCATAGACGGGCCCTAGATCTCCGTTTTCATCCGCCCATTCGTTCCAAATTCGAACGCCATTTTCCTGCAAGTAGGCCACATTTGTGTCGCCTTTCAAAAACCATAACAATTCGTGGACAATCGAGCGCAAGTGAAGTTTCTTGGTGGTCACCATGGGGAAACCCTTCGAGAGGTCGAACCGCATTTGATGGCCGAACACCGAAAGGGTTCCAGTGCCCGTTCTGTCGCCCTTTGTCTCTCCTTCATCGAGGATTCTTGCCATCAGTTCATGGTAGACTTGCACGGACTCACCACACCTTCGTTGGAACGGAGGCACTTGAGGGTTCTTGAGGTGCCCGCTTCAAAGCGCAATGAACATGACATCTTCTTTGCACTGTGGTGCTTCGATGTAAGCCTCGACGTGATGACGTTCCAATTGAGAGAAAAAGGATGCAAGGAGGTTCTGAATGTGCTCAATCTCCCACGAGCGACACACGTACCAACGGCGCCCGATCTCGGCGAGAATAGCCACGGCATTTTGATGCTGACCGGCTTGATAGCAATCCATTGCAAACTCGATTTCTTGGTAATCTTGACCCTTTAACTGGGTGCCGATGGAATCCTCAAAAATTTCAGATTGCTTTAGTGAGTACACCGCTTTATCTGACAGGGTGCTCGGTGTGTGTTTGAGAGGCCATCCCATGTTGCCTAAGAGCACCAAACTCACCATCGAATCAGTTGAGGGTGTCATCACTTCTGACTTCGATCGCATCACGCATGCCTCTTCTTGTGCGATCAAGATGTCGAGATGAGGGTCGCCCCCCAAAATTCGTTTTTGCATCGAGGCGAAAATATCCACTTGAATTCCAGGTGCGCCATCGCACGAAACGAGGTACGGTTTCTTGCCTCTTTGATCAATCATCCAAACGTTTGACTGTTTCACCAATTCAATCAGCAATTCGAGTCCTCGTAATTCTGCGGCAATTTGTTTCTTACAGGCGCCCTTGATTAATTTGAGGCTGCCGAGCGGAGTCGCTATACGTTTCACACACGTTGAACTTTCAACAATAGATAAACTTTGGATTTATGGTGCACCCAGTGCGGTCAAAGTCTCCATCAACTGGTCGGTGAATTTTCGATACATAGCGGACAACTTCTGGCGGATTTCATGATCCTCCAAAGCTGCAATTTCCTCGATGAGGGCAGGCGTCATCGATCCACCGTGTTCATGCCCGAGCCACTCAGCCCACGTGACGCCTTTTCCAGTGTTCATGGTCACTCTTCGCCACGGGCGAGGCAATTTGTGCCGCTGAGGTTCCATCATGTTTCGAGTGCCAAGCAGGGCAATCGGGACGACGACAGCATGCGGGTATGATGCGGCTAAGCGGGCGACACCCGTTTTTCCTGGCAGCAAGAACGGTGCCTCAGTTCGTTTGGAGCGCGTGCCTTCGGGGAAAATCCCCAACGCGGCTCCGGCATCAAGAACGTCTGCCGCCTTTGCAAGCGCTTCATTCCCCCCTTCAGAACGTTTGGTTTCAATTTGTCCAGTAGCGGACATCAGCGTTCGGACTCCGGCGCTTTTGAAATGGGCATCCTTTGCCAAGTACCGAACCGGGCGTCGCGCACTGGCGATGACCATGATGGGGTCGACGTGGGAGAGGTGGTTGGCTGCGAGGATCACCGCACCTTTTCGGGGAATGTGATGCATTCCGTTGAGTTTGGTGTTGATGATTGGGCGCAGCAACGGCGATACTATCCATCGAATGATGCTGTAATTTGGGGTTGATGGCAACGGCACGCCACTGGTTGGAATGCGCCAATGCTCGTCGAGTTTGGACCATGCTGAGAGCAATTCCTCGTCATGTTCCATGAGCCTACGGCAATCTGTTTAGATTTATCACTTGCCGAAAAAACACCCTCCACGCGTGGATTCTAGCATGCTTGAACCCGAGCGAATGAAGTGCGAACAATCAAAGCATTCGGCGAAGAGCCCGCTCCATGAGCGATGGCACCGGGCGCCTCCACCATCGCACACTCACACTGACCGTTCTTGCCTGCCTTTTGAGCGTCGCATGGAGTCCTGCGGCTCTAGCAGAGTCTGCATGGGAGGAAGACGGATGGTTGACGACCACCCTTGCGCAGGATCGCCTTGATTCAGGTGATGAATTTGGCTGCTATGGCATACCCGGCCTTTCGTGGCAAAATGATCCCGGTGCGGTGGCTCTTGAATGCCGCAGTTACATCGAAGAGCGCGTTCATGCAAGCAAATGGGGAACAAATCCAATCTCAACTTACACTCCAAACGGCCTCACTATGGCTCAACACACCACCGTTGCCGGCCAGGGCTTTGTGGTCCATGGCGACAATACGGGTCTGAGCGTTTCCGCTTGGCATGACGCCAATGGAACCCCGACTGACAAGTGGGACTGGTACAACCTCGGACGCAGAGGGGGATCACTCGAACAACTGATCGGGTCGGTAGAGGAAGTACAAGCCGCCGTCGAAGAAGGCGGTTTAGTCAACTTGTATTGGGTCGGGCGTGTCAACGACGCAACCATACGCCATGACCGAGACATCAGCGCCTACCTTGCTGAGGCGCCTAACGTGTGGTTGACCACTTGGGGGCAGGCTTGGTCCTACTGGACTGTGAACGATTGCTATGAATTTGTGCACACTGTAGAATCCGAGGGCGACCAATCTGTGTTGACCTTTGAATCCTTAATCACGCCAGAATGCACCGGTATGAATCCAGAGGCTTGGAATGTCCCTGTGACATGGGTCATCGATCTCAAGGGTGCTGCCCTCGAAGAGGTCAGTGATTCGAACGGAGCATTGGACAACATTTCTGGAGTGAGGAAAAGTCAGGAAGGTTATGCGTACACTGAGGGCGAATACCTTCACCTCTCCGTCCTGAACGGGCACAGCGTGGAAATCACCTTCTCAGGTTCTGGCGATCACGACGTCGTTGGTCGCACAGCGTTCTTCAACAACCATTCTGCTGCAGTCACGATTGCTGCGCATGAAACACATGACTTGTTCAAATGGTCAAAGCGTTTTGTTGATGATGAGCACCTCGTGTTTACCTGGTTGGTTGAACCAAGGGAAGGCCTTGGTGACTCCGGTTGGCTCACCTACGTCGCTGCAGGTGTCGCTATTTCGACCATCATCGGTATGCTCGTGATCCTCAAAAAGGAAGGTCTAGGCCCACTCGCTCGCCTCCCCTCTCGCCCGTCAACAACGGGTGCGAAAAGCCATGATGAGTCCGAATAAAGGGCGAAGGCTTGATGCAAGGAAGTGAAGACCGGCCGATAACTGAGGTGAGTCTATGGCCGGTGAAGATGTGGTAATTGACCCGTGGGGCAGCGCACAATCCACGGATTATGATCGCATCATTGAACAGTTTGGACTTTCGTCAATGGACAACATCACGATGGACCACCCGTCGCGCCTTCATCGTCGAGGCATCGTTTTCGCCCACCGTGACCTCGATCAGGTGTTGGATGCCAAGCGCCGCGGCGATCGTTTTGGCGTTCTGACCGGGCTCATGCCAAGCGGCCAGATGCATATGGGCCATTCAATGGTGATCGACCAAGTCAAATGGTTCCAACAACAAGGTGGCGACGTTACCATTGCAGTTGCGGATTTAGAAAGTCAAGCCACCCGCGGGGTTTCCTTGGCAAAGGGAAGAAAAATTGCTCTCGAGGAATACATTGCCAATTATGCAGCATTGGGTTTGGATGTCGAGAAAACCAACGTCTACTTCCAGTCCTCACGACCGATTGTTCAACGCCTTGGATTCCAGCTTGGAAAGCGAACCAACCTCAATGAATTTGAGGCCATTTACGGATTTGGTGGCGATACCAATTTAGCCCATGTTCAAGCACCGATGGTCCAAGTAGGCGACATCTTACATCCACAGACCGACGAGTACGGCGGCCTTCGTCCTATCGTCGTCCCGGTCGGTGTCGACCAGGACCCCCACCTGCGGCTCACACGAGGTCTTGCATCGAAGACAAACTGGTTCAACGTCAATGACGGTAAGAACGCAGGGGTGACAATCACCCTTTCAGTCCATGATGAAAACGCATCAGTCTTGGGTCAAATGCCAAACGGGCGAATGGACAAACAAAAGCTCAATGAGATCTTTGCAGGCATCGTGAAGTGCCTCACAGAACTTGGTTACTCGGATCTTCAGTCCAATCCGAAGCAAGGGACTGTCAATGTCCCAAGCGCAACCAAACGAGACAAAACTATGATTCGCATGAAATTGCTGCACTACGAACGGCAATTAGGAGGGCTTGGGCTGCTCGCTCCATCTTCCACCTACCACCACTTTGCTGTGGGCATGACTGGCGAAAAAATGAGCAGCAGTAAACCGAAGACGACCCTCTTCCTCAAGGATGATTTAGCCACCGTGGAAAAGAAGATCAAACGGGCGTTCTCTGGCGGCCAGTCCACAATCGAAGAGCACCGCCGCCTCGGTGGAGATCCGGACATTGACGTAGCCTACCAGTACATGATGTACTTCTTCGAGGAAGATGACGCCTACCTAGGCGAATTGAACTCGGATTACCGAGCGGGCAAAATCTTAGCCGGTGAAATGAAGCAACTCTGCATCGACCGTGCCACAGATTGGATGGGTCAAATGCAAGAAATGCGAGACCAAACCGCACACTTGGTTGAAGAGTTCCTTGCGGAAGACGCCCGCTGATCAATCTTCATCATCGGAAGAAAATACGGCAGGGTCCGGTCCGACCGGGAGCGCTTTGAGTTCCTCTTCGGTCAATTCTCGGTGTAATGCTTCATCGTGCAAGATCATCGAATGCCCGTGGGGATCAAGAAGTTCCAATGTAAGGGGGAGTGCCCCGCTGGAGCCAGCGTTGACTATGCTGTCGATCATTGCCTCCAGTGTGGTCACCGATTCGACCGCTTCAGCCAAAGCTTGTTCATCTCGCTGCGGGGCTTCAGTGAGGCTAAGCATTTCAGAACGAATGTCCCTCAGGACCATTTCAACGATTTCTTTGAACCGGTTGAGCACCCCTTCGATGTTGCTGACGTAGCCGGTAGCATTGCTCCCAGGGGCAACCTCCAAATCCAATTCATGAATTTTGACGGTGCATGATGAGGACCGAATAACTCGTGCTGAAAGGAGTTCAGAAGAATGAACGACAAGGCTCCAACTTCCGGGTTTCTTCCCTTCTGCTGGAATAAAATCAGTTTGCCGCCAACCGCATGAATGACACATCACCGTCACTTGGGTGTGCTCACCAAAGTAGGGGATCTCCTCGACGTGGGCGATCATGAACACCTTGCCAGAAACGCTGCATATCGGGCATGGAATGTCAACCGGCTGTTCTTCCATCAGGACCCACCCTCTGTGAAATCACCAGCCTCGACCGCAAAGGCCTCCATTTCTGTACCGTTGACGCCACGGCAACCGGCTGGGAGCAACATCAAGCGAGTGGAGGTCATTTGGAGGATTTCGCCACCGAGATCTTCGACAATGAAGGCGTTTAACTGATCTAAAGCAGCGGTGAACTCCACTGAACGCTTCATCAAACGCTTCATTTCGACGATGACTGCATGGCCATCGGCCACCCAGTCGAGCAAGGTTCCACATCCTGTCAGGTCGTCCAACACCGCACGATGCAGCACCAAACCACCTTCAGCATTCGCAATCGGCGGATGAGGGTATTTTTTGCCCAAGTCGGTGTACATTGGCTTGGTCGAAGCGGGTTGAACATTCGTTCTTGGCTTCAGGCTCGGCATTTCGAACGATCGAAGGGGTTGAGCTTCAGGTGCTGTAGGTGTGGAATTTGCTTCATCGGCTTGACGGAGCAGTTCATCGGCTTGGGCCAGGACATCCAAATCTGGCATCGATGGTACCACCGGCTCAGTTTTGGCTTTTTTTGGCGCCACCGGGGCTGGGGCGGGTGGGCTTTGACCCGAGGTGAATGCGTCGAGTGAGGATTGAGCCTCATCTCGCACTTTCCCCTTTTTCCGTCGGCGCATGATTCGGGGTCAAGACGGCCACCTCAAGAACACTCCCATGCTTTCTCTCCCCGAAAGGGCTTTTGGAAACAAAAAAGTGCCATCGGAATGCTTCGGCGGGTTGATAAGGGCCCGCAATTAACACAAGTCTGCGCCTCAACCTTCAAGAGGTGTCGGCGTGGAGAAGGGATTGATGATGATGGAGAACCAACCGACCGTAATGAAAACTGGAACCAGCACAATCGGCATCACCTTCAACGGTGGAGTTGTCGTTGGAGCAGACCACCGAGCCACAATGGGCCATTTCATCGCCAATAAAAGCGTGCAAAAGCTGTTCAAGATTGGTGACAACCTCGCTTTGACCACCGCCGGTCTCGTCGGTCACGCACAATCGCTTTCACGCACCCTTGCAGCAGAAGTAGCTCTGTTCCAACTCCGCCGTCAACAACCAATGACCGTGAAAGGAGCAGCCACCCTCACCGCAAACATCCTGTCGGGACGCCCTCACTGGGTCCAACTCCTTATCGTCGGTGTCGACGATGAAGGCGGCCACGTCTACTCGATTGATTCCGCTGGCGGTTCGATCCCAGATTCGTACTGCGCCACAGGTTCAGGCTCTCCGTACATGTATGGTGTGCTTGAAGATGGCTTCAGCGAAGGCATGTCCCGAACCGATGCATTGAAACTCGCCGCCCGCGCCCTTCACGCATCGGGGCAGCGTGATGCAGCCTCCGGCAACGGCATGGATTTGGCTGTCATCACGGCCAAAGACGGCTATGTTGCCATCGAACAAAGCGAGATTGACAAACTTCTCGCTTGAAGTTCAAATCATCTTCCTGCAGCTCAACGCTGCATTCCTCTCAGGAGGTTGAGTGCACATTATTTTGTGCGAGCGCGGGAAGCCGGTGAACCATATGCGCCTGACATTTAAAGAACTGAAAGACCAAATTGCCAAAGTTGTACCAAAGGATATCCCTTACACGGTTGAACTCGAAGCAGGAAACATTGCAATTGTGACCCCAGTGCCAGCCAAGTTTGGCGGCGGCGAGGGTCTGATTGGTAAAATCGCCAAGCGCGTGAAGCGGAAGATTGTCCTTCGACCCGATGAATCAATTATGAAGAGCGAAGAAGAAGCAAAAAAGTTGATTCACGAAATTGTCCCCGAGGAGGCAGAAATCTCCAACCTTTACTTTGATTCCTGCTACCGAGAAATCATCATCCAATGCATGAACCCTGGTGAAGCAGTCGGGCGACGTGGTGCAAATTTGAATGCGATCCGTGACCAAACTGGATGGCTTGTCAAGGTTGAGCGCACTTCTCCCATCATCTCCAAAACAGTTCATGATATCAGGGGCTACAGGCAAGTGAACGCCAAAGAACGCCGAAAGTTGCTCAAGGATTTCGGACTGAATATTCACCGCCCACAACGACCAGGTTCTGCTTGGGCTCGTGTGACCGCGCTTGGGTCTTACCGAGAAGTTGGCCGTGCTTGTCATTTTGTTACCACCAATGAATCTCGTGTCATGATTGATGTTGGTGTGAACATCGCATCCGACACCGATCCAATGCCTTACTTCACCGCACCAGAAGCTCTTCCACTCGAGAAGTTGGATGCAGTCGTTTTGACTCACTCCCACTTGGACCACGCCGGTATGTTGCCGGTTCTGTTCAAGTATGGATACCGAGGGCCCGTGTACTGCACCCCTCCAACCCGTGACTTGATGCTGCTTCTGCAAACTGACTACCTCAAAGTTGGCGGTTCTGAAGGCAAGCGAGCGCCCTACGATATGGAAGACATTCGCACCTGCATGAAGCACGTTGTTGATGTGGACTGGGGCGAAACCACTGACATTGCCCCCGACATCAAGTTGACCTTCTCGAATGCAGGTCACATCCTTGGTTCCTCAGCGGTCCACCTTCACATTGGCGAAGGAAAGCACAACATCGTCTTCAGTGGCGACCAAAAATACGAGAAGTCGTGGCTGTTTGATGCCGCTAACACCCGCTTCCCTCGCGTCGAGACCTTGGTCATCGAATCGACCTATGGCGCATCTGGTGACTACCAACCTTCTCGCCAAGAGGCAAATCAAGAATTGCAGGACATCGTTTCGAGAACCATCTCCCGTGGTGGAAAGTTGATCTGTCCAGTGTTTGCCGTTGGTCGAAGTCAAGAAGTGATGATTGCGATCGACGAATTGTTCCGATCTGGTCAAGTCAAACCGGTTCCGGTGTGGCTGGATGGAATGATCCAAGAGGCGACAGCAATACACGCCTCACACCCAGACTACCTCACCAGCAGTTTGCGTAAATCCCTGCTCAAGGACGATGGCGAAAACCCATTCACCAGTGAATGGTTCAGGCCTGTGAAGGGTCGAGAACTCCGTGAAAGCATCATTATGGACAACTCACCATGCATCGTTTTGGCCACATCTGGTATGCTCAACGGTGGCCCAGTCATGGAATACTTTAGACACTGGGCGCATGAAGACCGCAACTCGCTCTGCTTCGTCGGCTACCAAGCAGAAGGAACACTCGGCCGCCGCCTTCAGAAAGGATTTGGAGAAGTACCAATGGTCATCGATGGTAAAACTGAGATTGTCAAGATTGGTTGTGAAATGGTCACCATCGATGGTTTCTCTGGCCACTCAGACCGACGCCAACTGTTGGATTTCGTCGATCAGTTGTCACCCAAACCAAAGAACATTATTTGCCATCACGGCGATTACCACAAGTGCAACGAATTGGGTCACACCCTTCGAGAACGTTACAAGTGCAGAACTTATGCACCAAAGAACCTCGAAACTGTACGCCTTCTTTGATCAGAAAAGTGGAACGTCAATCCCCGCCTCAAGCGGATCAGGAAGATGCTGTTGTGCTTCGGGTTCACTCTGTTCCATCGACTTAGCACTTCGTCCTATAGAATGTTCAGCGCGGATGACAGTCGCACCTTTTTCTGGTGAAGCCTGGGTGCTGTTGAACAGGAACCAGATGAACGAGCCCAGAATAAGCGAGATTGCGAGGACCATGAACACGATGGTCGATCCGCCGCGCAGCACATTAAGCACAACAGCAGCGCATACGGCCCCAAGTGCGGTGGTCGCCAACAGCGTCCTCGAATTCACCACCATGCCTAGGCTAGGACCAAGGTGTTCATGAACCCGTTGCGTCTGTCTTAGCACCATGTACTCAAATGACGCCGCCCGCTCCAGTTCCGCTGCTTGCCCCGGATGGTTGATGACTGCGGTTGCGCCATGGGGCGAAAATGCAGAAGATGCTTACGACCAAGGCCTGGTTGAACTCGGTCTTGGCGACGCCCGCCTCATTGAAATGAAGGGCGCCATGTTACCTCTTGGTTTTGGAGCAACAGCCCCCCAACCCCTCCCAATGGGGTCGCTGGTTGAATGCCACCTCGCAACCGCCTATGCGTGGAATGGGTCGACCGCTTGTGCCGGCGTTGCATGGGCTTCATGCACGACACCCGAAGGGGATGAATGTGCGATTGTGGCAACCATTTCGACGACTAAGGATTACGAAGAAACATCGTTGCTGCTTCGTAGAAACTTACAGCGGCGTTTGGCCAGTAGAGATTTAGAAGTCAAATCCTTTGATGTTGCTGTGGATGAAGTCACAGCCGCAAACGATCATCATGGCGTAGCAATGGCCGCTCTTATTCTTCCGAATTCTTTGTCACTTGGTGCGAGAACTGGAACTGGAAAGGTGAGGGGTGGATTGACCAGAAAGGCTGCAGAAACGCCACAAAAGCGAGTGGACGTCAAAGCACCAGCAGCACCAGCGCTTCGCCCAGGTTCCAAGAAGCAGAACACGGACTTTTCACTTTGAAAGAAGTCTTGAAAGACCCTAGACCCTAACACGGTGTATGGGCAATGGAAGTTTCAACGTCATCCGATGCCCTGCTTGCTCCACCTGTCACGGGCGCAAAGGCGCTCCTGGTTCGTGCCCACATTGCGGGCAACATTTGGGTGAGCACGGCGAGGTTCTGAAGACCGTCCATTCCGCTGAAGCCTTGCGAATTGAAGTGTCCTTAGCTAACACGCCTGCCGAACTCCGGGATGCATTGCGGCAACGAATCAAAGGCAACCAACCCCTCTCTCAACTGAATGAAGAAACCCCTTCGAGAATCATGGGGAAATGGGTGGTTGACTCGAAAAATGCAGAGGGTGTGCTCACGGTCCAGTCCGTTCAGCGAACTCTTGATCAAAACCACTCAAATTTGGATGCGGTTGAGGTTATTGAACAAGCTGAGGTGCAAGGAATGCTCGTACGAGTTGACGAGGTCCGGTGGATGCTCCTTGAGTGAACTTCATAGGTAGGACCTCGTGGGACGGAATGCAAGGGCGATTGGGTTAGCTTGGCCTATACTCGGGCGTTTGGGACGCTTGGACCCAGGTTCAAATCCTGGATCGCCCACCAGCATTCATGTGAATTCATTCTGGAAGAATGATTTCATGGACCCACAAAATGTGGTATCCAAATTGAGTTTTTATGAACCCTTGCGGGATCGTTTCGGGCTCCATTGCCCATACAGCGTCTTCGAAATCTTGTACCATTTGTCCTTCAACAAATTCGCCCAAATCACCTTTTTTGCTCGCACTCGAACAGTTGGAATATTTTTTGGCGAGTTTTTTGAACACCTTGAGCGGTCGCTTTGCCGTCTGGATTTGCTCTAAGATGCTACGCGCATCAGGCTTAGCTGCAACGAGAATGTGCCGTACGTGGGCCTTTCTCGGCTTACGTCGCTTGTCGTGCCTTCGCATTCAACCTCAACTCCTGTACCGTTCGTGTTGCTGACCTGTCAAAAAAGTGTGCCACGCCCCAAGCCACCAGCGTCAATACAAACGGGGGGCATCCTCGCAGTACCAATTCACGTTCGATGTCGGTGCTGTAGCCCGGAATTAGGGCGATCCAACCTATGGCGTAGGCGATGAATGCGAACAACGTATGGGGCGTCACGTTTCGATTGAAGAGCCAAGCAAAATTCCGACGGTGGTGCTCAAGTCCCATCATCACGCTGACCGAGGTAAAGAAACTCAACGGGCGAATCCCCGATTTTTCCTCTCCATACACCGAACGAACCGGAACCTCACGGATTCGCCAGCCGCCTCGGGCGAGGTTGATCAACCAGAAGTTGGGGTAGCCGTACCCTTTCCACGACCGGTTCCAAGGCCATGCCTCAAGCACTTCCGAGGCGGTTGCCGTGTAACCACATTGAGGGTCGTGTATTTTTTGTCCGGCGGCCAGAGTTGTTGCAAATGAAAGCACTTTGCTTGCCCAACGGCGTTGAGATGGCATTCCTTTTGCACCATCTAAATGGTCGAAACGGTTGCCTTTGGAGTGGTCGCACATTCCTGCGAGCACTGGAGCAATCACTTCGGCGAGGTCTCTAGGGTCCATCTGACCGTCACCCGCCATCACAGCGCTGACAAATGGTTGATCGAAATGGCTGAGGAGCGTTTGATGGCCGACATCGATGGCTGCGCCGACACCAAGGCCAGCGAGCATCACTTCGAGCACTTCGCAAGGTGGTTTAGCAGCTTTGATCTCCGATGTTGTTGAATCGGTCGAACCGTCATTGACCACAACGATGCAGTCGACAAATGATGGCATGGTCTCAATGACTTTGCGAATAAATGGGGCTTCATTGCGCGCCGGGACGACAACACCAATCATTCGCCCTCCCTCCATGATTCACCGTGCGCTAAGGGCCTCAAGAACCTGCCCAATAGCAACTGGCTCGCTGACGAGTTCTGCATAAAGGGCGGTTGCAAGCGTTGTTGTTTGAGAGGTTTGATAGGTGGAAGGCATAGCATACGAGCCGTGGCAGGCATCTCTATGCGCATCGTCCTCATTGGGAGGGACATCGAATTACGAGTTGTCTCGCTCATTGTACGTGCTAGAGAAGTTTCAGATGAAGTGGTGTTTGTCGATCTTGGTTCGAACGACGCCACTGTGGAGCTGGCCCAAGAAGTTGGTTGTCAGTCCTTGCATTTTACAGAACAGCTGAACGCCGTTGAACTCGCCAAGTTTCTCATTACGAGCCCTCTCGAACCAGCAAAGACCACGCTTGCAATCCAAGTGACTGATGCCTGGAAACTGCAAGACATCTCCCTTTCCATCAACCGAGCTAGGGAACTTTGGGATCTCCATCTTTCATACGAAGCACAGCCTGATGAAGAGCCTCAGGTCGAAGACCCAATTTTGGCAGATTTGACCCTACGCCACATCGTCATGACCCAATCAGGCATGAAGGCCATTGCTGCAGTTGGGAACGAAGACACGCAGGAGTCCCTGGATGAAACCTTACGTGTCCGTATCGTTCGTGCTGCGAACAATGTCAAGATCACTCAACGTGAATCCCTGGCAACAGCATCTAAATTTGCCCAATTGTTCTATTGGATGCTGGAGACAAAACACCCATTGTTGTTGTTTGGAATACCAGGTATTGTGTTGTTTATCCTCGGTTATCGCCTTTCTGGAAACATTGTTGGAGCCCTGGAAGAAATTAACTCAACATCAATCGGAGTCACATTGGCAACGATTGCGATGACCTTGATTGGTTTGTTCAGCATCATGGTCGCCCTCATCCTCTACATCATGGGCAAGCAAGTGGAGCAAATACAATCGCAGTACGATTGGCCATCACGCAACTGATGACAGAGAGTTTGATAGCGGAGCGGAATCAATTGTCGTCAATGCAGCCCAATCGACTCGTATGTTTGGACATGGACCGTGTTCTTGTCGATCACCTCTCTACGTGGCAATTTGTCTATGATCGCCTTGGCATCTCCAACGATGAATCCTTTGAACTGTACAACCAAGGGCTTCTCGATGAATGGGATTGGATCAAACTTGACATTGCACTCATCAAAGAGAGTCGAAAGGACGGTCCGATGGTCACCGACGCTGAACTTCGCGGCCTCATGGAAGGCATGCCGATGATGAAGTACTGGAAAGAATTGATCAGGGATCTACTCGACAATAATTTCCTTGTCGCCATCGTGAGCGGTGGCTTGCAACAAACTGCACGAGATATCGCAGCTCAATTTCCCTCGGATGAGCCATGGAAGCGACGCTGGGGCGGCATTGACCGGTTCACATCACAACGGTTCGGTGACGGGAATGACACCAAACTTCACGTCTTTACCAACGGTTGGTTGCAGGGGGCTTCAACGGCTGATGGCGACCACCAGATTGCTGATTTCGGTCGTTATCAAGTGCAAATGGATGGCAAGGGTTCGGTTGTCAAAATGCTTCAAAGAAGGCTCGATGTCACAAAGGAAAACACAGCCTCAGTCGGAGATTCTGCAGGCGACATCAGCATGTTTCAACAGTCCGGATTACCCATTTGTTTCAATCCCTGGGACGACCGCCCTAAGGCTCACGCGACCCACATCGTTGAAGAGAAAGATCTTGAAATTGTCAAGAATCTTATCTTCGAGCATTTCCAAATCGGTCCAACATCTTGATGAACCACGCTGGCAAAGTCACTTCATGCTCGGAGATGACTTGCTGACCTCAATTTGCCCTCATTGTGGATTTTTGCTTGGTGCCTTTATTCCTGGGATGCCATGCCCAGAATGTGGTGAACCGCTGCTTTAGTCCGAAATGAACTGAACGCCTCTGTCCTTCATGTAGGACATGATGTGTTCCATGGCGTTTGCTGAAAGCCCTTCTGGCGGGTGAATGCCGGGTTCAAGCCCGCATCCATCAAGAGGCCCATGTTCCAAAAAAAGAAGAGCGCAAGCCGCAGTGACCAATCCGGTTGTTCTTGCCATCGAACCATCCCCGTCCATGCCAGAGTCCTGAACGATGGTTTTTTGCCGTGTAGTTTTGTTTGAGGCCACGACTTCCAGCCAGGTGAATTCCTCCCGCTGTGCGTCGAACTTCCACGCATTGAGAAGATCTTCTTCTTCCATCGTTTGGCCCTCATTAAGCCAGCGATCAATGTGGCCCGGCCACCGAACGGTGTATTCTTTCATGGTCGAGCAGGGGATCGTGTCGAGCACGCTTCGCAAACCATCGGTGAGAAAAGCCTCCATGGTCCCAAAACCGTCCACTTCGATTGAGTGGCGTTCGCTCAGAGCAGGAACCTCCAGAGTGCGACCGTCAACTCGAATTCGAGCCGGCCGGGTGTATTCCTCAATGACATCAGAGGGTGAAAAAGGCGCCATGTAGGACCACTCGTCGTCCATATTGGTCGGGTTACCACCTACTTTGATGGCGACATTCTCCAACGGACCTAGCGCATTGAAGGCCTGTTTGACCAGCATGTTCGAAATGCCGGGGGCAATGCCCACATCCCAGAGAAGGACCGCATTGTTTGCAACAGCCAACGCTTGGTGTTCGTGAGGATCTTCCGCCGTGAAGGCCAAATCGATCACGTTGTGACCAGATGCAAGCAAATGTGGTCGGACCGCATCTCCAATTCGCCCGGGCAACATGTTGACGACAGTTTGCTTCGGTCCTAACTTCGCAATTTCGACCATTGCATCGCCCTGACGAGCCTCAACGTTTGGATGGTCATGCAATGAGGCGGGGACTTCGAGGTCGATGGCGATCACGTCATGACCAGCTTCGAGCAGTCGTTCAATCACAAAACGGCCGACCAGGCCGCTCCCTAGAGCCACCACTTTTGCCATCGGTTCACCTCAGGGTGTCACGCGTCGCGAATCACGGGGGAACGGGATGACTTCTCGAATGTGGTCGGCACCGGTCAGCCAAGAGCACACACGGTCGACGCCTAATCCGAAGCCACCGTGAGGTACGCCACCATAAGATCGGGTGTCAATGTAGAATTGGTAAGCCTCGTGGGGGGTTCCTTCCTCATCAAGACGCTTGAGTATCTCCTCTTCGGACCACGTACGCTCTCCTCCACCAATGATTTCACCATAGCCTTCAGGGGCCAACAAATCATGGCATAGGACGTACTTCTCATCCTCTGGATCGACTCGATGATAGAATGGCTTGGCAATTTTCGGGTAGTGCGTGAGGAAATGTGGGACATCGAAATCTTGAGTGAGTACTTTTTCTTTGGAATAGTCCAAATCTTGTCCCCATTCCACATCGACTCCCATGCCTTGTAGGGTTTCAATTGCCTCATCATAGCGCATTCTGGGGTAGGGGCTGTCAGCATAGCGTGCGACGAGGTCGAGGTCTCTACCGAGGGATTCCAGTTCTGTGCTTTGCTCTTCGATCAGGGTCGAAGCGATGCTTCGAACAACACCTTCTCCATGGCTCATGATCTCTTCGTTGCTTGCCCAAGCCACTTCCATTTCAGCGTGCCAAAACTCAGTCAAATGTCGACGTGTTCTGGATTTTTCAGCCCTAAATGATGGGGCGATGGTGTAGAGGCGTTCAAGCGCTGGCATGGCTGCTTCAGCATAGAGCTGCCACGATTGAGTCAAGTAGGCAGTGCGGCCAAAGTAGGGCACTTCAAACAGGGTCGATCCACCTTCAACGGCACCGGCCACAAAGTTCGGGGCTTGGTATTCGACAAAATCCAAATCGCGGAAGTAACCATGGATTGCACCAAACACGCTGCTGCGCAATTGCAACATCGTGGTCATGCGAGACGTTCGGAGGTAAAGATGGCGGTTGTCAAGCAAGAATTCAGTTTCACCGCCATCGGCGGCAGCCATGGCTGATTCGGTGATCGGGAAAGGTCGCTCAGGGTTGACTTGCCCGACGATTTCCACGGATGAAACTACGAGTTCATGCCCACCTTCAGAACGTTCGTCGACATTGACGGTTCCAGTGATGATGATGCTCGATTCAATGAGGGCACCCTTCACTTGGTCAAAGGCCTCATCGCCCAATGCATCGCGCTTTGCGACGCATTGAATCGTTCCAGTTGAATCACGCAGAACGATAAAGCGAATTTTGTTCGAGCCTCGGGTTCTTTTGACCCAACCCTTGAGTTCGACCACTTGGTTGTCATACATTCCAGATTGCACATCTCCAATCCAAATCGTCTTCACCATCTTCGCACCTGTTGTCGGGTAGGCCATTGTCTAATTCAATGTCACCCATCCCTCGCAAAGAAAGCAAGATGCGAAAACCATGCCTGTGGACGGGGCATAACGGCACAAGCCTCAAACCATCTGCGAAGTGATGTGGTGCCGTGGCACGGGTTGCAGTGTATGCAATAGGCGGGAATGCGTTGGCATCGCCATCGGGAGATTCAGACGGTTCGAGCGAACGAGTTCTGGCCCACGTGATGTCTGATGTCGTAGATTTATTGGAGGCTGGTTGGGGTGTTGTACTCACTCATGGCAACGGTCCACAAGTGGGGCATCTGATGGCGCTCGACACTGATCTGACTCAGCCAATGGACGCATGGGTGGCTGCAACCCAAGGGATGATTGGCCATGGGCTCGCTCTCAATCTTGATTCAATTCTCTCCAAACGGCAACGCCCCGAGCGCACGGTGAACGTAATCACCCGTGTGCTTGTGGACGGGAACGATCCTGGATTCGCCAAGCCGACCAAGCCAGTCGGTCCTGTCCTTTCATCGCAAATGGTCATGCAGGCAGATTGGGACATAGCTGAAACTAAAATTGGTCCTCGTAGGGTTGTAGCAAGCCCCTTGCCTATGGAAATTATTGATCTGCCAGTGATTCAGAAACTTGTGGATTTGCACGCTGTGGTCATTTGTGGAGGTGGAGGTGGCATACCGGTTGCACGCAAAGATCAACATTTCATCGGGGTGCCCGCAGTGATCGACAAGGACAGAGTTTCGTCTTTGCTAGCGATAAAACTCGAGGCAGAGGCGCTGATTATATCCACGGCCATCGATGCGGTGCGAACAGGATTTGGCACCGAGGATGAAGTGGTTCACCAAACCCTCACGCTCGATGAATGCGAGGCACACATGCAAGCTGGTGAATTCCCAGCAGGTTCTATGGGTCCAAAAATTGGCAGTTTGATGGAAGCTGCTCTCCATCGTCCCGGGTTGCAAGCCATCTTATGCCAACCTGGAGATGCGCTCGAAGCCTTGCGTGGAACTGCTGGAACAACAATTGTGGTGTGATGTGCGGCTGAGCGCATGTTCATGTACTAGTTCAGACTCCAACAAACCATGACCAACGACAACATCCTACCCGAAATTGAAGCCTCTGCCCACTGTGACGGACCATGCGGCGTCTACGACCCTGCTAGCGCTCGAATTGCTGGAGAAGCAGTTCAATCGATGACCAAGAAAATGCTTGCACTCGAATACCCAAAGGTGTTCAGTTCCGAATCCATGGCGTCCTACCTCAACACCATGAGCCGCTACGCAGCCATCAAGGACGAGGAAGCACAGAAGTGCAAGCATGAATTGCTTGTTTTGTGGACTGATTTCTTCAAGCCACAGCACTTGGATGCCCACCCAGAACTTCACACCACCTTCTGGCAAGCAGCAAAACTTTGCAGCGCATGCAAGGTTGAAGTTTCAGCAGTGCACGCTCAAGAGCTCATGGACGCTATCGAAGCAATTCATCACATGTTCTGGGAGATCAAGGGCCGAGAAGTCCCTTGGATCCGTGCAAGTTGAGGACCGGATATGGAGCGATTCATCGCTGTTGTTTCAGGCGACAGCATGTGGCCAACTTACAACGAAGGGCAACGTCTCGTCTGTGAATCCTCGAATGAGTTGCTTGTTGTCGGTGCTGTGATCGTGTTCCAACACCCGCTTCATTCTGCTGTCAAAGCCATCAAGAGGGTCGTCTCAATCGAACAGGATTTGATCTTTGTTGAGGGCGACCATCCAGATCCAACCTCATCGGATGATTCCCATAATTTTGGGAAAATACCCCGCTCAAGCGTGCTTGGTGTGGTTGTGGACGATGCACCTTGATGGGTTCGTTTTGGCGGGCCTGACGGGGTTCGAACCCGCGACCGATGGATTAAGAGTCCATCGCTCTACCTGACTAAGCTACAGGCCCACCCCGCCGTCCTTCCGGTCGTATTTAATGATTGACGGACAACAACTCAAGCCAACTTAGTTCAGTCGTCCATTGGGGTTGATGATGGTCTCTACACCATTTGCTCCAGCAAGGACCACTGCGTCGCACATGCCATTGAACAATCCGACTTGAACCACGCCTGCAACGTGCAGAATGGCTGCCTCAAGACCTACTGGGTCAGTGATGTTGGGTCCCATGTGAGCATCAGCGATCATGTTTCCATTATCGGTGACAACAGGATTGTCTCCCGCCATGCGGCAATTGACTCGGCAATCAAGCAGTCGCCCGAGTGCACGAATCGTCGCTTGGTGTTCAAACGGCGTGACCTCGATTGGCAGGGGGAAGGCTCCAAGGGCCAAGACTCGCTTTCTGTCATCAGCCACGACGACCATCGCTGCAGACTCTTGGGCGACAACCTTTTCGCGAAGCAATGCGGCACCACCGCCTTTGATGAGTTGAAAATCGGGGTCGTATTCATCCGCACCATCGATGACGATGTCCAAGCCATCGATCGACGAAAGTTCGACAAGTGGAATGCCCACCTGAGTAGCAAGTTGTTCGGTCGCAAGAGAAGTGGGTACGCCGACGATTTCCAGTCCCTCTTCTGCCATGCGGCGGCCAAGTTCCACGACCGTGTGCTTGACGGTAGATCCGGTGCCAAGCCCGACCTTCATACCGGTTTTGACAAAGCTGCAAGCCGCAATCCCAGCCTCTTTTTTCAGGGCTTCAACATCGGTCATGGCATCGTTTCAATGAGGGGAGTCCTTGAGGCTTTGCGCCAACTTAGCTTCAAAATTATCGAGCATCCCGTAGGGATGGTTCCATGTTTGCTGGCCGAAGTCTTTTCACCTGCCGAGGTTCGTCATCACCTTCATGGGGTCGGCTGGGAGCGTGCGTTTTCATGCGGTCGCGATGGTGACCTTGTTTGTTCTCTCTACTCTTTTGCTCGGCTACACCCCATCCGATGCCTCGAGTTTAGGGGCCCAACAAAATGCTCACGAAGCGGTGACATTGGGCCAAGCAGAATCCATTACGATCGGTTCCTTTCCCGATGGGGCAAGCACCAAGGTCGAACTGGAGATCCCAGATGGTGAAGCGATTCAAGGCATAGATATCGATGTTGAACACGCCCGTCTACAATCGTCTATGGCCGCTTCGTGGACCGAATCAAACGACTTCTCAAACGGGGCAGTGTATGACGGCATGGACGTCAATGGTTCTTCTCTAAGCATTCTCCCTCAGGGTTGGGAGTGGGATTTCGAAAACGCCAATCACGGCTGGACCCTTGGTTCCCCTGCATGGCTTTGGGGCTTTGACACCAGTCTTGGCCAAGCAACTAGCGTGAGCAGCGGAACAAAGGCCATTTACACCTACAACGGAAATTATCCAAACAATATGGGTTCAACGATTTGGGCCACATCCCCTGTGATGGATTGTTCTTCGTGCTCAGGGTCATGGGACTTGGATTTCATGAAGCGCCTCGGCGTTGAAAGTTCCTCCTGGGACCATGCTTATGTTTCCGTAAAGAGCACCAATGGCAACTGGGTCAATGTCTATTCAAATTCGGGTTCTGTCAACGACGGTTCCATGACTTCACAAACTATTTCGATCACCAATTATGTTGCCGGCAACGCAAATTTCCAAGTTCGTTTCGGGATTGGAACCACGGACAGTTCGGTGACCTACACCGGTTGGAACGTGGACGATGTATCGGTCTTGCCGACCGCAAGCGGTGTCTCCTCAGGTGAGGGCAACTGGACTTCAGCGGCGTTCGGACCCAGCCAATTTGGTCAAGGCGAAAACAAGGCCTACGGTTACCTTCACATCGATGCGGTCATACCAGCTAACTCTGTGTTCGAATGGCGCCTTCTCGATGCCGTGACGCTTCAACCCGTAGCTGGCTTTGAACACATGACTGGGGTCAGTGTAGATCTCGGTGTGGTCGATTGGACCATGCATCCGTTGGTTCGCTTGGACCTCCACATGCAAAGCGGTTCGATGGGCATTCCAACGGTTCATGGCTTCCATTTTAACGGGATCTTGTTCGAAGACTTTGATCAAGATCCAACGAATCAAGGGTGGCAATTGCAGAGCCAAACTTGGTCTCCAGGCCAACTCAGCGGCAGTGGCAGCGCCGTCTCTCCAATTTACAATGTGCGGAGTGGTTTTGGCGGCATCCTTTCCAACAGCGTCCTAAGTGGCTCCGCAGTGCTTGAGGCAACGGTCGATGGCGGCTTAACATGGGACACGATCACGCCCGGGGTCCGTCACCTGTTCGATGGACCAGAGTTCTCCGCACAACTCCGTTTGACCTCCTCCGGTGGCTCGTGGACCCTCGACACGTTAGACATTGAATTAATTCGCACGAGTGTGGTTGATGATCTGCGTTTCGATGTTGCCCTCGATGGCGTTGCAGACTGGTCGATGGCCCTGCCAGAAGTAGGACGGTTAGGGATCCAAGATGGGTTCCTTGACGGTTCGCTATGGCAGAGTCGTGCTTCATCGCCAAGCGCACCAGCACTGTATGATTTGGCGTTGCCTCTTGATGGTGTGAATGCCTTTGAATTTGCAGTTGCATCACCCGCAGCCCCCTCGGTCAACCCGACGGTAAAACTCTCCGTCGACGGTCAAGAAGTCGTGAGCAAGAGCGTACCAACGATTCAAGATTTGACCTTTGTTCGTTTGACTTCATCAGAACTTGCAAACCTCAACAGTGCACTGTCTCAGGCCGTTGCAACTC
The DNA here is from genome assembly GCA_002495535.1 of Euryarchaeota archaeon UBA433. Taxonomy (GTDB): domain Archaea; phylum Thermoplasmatota; class Poseidoniia; order Poseidoniales; family Poseidoniaceae; genus MGIIa-L1. The sequence goes on from DAFX01000038.1 coordinate 31,941, forward strand.
ACGGCCCGAAAGGGTTGCCCTTGGCTTCAGTTGGTATTTCTATAGGTTCCTCCTCTTCGATGAACTCCTTTGTGGCAGGCGGAATTTTCGCTCCCTATGACGGTGCGCTGAGCATGGCCTTCACGGCAAGCGACCCGTTGGTGGTCGCCTTGAACAATGAATTGACATCGCAAACTGCGATTGGTGGGGTTAAGACGATCAGCATGCCAATTCGAATGGGCGCAACGGGTGCGATCTCCATAACCGTCGATCAAATCAACACTCAAAGTTCAGTGGACCCAGTCTCCATTCAGGTGAGCAATGTAAGCGATACTTTCGTTGCTTCAACCGAATGGATTGAAGTGAGCAGCACCTTTGATTTCGCTCCTCTTGGAGTGACTGATGCTGCTTCATACGTCAAAACTAACGGTTGGTCCGTGGTTCTACAACTCCAAGGCTTGGTTCGAAGTTCTCACATTACCTGTCCATTTGTCTCACTTCCAGCTGAGGGCAACCTTGGTTGTTCAACCCAAGGCGCTCCAATGGTCTGGTCGGATAATGGAGCCCTCGGCTCCAAGCAAATCACTGGAAGTGGTTCCTTCCTTCAAATCGACCACAGGTTCAAATTCACGGAACAATGGGATGACGAAGATTCATTGACGCTTTCAGTGAACCTCATATCGCCTTCCGGGCCAATGATTCCGGTGAGTATGAACTACGGCCTTGGCGATGCACAAGGCGTGGAGAACGATGTCCAACTCACATCGTGGCGTTCGGTCAATCAAGTTGGAGTTGGGACCGAACTTGCCCACCCATACCTCCACCCCGGTGAAGTGGTCACCATCGAGGCTGATTTGGACTTTGAAGGGCTCGCAAATTCTCCTTCGCCTCGCTCGGGAAGCGTCGATGTCTGTTTCTATGTAGATGACGTTCAGAATCAATGCACAAGCGTGTACAATCGTGGTGTTGCATCCTTCCCGTGGAACGTTCCTTCCGGCAAACAGAGCGTGGACCTTCGAATCGAACTGGTCCCACTGCAAGGGCAAAGCGTCAGTTACGCTGTTTCAAACACTGCAACGTTCAACTTCGATGTGATTGCACCAGAATTGCTGGGTATGAACGTGGCAACTTTTGATCATATGGATGCGGGTCCAAACACCGCCCTTGAATTCCGCATTGCGGACCGTCCAGTCCTACCATCTCATGCCTATGTTCACATGTGGCGCTCATGGTTGGACGACGCCAACATGGATGGAATCATGGACGCTGAGGAAGTGTCTATTCTGGAATTGCAAGTACCTGAAAACAGAAGTCAAGTTCAGGCAGATTACCTTTACAGTTTTGATTCTTCTTCCTACCAATCCGGCGCTATGATGCGAGGTTGGCTTGACGTAGCTGACTCAGCGGGCAACCCTATGCTTGCTTCTGGCACAATAGAATCGCCTTTGTTTAACCTCCAAATCAACAATGACGGCGCCCCTCAACTCGGTTCCACACCCGCAACTTGGAACACCGATGGTGAGGCCTGGTTGCACCCGGGTGAACACAACTTGCTTAGCGTCCCTGTCTGGGATATGAATGGAATTTCCGACCTGGCGACAATCGAAATCGACCTCGCAAGCAACCGCAACACGCCGGTTTTCGTTTCCTGGAACGCTACAACCAACCTGTGTGAAAGCAACAATATCTTTGTTGAAATTGAATCTTGCTTGCTGGAAGCTGTGAGCAGCGAGGATGTGTTTTCTACCGAGGGTATGTTTCACGTGAATTTCTCCCTTGAATGGGGCTTTGATCCCGATGTGAGTTTGAAACGAACGCCGTCGGTTCTCGTTCACGATCGTTCTGGGCAATCCAACGTCGCCAGCCTACCATTACTTGATTGGCGGTTCTCAGGCGAATTTGAAATCCCTCAAACAAGCATGTCCTTTGATGTTGAGGGCACACCCATGGACGCCTTGGGCACATGGATTCAGCCTCGCTCAGAAATAGGCGTGAGCGGAGATTTAGTTTGGTACCGTTCTCAACATCCAGTTGTTCAATCCGTTGATCTGCAGGTCGATATCGGCGGTACAGAGTCTGTCATGGAATCAATAAATGGTTCGTTTTCCGACACCATCACAGCCCCGCTCTCACCTGGCACCTACGGGCTCACAACCTCACTCTCAGATCCTCCGAACGGTGCCATTGACCGAACAGAACCCGCTCCATTTGCATATTTCATCGTCGACCCTCAGGCCCCAAGTGTTGTAGGGGTTGCCTCACCACCTGTCAGTGGTGTCATCGAAGAATCCTCGTGGGCTGATTTGAAGTTCGAGATCATGATCGATGAGGAAGACCGATTGAATGAAGAAAGCCTCACGCTGAACTGGGCTGTCCATGAAGAGGGTCTTGGTTTGTCAAGTCCGATCATCGTCAACGGCTCAGTCATGCTCGAGGTGGTTGGCGGCAGGGCTTACGGTTCGATGATCCCTACAGAGGCTCAGTTGAACCTCGATGAGCAGTTGACCACCACAATGCGCTCAAAAGCCCTCGAATTAAGAATTTACGTCACGGGTTCAGATGTTGCAGGTTACCCAATGGTGCCGATTTTCAACGATCTCGATGCGCCCTTATCCGTTTGGGCTCTCGAGCAACGGGTTGCAGAATACACCTTCCTTGATCCTGGCATGAAGCCGTCAAAAGATCTGGCCGAAGGCGATGTTGTCACCTTGGCTGTGACCATTGAAAACAACGGCAGGGCTGATGGTTTGGCTCAAATGTTTGTGGAACGCGTTGAAAGCAACGGGGCAAGAACTCGAATTGACGCTCGGGAAATCCAAATTCCAGCTGGCGGGCAATTGGAATACAGCAAGGATTGGATGCCGGATCGCTCTGGCACAATGTGGATTGAATACCACATTATCAGTGGGCCTTCGGCTCAAACAAACACGGTGTTTGTTGATGAGCCAAGAACTGAAGGGGTTCTTGGAAGTGTGGCTGCCGTCAACCCGGTTCTTTTAATCATCATCTTTTTGCTGAGCGTATCCCTCGTAGCGGTCTTGTTGTTTGGCCTCCAATCCCCTCAACCGAAGAATTGGAACGTCGAGCAGAGCAAGGCCGTTGACAAGGCACTGCCGACATTATCCAAACCAGTGGATGCCCCAGAATCAGGCCCCTACGGCGCTGAACAAGCGAGTTCTTCCCCTGGCGAAAACCCGTACCAGTGAATTGGATCTGCTAGCGAAGGGTTTGAATCCTCGACGGTGAAGGCCTTCTTGGAGGGAGTAGGAGGATCGCTGACAGAGTTCGACTCTGAGGAAAGTCCCCTCTCCACAGTGCAGACGGCTTACACAAGTAAGAGAACAGAAATGGTCAGGTCAATGCAGCAGAAACGAACGATGCAAGGTGTGTACAATGACGTTGAAAGACAGAGATTGCCTTGTGGTCGATGAGACGAGCAACCCCGTCGGAGCAAGTCCAAACAGTCCCGTCGAAGCGGCACGCCGAGGGACAGGTAGGATGCTAAGTTGAATGCGGTCACCGAGAGGTAACAGAAAGGGGCTTACTCCCTACTCCCTCCACTCTCGTTGCGCTTCAATGTTCAAGCACTGCGTCCAGCGGTTTCATCGAGATTGGCGATGCTAAAGCAATGCCGTCCCCGTAGTCTCGCCAATCTTCTTCTCCGAGCAATTTGCTGCGAGCAGTGTGCTCGAGCGTGATCACTGCAGGGAGCAAGAACGCACTTGTGACGAAAGCAAAGAAAATCAGCAAACACATGATCATGAAGAAATTCTCGAGGCCGGGGAACGCAGCAAGGAACCCAGCAGCAATTCCAGAAATCGTCGTAATTGTCGTTTCAAAAATGGTCTGACCAGTTTCTTCGATGGCGTTCGCTATGCCCGTCGGTGTTTCGCCTTCTTCCTGAATGCGATGCATCACGTGAATTGAATCATCCACCCCGATACCGAACACAATCGTTCCAATCATGGCGGTAAAGATGTTCACGTTGACATCGCCACTCTGCATGAGCAGAGGTTGCCAAAGAATGACAACAGCAACCGGGATCATCGTGTAAATACCAAGCCGTGGCGAACGGAAGACAATGGCCAACACGACGGTCAACAACAACAAGGTCACGATGGTGGTCAAACTTTGTGTGTCGTGAATACCATCATTGATGTCAAGCGAAACAGGTAGCCCGCCTGTAAGTAAAGAAGTACTTGTTTTTGCCACTTCGGGCTCTTCGGAGAGCAATCCATCAATTTCATCTCGAAGCTCCCCTGCTACATTGAGGTTCATATACGGCTGAGTGACGTAGACGATGGCTTTTGTTCCCGCTTCGTTCAACAGCATCGAGCGAACTTCTTCGGTCAAGGTGTCAAACACGGCGTTGACCATGTCCTTTCTAAGCCCCTTACGACCTTCAGGTCCGGTCAATTCCAGACCGAGCCAAACGTTGCATTGGATTGGATCATTGCTTTCCCAGCACGGATCGTGAAGCAGATCCCAAAGACTGCCTTCGTAGAGCGTCACACCATCGGTTAAGGTGATGGTTGCTGGAATGGTTCTCAGGAAGGTGATGATGCTGGTGGTGTTGGTTTCATCGACCTGGTCGATTTGGTTTTCGAGTGCATCGATGGCGTCCAACACGGGCAGGTCTCTGATGTTCTCGGTGTTGTTCGCTTGCGCTTCTGCAGTGCGTTCCTCGGCATTAAAGATGAACAATGAAGTCTGACCGCCGCTGAATTCTCGTGAATACTTAGCAAGTGAGTCCAGCGATGCAATGCCATCAGGCGCTTCTGAAGATCCGGTGATGGGTTCGTCCATTTTGTCCAGATTCGCAACGCCATAGGCAGTCACACTGCCTGAAACCAGCAGGATGACTAAGAACCACTTGACTGGCCAAGTGCCGATGTTTTTCCACATTGAGGGGTTGGTTCTTTTGCTGAATTTGAGCAACCAAGCAAGCGTCGGGACCAAAATGATGCTGAAGATGAGTGTCGATGTGATGCCGATCACCAGGGTGATACCCACTGAACGGATTGGGGAAATGGGGACGATCGTCGGGGCGATGAGCACAGAGAAACCAATCACAGTCGTCATGGCGGACAAGAACACCGCCACGCCCGTTGAACGGGTCATTTCGAGCACACAGTCTCGATAGAAATTGATGTCCCATAAGTCGGGAACCGGTTGCAAAGCCTCGCCTGAACGTCGCCGTCGAGCATTTTCATCGTTGGCTTTGTCGATTTCTTTACGCCGTACCTCTTCGATGCGATTGACCATATGCAAGGCATAATCGACGCCTAAACCAATTAAAATTGGGAATGTTGCAACAATCATCGGGGTGAGGGTGATGTCAAGGATCACCGAACTTCCAAAAGTGACTGCAAGCGCCATCACAATGGGGGTCCCCGTAATCACGACCACCTTTGCCGATCGATGCAGTGCGGTGATGACCAACACTGTGAATAAAATCGACCATGGCAAAATCATCAAGAGGTCTTCGTAGATTGCGTCGGATATGTCTTCGAGAACCTTAGTCAGTCCTGTCACCGTCATCTCCGTTTCCTGATATTCAGTTGGCCGATCATCGATGACGGCTTGGAAATGGGCTAGAAGTTCTGAAAAGTCTTCGAAATCCTTCGTCTCAGAGAGGTCGCTTTTCATGCCAACCAAAATGGCCGCTGTGTCCCAAATACCATCCCCGTCCATGTCGTTGGTGGTGTTACCATCCCCATCGCTATCGTAGAAGGGGTCCATATCGTTGGTGTCTTTGAACAAGGCATCGAAACCACCGTCGGATTCCTCGATGATTTGGTCGATTCGCTGCTGGTCTGGGATTGCATAGCGTCCACCGCCCGGTAGGTCACAATCGACATCGACTGGGATTCGAGTGTTGATGCCGTGGACGCACAGTGAATTGTTGAATCGTCCGTCTGCTGAGTTCACTTCCTTGATGACCTGTGCTGGTGAAATAATCCAGAGCACACCATCATTTCGCCCATGGTCTTCCTTATCGTAATCAATTCCACGTTGGGTTGAAGCACCATTTGCATTGTCATCATCGCCCTCAACCCAACTTATTTCTTTGAGGAATTGCTCATTCGTGATGTTTGTTGTAAACGATGGGTTGTCGGCGTTAGGCGTCTGTATATAGATTACAGCAATGTCCGTTGACCATTCTTCTCGCACTTCGAGAAGCAATTCCGTTGAAGGGGCGCCATCTGGCAAAAAGATCTCGACGTCGTCGTCAATCTGTTCTTGAAAATCCAAACCTTGGCTGCCAAAAATACCAGCCACAATCATGAGCAAAACGACGACCATAATTGGGGAAGCGAGGATGTTTCCGTACATCGAGTCGACTCGACGCATCGATTCATTTTTGAAACGCTTTTGGAACTCCGAAAGAGGTTCTAGGAAACCGGTGAGGAGTTTTCCTCCATCGCCAGATTCACTTGCCATGGATGTGGCATGATGAGCAGGGTCTTGAATGATGCTCTGTCAAACGCTGCGATTGCGCTGCTCTCAAACCACATCAGTCGAGTCCGAATTCACGAACAAGCAGATGGCGGAGGAAGCCTCGAGCGCTCTGAAGCACCAAGCCGGTTGCCATGAGCGACAGGCCAAGCACACCAATCCACACTGCGGAAAGACCCGGGCCAACGATGCTGTCAATTTGGGTGGTGACGCCTTGTGCGACGTTCAGACCCATTGCAGCCCCTGTTGCCAACAGGCCAATGCCGGGCAGTCCAAGGACCAGAAGTGGTTTCTTTTGAGAAAGAGAAAGCATGGCCCAGGTCAACACGGTGAAACCATGAGATACCGCGGTAAAGTTTGAGCCCTTGGGGACATCATATCGGATCACGGTTGGTATTTCGAGAATTTTCAATTGCTTTTCTCGAGCATCTTCAAGCATTTCTAGGGACAATTCCATGCCCTCTGAATCGAACCGCAGGCGTTCTAAAGCAGTGCTAGAGAACGCTCTGAACCCTGATTGTGTGTCTTTGATGCCCAGGTCGCTTGAGAGGTTGCTTGCTGCTGTGATGACCTTGATACCAAGGCGGCGGTAGGCTGGCATGTCTGTTCCGCCACCACCGTTGATGAAGCGAGAACCAATGGCGAAATCGGCCTCTCCAGAGAAAATAGGTTGGAGGAGTTTGGGAATGTCCCCAGCTTCGTGTTGTCCATCGCTGTCAAGCACTACAAGTGCAGTTGCGTTCATTTCTCTTGCTTGGATGAACAGCGTCTTGAGTGCAGCGCCGTACCCTCGATTTGAACGATGGCGGTAGACGATTGCCCCACATGCTTCTGCGATTCGAGCGCTTGAATCAGAAGACCCGTCGTCGATACAGATCACCGCGTCAACATGGCGCAGTGCGGTGGTTACAACGGTCCCAATGGTTTCTTCTTCGTTGTACATGGGCATACCAGCAACAACGAAAGAGGGAGGCGTTTGCTCCTGTTTCACCATGGTTTTCACCGTTTAGGGGCTAATGTAGACCTATTTAGTCGTATAGACAATATTGTTGTATTGATTCACTTTTGCGATTAAGGGGTTAGGTCCTTCAACCCGCCGAAGCGGTGTGAGGACGGCTTCTGCGCAGAGCAGGTGCTCATCATAGATGAGATGTACCTCAGATCAAGGCGGTTTGCCTCAGTCTTGAAGTTGGCTCAAGGTGGTCACAGCTCGCTCACCGTTGAGGACCTTTGTCAAGGCATTCAGCGAGATCACGAGGGGCACGTAGGCCTGACCATCGCTTGTCACATAGGTTGAACAATCACCAAAGGCGCTTGTGTTGATCGACACCTTGAGGGCACCACCAGCGTTGCTTCTTCGGACGTAACCGACCAGAAGGTTGTTGTTCATATCTTGGGCTTCATTTGTTTGTTGTTGGTTTTTTTTGCTCATGTTTTCACATCCGTACACCGCTTGGCGATGCACAAATTGAACCATTTCCGTCTTCGGTCATAAGACCCATGGTATCGTCGTGTGGAGCAAAGCCTCATACGCAGGCCACCATTGTTCAAGCCATGCGAGCGTTGGTAACAGGCGGTGCAGGATTCATCGGCTCCCATTTGATTGACCGTTTGATTGGGCGTGGTGACGAGGTGGTTGTCATCGATAACCTCTCCTCGGGGAATTTGGAATTCATTCAGGCCCACCTCGACAGTGGGAAGGCTACTTTAATCCAGGCTGACATCACCAATTTCGATGACGTAGAGGCTGCCATGAAAGGGATTGATTGCGTGTTTCACCTTGCAGCCAACCCGGATATTCGTCTTGGAACCCAAATCACCGATACCGATCTCAAGCAAGGTACCCTCGCGACCTACAACATCGTAGAGGCCATGCGGTTGAACGACGTGCCAACCATCGCCTTTGCTTCCTCATCAGTGGTTTATGGTGAAGATGCACCCATGCCAACACCTGAAAACCACGGCCCGTGCCTGCCAATTTCACTCTACGGTGCCAGTAAGCAAGCTGGTGAGGGACTGATCAGCAGTTGGGTTGGTACCTTCGGACTTCAGGCCTACATCTTCCGCTTTGCCAACATTATCGGAACCCGAGGTACACACGGAGTCATCTTCGATTTCATTCACAAGTTGAAGAAAGATCCATCTCGTCTCGAGGTGCTCGGCAACGGCTTGCAAGAAAAATCATACATGGAAGTGGGCGATTGCGCCGATGCCATCCTTCACGTCATGTCCTGCAAGGACGAACCTTTGAACCTCTACAATCTTGGCAGCCATGATACCGCCTCTGTCCGCCGCATCGCCGAGATTGTTGTGGACACAACTGGATGCCATGATGCGAGCATAGAGTACACCGGTGGCGACCGAGGTTGGGCGGGGGATATCCCTCGAGCCATGCTTGGTATAGAGAAGATGCTTTCAACAGGATTTGATGTGCGTTACAACAGCGAAGAAGCCATCAGGCACACCGCACTCGCACTGATTGAAGAAATTGGTCTAGATAAGGAGATGAACTCATGAAGCAAACCTATGACGATGAAGCAAGCACCCTCAGCGATGCAGCCTTGAAAATTTCAACCCTGTTTTTTATTGGTATTCTCATCATCGCTTTCACCACAGACGGCATTGCAACTGGAACCGAAGAAGGTGAACGAGCACCGCTTTTGGACGGGTATGCCTATTCAGGCAACGGCTGGTCATCGTTTGATTTTAGCCAAGAGTTTGATACCACATGGGATGGCAATGTGACCAGCGACTGGGTTATGATCGAATTTATGGATACCGACTGCCCATACTGTGTTCGCTCTGCTGAATTGTTTGGTGAAGCATCGACCGCTTTCCACGGTACAAACCCTGAATGGACGGGCGCACAAGTAAATTTCTTTGCCAGCGCCACGCAATTGGACATCCAAGGCCATGATTCATCCCGTGCTGAAATCGAAGCTTTCAGGGATAAATCAACCGGACAGGAGTGTGCTGGTCAGGATTGCGCAAATCGAGACGGTTCAGCGCACACCCTCATCACCTACATCGATGATCTTGACCAAGAAAACATGGACGAATGGGGCATTAAAGGAACTCCGACGTACTTCTTAATTCAACCAGACGGCATCATTGCTTGGGTTTCCAACGGTGGGACCAATGTTGGCGACTATGATGGGGACGGGGAACAAAACACCTACATCGATGCTATTTTGACACACGTTACACGAGACCAGGATGGTGCTTGAAGTGGAGACAACGACCCTTCTTTTGGCCGGCTATGGACTGCCAGTGTTGATTGGTTTGCTTTTGATTCTCCCTGGCTCAGAATCGATATTCCTCGGTCTGAGTGATCGCTTTCCTTCACTCAAAAGCCGCAGGGGCCGAATCCTTTCGGGGCTGAACCTCACGCTTCTTGGTGGCCTTGCAGTTTCTGTTCAAACGCAGTGGATCCACGCCAAGGTCAGTGAAGGGGCTAATTTTTGCGCCTCAAATACGATCTTTTCGTGCGATGATGTGATTGGCAACGCCAACTACAACACCATGCCAGTCCTCGATGTACCGTGGGGCATGGTTGGCCTGTGCACGTTTTCTTTGCTCTTGTTCTTCTCCTACGCCTCCTCAAAAGAGCCAACTGCAAGTTGGGTCAAGAATTTCATCGACCTCGGCACATTCATGACGTTTATCGGTCTTGGTGTCATTGGCTTGCTCGTTTCCTACGAAGTTGAAATGGGCAAGATTTGCCAGTTCTGTACAATGGCTCACATCGCCAATATTGTTGCCCTTGCTGGATTCGTGCAGTTGCGCATGATGCATGGTGAGAAGGAATGGAACAGCTGAGGACGGGTGTGATTTTATGGCGAATGAACGAGCCTTTTGGGGCACCGTTGCCTTAGGTGGAATCATCGCTCTCTTGGTGTTGCTCGGTCAACAGGAAAGCGTGGAAGAGGCAAGCGGACTCTGGTCGACTGCTGATGAACCAGACCCATTGGCCTTCGTTTGCCTTGATCACGACGGACTTGCTCGCCACGACCATGTCACGCTCAAGATTTTCATTGACGATGAGCAGCAGGTCATCCCAGGAAGCATCGGCATCAACTCAGGTGTCTGCAATCAAAACGGGGGCAACATGCATGCGGTTCACACGCACAACGATGGCGGCCTTCTTCACATTGAACTCAACGATGCGGGTGATGTTCCATTGGGGGTATTTTTTGATATCTGGGGCGTTCATTTTGACGAAACAGGTGTGTTTGATCATCGTGCTAATGAAACGCATGAGATGTCGATGTATGTGTTCAATTCTGACGAACAAGCATCCGAGGAAAACCGTGTTAATTCGTTCGATGATTACCTCTTATTGAACGGTGAGACCATCGAAGTCCACTACAAAGCACGCTGATTAAGGCGTAAAGCAACCCTCGAACAGAAGCGCATCAACCTCTGTTTCGACCAGTTCCATTCTGAGCACCGTCACATCGATTCGCTCTTCACCACTGTATGTTCGCTTCAACTCCGCGAGTAAATGCTGCTGAACACCCGTGTGATCTTCGCCCCAAAGCATGCTCAGGTGATGGTGGTCAACCCCCTGAATGGTCACTCGATATTCAACAACCCACTCCTTGAGCGGTTCATTGTCTTCCCATGTCACATCTTCCCATGTTTTTGCCATGGTATTATTTTGTTCTTCGAGGGTTATCAATGCATCGGGTCAATGCGTCGGTTATTTTCCATTTTATGGCATCAAAAGGTAACAATCAGGAGGTAAATTCCTATTTGTCGTCTTTTGTTTCCCTTTTTTGGAAAATGAGGAGCCCTGTTGCTACTGCTGTGGCCAAGACGATCCATACTGGGTTCCACGCATCGTCCACGCTTCGTCCACGGTAGGCGAATTCCAACGCTCCAAAACTTCCGAGATCTTCCCGTTGCTCAAGCGAACTGAATGCTTGTTCATGAATCAGCACCACACTGAACGAATCTAGGGCTTCGAATTGAATCGAAAAATCGCTCGTGCATCCGGTTGAGGCAGTCGCTTCAACCAGGCCCAATGTTGTCGTAACTGAATTGTTTGCAATCAAACATTCAGACGTCCCAATGACGACACGATCCCTTGTGGCCTCGCCAGGGTTGATGGTGTCCTTCGGTACCTCCTTGCCGTGTTCTAAAAGCAAGAACGTGAGTTGAGAGCCATTGCTTGCATGCCCTTCGAACCCTGAAATAGAGGCGGTGATCATTGTTCCCTGTTGCTGGATTGTGAATTTTAATTTGGTGTAAGTTTGTCGGGTCACTTCCTCATCGAGGATGTCCCGCTGAACATCAACCCAAGCGTCAGTCCCCGTGCGATAGAAGCCGCCTTCAACCATGAAGGTGGGCGTTCCGGGGAGGTCAGCATTGATTGCGCGCAATCGTTCGATCCGATGTTGTGCGGCCTCTGGAGCAAAGGCGTCTTGTCCATCGTTTGGGTGGTAGGCCATCAGTGCGATTCGAGAACCATGTGAATCTGCGACACCGACCAAGTATGGGTCGATTTCAGCACAGGACACGCACCACGTGGTGGTCAATTCTTCGACGAGCAGACTGCGCCCACCAAAATTCGTTTCGATGCCCTCTTCCAGAGGAGTTCCGACATCGACAACCATCGCCTGAGCTAAAATGGGTGCTTGAAGCAGGCCAACGGCGAGGAGCAGAACAAACCAGCTTTTACGCTGGGCCCTCCTTGGTTGACCTGCCATGCTCCGGGGAAGAGGGCGACCTCCTTCATCCCTTTGTTCAAGATGGATTTGAGGCGAGGTTTCTTCAACAGGTCGAATTCCAGTGGGGTTTGCGGAGGGAGTCAAGTGGCCGACCATTGGATTGAAAATCACAAGCGAGATTCATGGCGTCGGCAAGCAAAGGCAAGTGGCTACAGGGCCCGTTCTGCGTTCAAACTCAAGCAAATCCAAGAACGTTTCAATCTGATTCGTGAAGGCGATGTGCTCCTCGATGTCGGGTGTCATCCCGGTGGATGGGCCCAAGTTGGTATGGAATTGGTTGGCGAGAGCGGATTCGTTCTCGGTATCGACCTTGAACCGTGTCAGCCGGTTGAGGGCGCATTGCTCCTCACCGGTGACATCACAGATCCACACGCCCAAGAGCGTATGCTTGCTGAATTGAAGGGTAGGCCGCTGAATGCGGTTATTTCCGACATCTCCCCCAACATCACTGGGAAGTGGGATATGGATCAAGCCGTGGCTATGACCTTGGTCGCCCAAGTGTTCGACTTTTCTTTACCCCTTTTATGCAAAGGTGGTTCTTTCACAACCAAACTTTTCCAGGGCGTTGGCGTAGAAGAACTGATTGTTGCGGTCAAACCTTACTTTTCCGATGTACGCCGCTTCGCACCACACGCTTCGAGAAACTCTTCATCTGAAGTGTATTTAGTGTGCAGAAATTTCATGCCTTGGAAAGCAAAGAATCTCTCGATTCTTGAAACTTATGAGGCTGCTTTGAACATCAAACTCGGTGGCGATGACATTGAAGAAAGCCCCGACATCATCAAATCGTCCTTTTCTGTTCGAAAAAAGAAAGCTGAATAGATTGAAGCCCCTTAAGGTTGAACGGACAGGTCATGGACCGTTTACCATCGACACACCAGAAGCAAGAACACCCACGACCGGCGCGCCAATTGTGCAATGATTTGCGCCACAATGCGCCCGTACATCGAGTTGAGCTGGTTGTTCTTCGGGTCTATCCGGTCCGTCAGATTGCTTCCGAACGGTACACAGGGCCCGTTGCTGCTGCTTGTGGGAGGGATGAATCTGGGATCATTGGGCTCGTTCTATGGGGTGAACAAACACAGCGCATCCGAGTCGGAGACATCATCCGCCTGACTCATGGCTGGTGCCGTCGCAGAAACGGTGAACTGGTCATCAGCACGGGCATGGATGGTACATTGACTGTCCTCGATCGTTAAATCGCATTCAGTGGTGCGAAAACACCCAGTGCAGTTTGCTGGTTGGCAAGCGCTGTTGGAGGTGATGGAGCACGCAACCATAAAGAAGGGGAGGGCGTGGGCGAAATGTTCCTGAGGGTCCATTATGAGTGAGAGAGCAACGAACTGTACATCATCCGGCGTTCCTTTGGAAGAAACCGGTTCCACCACATTCCCATGCCCAGGGTGCGGTGCACCCATTGGTCGCAGCCCTCGCTGCCGAAATCAAGGCGTGACCTACGTCTGTCCATCTTGTGGATACCAGGGGCCCTGAGGTGATTGTATGGGTATGGTAGTCATGACATACAAAATCAATCCAGACTCTGATGTCGAGGATGTCGATGCAGACGCAATCGCAACAACCATCACCGCAATGGGCGATGATGTGTACAACATTCAATCCGTGGAAGTCAAGCCTCTTGCGTTTGGCCTCAAGTTTGTTCAAGTCCACGTGGTCATGAACGACGGCGAAGGTCTGGCTGATGCCTTGGAAGGACGCATGTCCGAAATCCACGGTGTTGGAGAGATCGAAGTTCTTTCGATGGGCCTCATTTGAGCCACTCTAGAGGCACGAAGCATCGTTTTGACGCCTTTGCAGTGTTGAAAACGACCAGCATAACATACTGACTCATGGAGGGTTTGGTATAGGACAATCGCACACCTTGCTCGCCAAAGTTGTCCACTGGGCTTTTGTGATCCTCTATGCCTATGGTATCTTCAAGCAACTCGACGATCTCGATCAGCTTCACGACCAAAAATTGCTCGTGTTTGAAGTGGCTTTTGCGAGTGCTTTTCTCATCATTGTCCTCGTTCGATATTTCTACATGAGTCGCTTTGAGACATTTCTTGGTGCACGTGAACCCGTACCTAGAGCACACAAGTACCTCGCAAAAACTGTGCACCTCTCGATGTATGCTTGTTTGGCTTTGCTTCCCCTGACTGGATTGGCGATTGCAGGCTTGTTCACACGAGGTGTGGAAGATGGCTTTCTGATGGAAATGGCCCTTGGCCTGCATGGCTTTGCGGCCGACCTAAGTTACGCTCTCATTGCCATTCATATCGCAGCAGCCATTTACTCTCGCCTGAAGGGTGAAGGCGTTTGGACCTCTATGGTACCCTTGTGGAAAGAAAGGGGCACTGAGCAAAACGCTTTGGCAACGACCCTCACTTCGCTTGAAAATAAAGCGGTTCAAATGGTCAAAGATTTGATCCCAACAAAGAAGGATTGACGCCAGCCGAGGTTGGTGCAATTACCTAAAGTTGGCTCAGTGGTCCTTGCATGAATTCACGAAGCAAGGTCGTTGCGTAACTTCCGCTCGAAAGAATGAATCTGAATCGAATGCATGCGCCTTCGGGGTGCCAGCGGTTGTCCTCACCAGGGCCAGACTTCCACCGCTCGCCCATCGATTCATCATTAGCGATGGGCACCGTGTCGATGGCGAGTTCATTGAATTCAGTCACGAGGGCTCGCCGGGTTCCTCTGGTCGACAGTCGAGGAATTGCCTTGACGTTCCAATCGACATCGTGGAGCTTCATTCCTTCGATGATAGCTGCTTCTATTTCGCCGGACTTTCCTTCACAGGTGTTGATTTCACTTCCAGGGAGTGGACCTGTTGTGACGAGCCGGCCCATCTCACAGTTTCGTGAAATTCTTGGTAGTGTCCGCTCTTCAACATTGACGCAACTGGATGCCTGCAACTGGCCTTTTTCATCAATACGTCCGACCAAATCCCCTGCAACTGGGCGGCTGATCGGCATCCCTGCTTGAATACGGGCGTGGAGGGATTTGTTGAACACAACCGACTGCAAAGCGTGGACCGTCATCAGTTGAAGATTACCAGGGAGCTTTTTGAAAGCACCAACAAAGTCGTCTGGTCGAGCAAGCAAATGCTCAACCATCCTTCGTTCAAACCCAAGCCACTGAGGTGCGAGTTCCAACCCTTCTTCGGTTGGGCCATGCTTGCGCACATGGGCTCTGAAAGCATGTACATCGGCGTTCTCAGACATGCCTTCCATGGCGATGTAAGTCATAACGGCCTTTTCCCAGTCCTCGGCGATAACGTGCTTTCCAACTTCTGCCGTCACCGGGCGACCAGAGCCAAAACGCTGTGGGCCAATCCAATTTGGGAAGGTGTTATCGCCAAGTTTTGCAGCCATTTCAGCTTGGATGCGTTCGACCTCAGCCATGGCGTCTTCTGTGCTCATTGGCGTACCGTCATCATGGGCACAACCTCGAACAACGATGGTGAAGCGATTGCCACGGTGGTTGCCAAAGCCAATTTTCTGATGGGTGCGTCCAAGAACTTCTATTTCCACATCGGGCATTTCGACCTCTGCGACCTTTTTTTGTGGCGCATCGATGACGAACAATTGCTGTGTCACCGCACGTTTATCCTTGGTTCCTGCAAAGAAGATACGATTTCTTGGGATCTTGAGTGCCTTGGCAAAGTTGTTGCAAAAGCGATTTGTTTCCCAATTGGTAAGGGTGATTTTCGCGACCGTGAACCTTCCCTTGTTGTCCATGTGAATTGGTGTGGAGATTTCCTCGACACGGAAGTCGGTGACTCGGGCTTTGAGAACGCCACCAACTCCGTCGGTGTTGGTTGCGTAGCCGTCCAAGCCTATGGCTTCTGCAAGTGCATCAGTCCAGGCGGTCAAGAAGGCACCCCCGTTCACAGGGAAGTGCTTGCAAATTCGCCAGCAAGATCGGAAACGAGGTCACGCAGGACCTTGTCGGATGCGCTCTTGCCTTTGGTTCGAATGTAAAATTCAGGATCGTCCAGTTCAGGATGGCCTGGGAAGTAGTTTGCGTACTCGACGTTTTTGTGGTTGTTGAGTCGCTCACGGAGCATCTGGAGAGCCGTGTGGCTTTCGCCGATAATGCGGAGGCGCAGTTCGTTCTTTTCTCGAAGGAGCAGTTTCACAGGCATGATGACCAGTTCGCCCACTGGCCTACTTGTTTTGAACCTTCTCCCACAGTTCGCCCAACAATTGTGACGTGGATGTTGCTGTATGACGGCACTGATAAGCGTTTTTTGGAGCATGAAAGGAGGTCGTGCTGATGCTGAGCAACCCCCTTCCTTTTGTAGTGCTTTGAGTTGGAGAACAGCATGGATACTTCCGCACTCGAGGCTAAGATGGCCCAGAGTGCAGGTTTGTTCCAACGTTCAGCCATCGCCATCTTGGTTGTGGTCGGTATCATTACCGTTGGACTGATGGCTCACCTTGCCGTATCGCCTCCAAATTTCAACACCGATCTGGCCGATTTCGCTCCGGACTCTGAAGCCAACGATGCACATGAACGAATTCACCAATACTTCCCGAACGAAACTCGTCCTTTATTCATCGAAGTAGCTGCTGACGACGGCTCAAACATTCTTTCTATTGAAAATCTTCAAACGATGGATCAACACCTTAGCGTGATCAAAAACGCTTCTGAATCTCGAGGAGGGATGATCAAAGTCTGGACCACAGCACCGGGCATTGTTCAATTGAGTTTGGATGAAGAAGGGGACGGTACCCTGCTGGCCGACGTCACCTCTTGGGAACACATGCTGGACTTGATTTTTGAAGACAACACAACCTGCACCATGACAAGTGATGATCAGTTGCTTTCAGCCGCCACTTATGCTTCTTCAGCATTGTTGAACAAGGATTTGAGCATTGATTCCACCTGTGCTTATCTTGAAACTGGCAACGGCAGTGCGGCCCCATTCGCATCGACAACGCTTTGGGTCCTCGAAGTCGACCCGGACCTGGACGAGAAAAACAGAAAAATTCTCCAAGACCAACTGCGAGATGAATTCCAAATCCTTTCGACCGACTCATCCCTCGATTACGGTGTCGTCTCACTTGATCTCATCTCATACGACATCGATGAAGGTACATTCGAAAACTTGGCTCTCCTTGTCGTGCTGGCTTTGGTGGTGGTTGTGGTCTTGCTTGCGCTTGCCTTCCGCTCCATACCAGACGTGTTGTTCCCGCTCGTAGGTTTGTCCTCGGCGCTGATTTGGACTTACGGGGTCATGAACTTGCTTGGAGCAAAATTCACCGCACTGGAAGTAGCTGTCGCTCCGCTCGTGCTCGGGCTAGGGATCGATTACGCTATCCACCTTCAGCGAGCCTATGCAGCAATTCGTAAAGAGCATGAGAACCAAGCAGAAGCCTGGTTGCGTTCTTGCGCTCGCCTCTCAGTCCCTCTTCTGCTCGCAGTTGTGACCACCGTTGCAGCCTTCTTAGCCAACATTATTTCCCCTCTTCCTCCACTTGCAACGTTCGGTTATGCGCTGGCGTTTGGCGTCGTTTGTGCTTTTGTTTCAGCGACGGTTGTGGTCGGTTCACTCCATGTCGTGTTCCGTTCAGCTGCAGTCAAGAAGGAAGCAAAGCCGATCACCATGCCAAAACTTGTCGATCGAATCGTTGCCCTCCAACAAAAGCAGCAAGTAGCCGTTATTCTCGTCACGATTTTGATTTCAGGTGCATCGGTGTTCGGCGCGGCATCGTTGGAGACGGATTTCGATTTGGGTGACTTTGTGGATCCAGAAATGGAAATTATGGACGTCAGGAACGATCTTGACAAAAACTACGACAGTGCTGGATGGAAATTACTCTACATTCTGTTTGAACCAGTGGAAGGCGAATCCAATATTCCGGGGGATTCGCTCCTCTTGGAACAAATACAGGGGCTTCATGCCGATTTAACTTCGAATCACGATGTGGTTGGGACCGATGAACGCATTCCCTCGCCAGCCTATGAAGGACCCTATGTTGTTCTTCGTGATGCCATCTTGCGAAACGAATCCTTCGGTGAGGCCCACAACCTCGAAGTGTTCGACGGTGATGTTTACGTCAGCGAATCAGATCTTGGATGCAACCTCGCTGAAGTGTTCTTGCAACTTTCAACAAATCAAACTGTAGCCGATGCCATAAGCGGCGAAACATGGGCGGAACGAGTAGCTCAGAGCGTGGCAATGGATTCGAATGGCATCACCTTTTTGCGCAATGAAGTTCGTGTCGAAGCCTCCACTTCGACCCAAGCTGAGCGGGTCATTGCCCAGGTCGAGCAGGAACTTGGCTCTGAAGAAGAACGGGGTACACTCCGTGATAACCTCGTCGACCATGCTGAACTTCACGTCACTGGTGATTTGGTGGTCTTGCAAACTGTGCTCGATGGTCTCAGCGTGTCTCAAATCAAAACTACGCTGATCTCTTTGGTCGTGTCCAGTGTTGTGCTGTTGTTGTTGACTCGCCGAGTTCTCCCTGCAGTCGTCGTTTTGTTCCCTGTTGCTTTGGCTTCATTGTGGGTTGCAGGTTCAATGGTCGCTCTTGGTCTGAAATGGAACGTATTGACGGTCATGGTCACCGCCCTGACTTTGGGCATAGGCATCGATTATTCGATTCACATGTGGCGACGCTTCGAAGTGGAACTCGAACGACGAGACACGCATTGGGAGGCTCTTCGAGCAGCCCTTTCTACAACTGGGGTTGCGTTGATTATGAGTGCCTTGACCACAGGATTCGGTTTCATGGTTCTTCTGTTCTCACCAATGCCAGTGATTCAGGATTTCGGCCTTATCACGGCGGTTACAGTGTTCTTTTCGCTGCTGCTTTCCCTGATTTTATTGCCGGTGCTTGTGGAATTGTCTGCACGTAACAAGGAACAGGTCGTCGAAGTGAGCGACGGCACCATCATCGAAGGATGATCAATACACTGAAAGCGCAGCGGTAATGTCTTCCATCGCTAGGCCTTGCTCTCGGGCTACCAACGCTAGGCATACCCAGTGGCTGGCATAGGTGAGCGCCTTTGCTTTCCGTTCTGCTCTTCGCTCGACCTCTTCGACTGCAAGTTGAGATTGTCGAGCGATAAATTTAGTCAATCTTGGCGTCAACTTCGAGCGTGGGTCGTCGTTCACCTGGGCTGGTTTGGCCTTTGCATTTGCCTCACCTGTTGGAGCGTTTGGGAGCGGTGTTGAGCGCGATTCTTTGTCGCGTTTTGGCTCCTCACTCGTGATGGGGTTTGACGGCTGAAGCAAGCGTGATGGGCGTGGGAACCAACCGAGTGGTGAAGTGATGCCCTGAAGGGACACTGTTGGGGTGAGGGCCTCTTGCGAACCCGACAACCATCCTGCTTTGATCAGGGCTTGAACGGATGCCTCGGCTTCTTCTGGTGAGAGCCATTCCATGTCGAAGGACATGACTCGTTCCAAATCGAGGGCATCGAGGCTCGCTCCTTCTCGGAAACATATGGCCAGCACACGCAAGACATCTTGGGTGTCTTCCTGGCTCATGCTCATGCACAGAAGCCTCCTGTTGAAGAAGGTAAGCCCAACATTTTCTATTCGATTCGAGTGAATGTCTTGTCTTCATTCATCCGCCATATTCCGCAGGCTTCACCCTTGTAGACAGTCTGATCCATGGCGTAATCATATTCCCCACCCGGTGGTAATTGCGACCACTCTTCAACGCTGCTTCCAACGCTCAATTCGACCGAATCAGGTTGAACTTGAATCAATGAATCAAGCGCCTTTGCCCCGTCAACTGGCTCTGCTGCTGGTTCTGAGGCTTGACGAGGTGGTGGCCCTTTGAGACCCGAAGGCTTGGGTTTTGGGGTTGCCGACCTTTGAGGTGGACCAGAGAGTGGCTTTGCAACAGTTTTGCTCGGAGCATCCGCTGTAGGGAACTGCGTGATTTCCAAAGGTTTCTTTCGGCGAAGAAGAAGAACAATTCCAGCAAGGAGCGCTACCGAGATGCCTCCACCTGCAACAAGTGTAGCGGATCCAAACCCACTTTGAGGTGCGGTGTAACTCTTGTTCCAAGCGTTATTCGTTTCGTCCACTTCCCACATCGTTTGCTCCGCATCGGCTTCAATGACAAGCGTCCATGCCCCTTCCGGAACGGTCAGCGTGCTTCGCAAGGTCATTGCCGTGTTGGTACCAATCTTTGGGACCAATTCCCGACCAACGAGGGTTTTCTCACCGTCGACAAGCGTGTATATCGAGACATTGAATGGCGTGTCAATGGCTTCACCAAGGCTCACAAGTTGAATGCCAAGTCTCATGGTTGCGCCGGGTTCCCCTCCATCCGTCACGTCCACTTTTGAAATCGCAACATCCGGTCCAATGCTGCTCAGGGGGAGCACCAACCAGGGGTCCAATTCAGAGTTCCCAGTGCTTGCCTGTAAGGCCCACCCTGCATCGTCTTGTCCACTGGCCCAGCAAGCAATGTTGGCTTGAGTTGAGAGGCTTGATGGATCGCCCAGTTCGCTAAAGTCAAACATGAAAGCGAACATAGTTTTGCCATCATACACCGTTGATGAGGCTCGAGAGAGACTGCTCACTGGCCACGATTCATCCAGGGAACGAACCTGACAGGTTAGCGTGAGATTTGACGACCAGAGGTTTGCTTCCTCAATGTTGGCACCAATTTCAATCCCACTAAGGTGGAAGCGAGAATAGCCACTGCTCAACGTCGAATCTAGCAACATCGGTGCATCGCCATCGATGCGCAGGGTTGGCAAATCAATGCTAAGTAATTCGCGTGTTGCATAGGGGTCCCAGACACTCAACTTTGTTTCAAACAAGAGGCCAGAACCCAAAGGCGCATCGAATTCAATCGACATCATACCGTCGACTGCTTCCCCTGAAGTGCCTCCAGTCCAGCGGTCACTCTGTAATTTACCGTTCCAGTACACCGAAACTGGACCTGAGTAGCTGGTGTCACTCAATTCGTGGTGGATGGAGGCGTTGAGGCGAATAGTTTCGCCAGATTGGATGCTCCAACCATCGGTCAAATCGCCTTGCACCTCACCCTCGATGTCCATGAGTGATTCCAAAACTACGTTCATGTCCGCCTCATAGGTCCATTGCTGCTCAAACACGATCGAATTGGAACCGTCATAATCTTCGATGAGAATTTCGATGCGACCGTCGTTGGTCGCCGGTGTGACAAAGGTCCAATCGGCAACAGCATGGAACTCAATGGTGAGCGTCTCACCAACTGCAGCGGTGCAGCCATTGGTGACTTGCAACCTAGCATCAAGGGCTTCACAGGTGTTGAGGTTGGCGTTGTACCTGAATCCAAGGGTAGGGTCGCCGCCCAACAAGAGGCTCACTCTTGTGATGTCGCTGATTCTGTTGGTATCGCCAACTTCGACCTTCCAACCGAGTTCTTTGGTAGGTTCAATCCTCATCATGCCTGATTGTTCATCGCCACCGATCATTTGGAAGTCGAGAAGTTCTCCTTTCTCGGGGGTTCTGCTTTCCCAATGGAGGGTTCCAATCGCGGGGTCAACTTCACCGATGTTGTAGCCGGCAAAATCAGTCCCAACCAACAACACTCGTACTTTTTGGTGGTCTTCATTGGCCGTATCGTTGACGTGAAGGGTGATCGTCCAATCGTCCTCGACGTTGGAAAAAGTGAGGGGGTGTTGCTGGTATTCGCTTTGTTCTGCAATGTTATTGCCTGATGCGTCATGAAGGGCCTCAATCCAAAGGAATCCGGTGAGCGTTTGGTTTGAGAAACCACCGACATCATGGTAGTTCAGTTCCACAATGCGTTCGCTCTGTTCGTTGGTATAGGCTCCAATCAGCGGGGTTGTACTTGTCATCACTGGCGCTTCGATGTTGATGTGGATGGTTCGGTTCAAGGGCATCGTTTGCAGGTCCAAATCTTCTGATGTCCGAGCTTCAAGCCAAATTCTTGCCTGGCCGGAAGTTCCGTTGGGGACCGAGAATTCAACCTGAGTCGTTGCGCCTACATTGAGGGATGTCCATGTTCCAGGGTTGGTGTAACTGGCGCCACCCAAGGCATCGGTCGCTTCGACATCGACGTTCATTCTTGCTTCAATGAATCCATTCAATAACCGTGCACCAGAATTTGTGAAGGTCTGATCGACGGTGGCAACCATCAAAGCATCACCCGGATAAATTTCATTTTCATCAACAGAAGCATCGCCTTGGCTGCTCGATGTCGAGGTTAAATCGATCACCTCAATCGTCATTTGGTTGTCGATCGATGTGATGGTTGAGGTGGTGTAGACGGTTGTGGCCATGCCGGTGGTCGATACGCTCATCTTCAGGTAGGGTGTACTGAGCCCGTCGTTTACAGCAAACGACCAGTCCACGGTGTCAACACCATTCGATGACGTGTGGGTTGCCGAGACATCGCTTGATCTCAAGAGTCCGTCTGGGTCGTCCACTTGCAGTGTGAATGTGGAGGGCGTGTAGGTCAAAACAGCAGCATCTAATCCGATGATGCTGAACCCGTCGTAGGTCGTTGGCAACACGCTCAGTGAATAGGTCGATTGAGCACCATAAGAGGAATGTGATGTTTTCATCACCGAGACTTCTGCGTTTGGGTTGAGGACTGAAGGTGGCGATGTGACAAAACCAGCCTCCTCGAATCCGACGCTTATGTGCTCGAGGTGAGGGGTTGTCCAGTCCTCAAACTGGTTGGTCTCAAACGCCAATTGGTACTGAACCATAGAGTCACCTGGATTGGCATCTGTGAGGGTGTGGTTGCCAATTGAAAGCGATTCAGAACTTTGGTTCGCCCCAAGCGGTCGCCAAACTCCTGAACTGATGTCTGACAAATCAGCTCCAGTCTTGTATTGCATCGTCAGGGCTGTTCCATACGGTGTGTCGCCACCGAAATCCATCCACAACGGTGTTGCACTGGCTTCGATGCTGCTGCGCAAATCGAACACATCGGAAAGTAAACTTCCAGTTTGGCTGGCAGGATTATCATAGGTTGCCGAAACGTCTGAGTACATCACACTCCATGTGCTAAATCGCCAATTGGCACTGTCGCCACCAGCATAGACAAGGGTGCCGTCTACATTGAGCAAATCAAAGTCGTACAGTTGGCTGTGCAGGGCTCCATGAGCGTGTATGTCGCCGGTCCGAGGGTCGTAGCCTCTCACCAAGTCATAGCGTACAGTAGAACTCATACCTCCTGCAATGACAATCTCATCGTTGTGAACAACAGCAGAGTGAGCTGCAATCTTGAACGGCAAATCGGTTCCATTCGTCCATGTATTTGTTGCAGGATCGTAAATCTCTGTGTGGTTGGCCGGCAGGGTCGTTGTTTGATTGAGTGCAGCATCAAAGAGTCTGACATAGCCTCCAAGAGCGTACAGTTTTCCATGGAACGCCACCAGTTCGAATGAGTGTCGAGGAGCGCTCATGTTTGCCATGTAATCCCACACATCGGTTGCAGGGTTGTATCGCATAGTTCGGTTGGTTAAATCAGAACGATCTTTCATCCCGACACCTCCTGCGACGTAGATGAACCCATCAAGGGCGTCCATACCAGCAAGCCCGACTCCAGTGGTGGAAGGCATCGATGTGCCAGTGCTCCAATTGTTGGTGCTTGGATCGAAAATGTGGACCAAACCGTCACCACGAACAGCTGGTGTTGCGAACGGATGGTAGTCCCCAATCGAGTAAATCTTGCCCTGGACATTGACGCACTCGTGGTAGGCCTGGGCCTGTGGAAGGGTGTCGGGGTTTGGCGACCAAGTCTGGTTCACTATGTCGAATGTTTCAATGAAATTAGTTGCTGCTTCATCGCCAGTTTGACTCGGGTTCGGGTCGTATCGTCCACCGATCAACCAAGCTTCTTCGGTGAGTTCGTTAAGCGCCAAACAGCCTGCGGTCCTCGCAAACATCATCCCAGGTGCAGCGACCGTCTGCATCGAGATGACGGGACGGTTCAGCATCGGCGTTCCGTTTGAGGGGTTCACGGTGATGTTGGAAGGGGTGAACCCGTCGCTTGCATTGAAACCACTCGAGGTGGAAACTGAAGAAAGGACGACGACTTCATCGGCTAAATTCACTTCTGAACCCGGGTCGATTACACCGCTGTACGGCATTAGCAACATCGCCAAAACCGCCCAACAAACGAAGATGAAATGCCTTGGCGAGTGGGTGGCCATGGCCTAGGACTTTGACGGCGCTTCAAGAGTGTTGCGTGCCCTTGTCAGGGGATGAAACACAGTGAACCTTGATAGAGGCTCGAATTCGAAGCACTTCCGCAGGCCATAGGTTCATTGGTTACGACCTCTTGCGCCGCACTGGAGGACTCAGTTTGGTACGTGAATATATTGCCCGAGACCCTCGAACCGGCCTCCCGCTTAACGTTGCTCGAAGCAAGAAGGTCGACAAGAAGATTGTCAGCCAGACAGGTCCGTGGGTGAGCATCTCTGATGTCGATGTCCTTCCACTGGCGCGTGGAGAGATTGACCAGGTCCAAACTCGTTACATGGACAGAACTCACACTCATGATCGCTCGGCAGGTGTTCGAGCTCTTGGTCGCTTCAGCGGTGCTTCTATTCATGACGCCCACAGTGCGCTCATGGTAGCGTTTGAACAAGACGAAGCCGAAATTCGGGTCGCAGCACTCGATGTGCTTCCTGAAGTCGCTGTTCGTAAATCAAACGAATTGTTTGACTGGTTGTCGGTTCTTTTGGACGACGAAGACGCCCAAGTTCGAATGGCAGCGAGCCGTTGCTTGACCCTGACAGCGCCGGTGTTCCCCTCTGCGGTTGAAACAATACTGGGCAATGAATTACGCTCTTCACAAAAATCACGAATGGACGCTGCTTGGGCGGGACTCAAAGCACTGTGCGACACGTGGCCTGAAGTTGTTGTTCACCACATCGACACCCTCTTGCTCGAAGACGAGGCCGTGTTAAGACGCAAAGCAGCGGGACTTCTCAAGCGGGTTGTCGCTCGAGGGGGCCCTTCTGTTTGGGATCTGATCTCTTGGTCACTTAACGACATAGATGTTGAAGTTCGCAGGATTTCTGCCCGCACACTTCCAAGCCTTGCCAAGCGCGAGTCGAGGATTGCTACCTCCTTTGCCGAGCGAGCAATGTTGGATTCAGATTCCAAGGTTCGATTGAGCGGTATAAAAGCCCTGCAGACTATGGACACTGACCACGGTCGGGCCCGTGAATTGGTGGTGAAAGGCACGGCATCAAGCGATGTTCAGGTTCGTCGAGCTTGCGTCGATTTGCTGCCTCGTCTCTTCGGTGAGGATGTCCTTCGAACAATGGCTAGCGATCTGCTCAAGACTGAAACGGACCCGCAGATTGCGGCATCCCTCAAAGAAATGACGTTCGATGTATCAATCGACGGTACTGAAGACCAAAAGAACGCACAGCTGGCACCCGCACCCGCAGTCCCCGCCATCGATCGAGAGGTGGCTGAATCACAAGGCAAGCAGATTGGATTGGAGCCGAACCGCCCAGTTCTCACCGATGCCGCACCGGAAAAAAGCGCAGAAAAAACGCCGACTCCGCCTGCCTCAGACCCGGTTGGTGCCTATCGAGCGGTTTCTCAGGATGAGATGATGGGTTACGATGACGAATTCGAGGATGAAGAGCCCGAAACAGACGACGAATACTTCTGAAATGAGCGTCTAGGGTGTTGCTTTTCCACCGAACTCATGTCGGCATTGTTAAGAAGGGAGCATTAGTGGCCGGATTGCTTAGAGGTGTTTATGATGAGTTCAGGCGCATTTAATGACAAGGAAGAACAATTCGACCGCTTGTGGGACGGCATTACCCCCAAAGGGATCAACCGCAACAAGTCACTGAAATTTCGCCAATACATTCTCGAACACGTTCGCCAAACCAAGCGACCTATGAACCGTGAAAACGCTCGTAAGTACTGGATGGGCATCCTCCAAAAGGAAATCGCAGAACGCGACGACTACTGATTCTATTCGATTGGGTTGCCACCGTCTCGGCGACCCACTCACCAACCCGAGACGGAGATGATACCATGTTCACAAAAACCCGCTTCGATTCATGGGACCTGCCCACCGCACTTCTGGATGGTCTCGCTGCACTCGAATGGACCCACGCTACACAAGTCCAGAAAGACACGATTCCATTGGCCCGCCGCGGCCTTGACGTGATTGGACAAGCGCGCACAGGCTCTGGAAAAACCGCAGCGTTTGGTCTACCGATTTTGGAGCGCTGTGAAGCCACCGGCGCCCTTCAAGCGCTTATTTTGACACCGACGCGTGAACTTGCAAACCAAGTCGCACAGGAACTTATCGAACTTCAAGGCAAAACCGGCCTTTCGATTCAAACTGTCTATGGTGGCACAGATCTCGAAAAGCAAGCCAGGTCCCTTGGCGATGGTGTTGACATCATTGTTGGAACTCCGGGACGAGTCATGGACATGAGCGAACGTGGCCATATTGACTTGGCAGCCCCCTCACTCTTTTGCCTTGATGAAGCAGACCGTATGCTCGACATGGGGTTCTTCCCAGATATCATGTGGGTGATGGAACGCATGACTGGTCGAGCACAAACGCTTCTTTTCTCTGCGACCTTCCCACAAGAAATCATTGACACTGCAAATGAATTCATGAACGAGCCAGAATTTGTGCTCACCAACACCGAAGAATTGGATATCCCTCCTATTGACATGTACAGCGTTCGCATTGGCCGAGCGAACAAATTGTGGGTGCTTGGGCGACTTCTTTCTGGCATGAGCGATGAAGATCAAACCATCATTTTCTGCAACACCAAACGCATGGTTGATTTGGCAGTTCAACGTTTGACCAAACACGGGTTTTCTGTCGAGGGGCTCCACGGCGACTTAAGCCAAAACCAGCGTGAGAAAATCTTGAAGCGCTACAAGGCTGAAGAAATCAAAACTATTGTAGCAACAGATGTCGCAGCGCGTGGCATTGACGTTGACGGAATCACTTTGGTTGTGAATTACGACTTGCCTGTTGACCTTGATTCATTTGTTCACCGCGTCGGTCGAACCGGCCGAATTGGGCGAAAGGGAGAGGCATGGAGTTTAGTTTCTCGAGACGATGCACCTCAACTTTCCAAAATTATGGCCACCTACGGCTTGGACATTATTGAATCAGAAGTCCCTGAACTTCCAGAAGGTGTCGACCGAGATCCAGTCAAGCGACAGGATGACTTCGGTGAGACTGCTGACGTGTTCGGGTTTGTGACACTGGAGTTGAACATTAATCCAGATGCAGCAGGCTCGTCTAGAAAGGTGTCTCAGTGGTTTACCGATGCGCTCAAGTGCAATGAAATGGCAATCGGCGATGTTCACTTTGACAACAATTCAACCTTCATCAGCATTCACACCAGCAAAGTTGGTTTGGCTATGAAGGCCTTGCAAAAGAAGGAAATGGCCGGTCAAATGGTCGTTGGAACCATCGTAGAGTGAATCACTCTTCTTCTGTTCGATTCTTCCATGAGCCCTTTTTCGAAGATGCATGGCGTGATGTTGGAACTTTAACTTCAACCGTGATTGGTTCTGATTCTTTGGTGTTGGATGGCCAGCGTCCGTCCTCATCGGGTCGCTGAACCTGCACAGAACCGATGGATCCAGCAACGAGGCCGAGGGCAGTAAGGGACCAAGCATACCCAATGGCATCGTCCCAGCGGTTTTGGGCTTGGCCACATTCAGAAGTGATCAGGTTGTACTGGTTGCATATGTCAAGGGTCCCCTTTGCATCCATCGCCTCTTCATTGCTTGTGATGTTGAAGGCAGCTGCTGCCACCAACACGACTGCAAACGCCAAGATTGCAAAGTGGAGTGGCTTCCATTCCTTTCGGAACGCAAGACGCCATTCATCAGGCTCTCCATACGCTGCGTCAAGGGTTCGTGCTGGGCCACCAACTCGCCAAAACCATACCAACCACATGGTGATGAGGACGATCATAAAGCCCCACTTATAGACGAAAGTGTGCCAATTCCACATCCCTGTCAAGCATGCCGCATTGTTTGGATCAGCCAGGCAGTCTTCCATAGCAATGGGGTAAAACATGACCAGACGGAAAAGGTTGAGGATGTAGATAATCACGCACATGACCACAATCGAGCGGATTTTCAATTTTTGAGGTACGCCTTCGGTCATGGCCACGAGCGTCGAGAGGAAGATCATCTCGTGAACCCCCGCGCACTCATCCGAAACGTAGAGGGCAATATGGTCGAAGGTGCCAGGAAAGGCCACGTGGTTGAGTTCAATCCTCGTCATCCAACCGTTATGTGTTCCAAGTGTTGAGGCTCCTTCTCCGTACAAGAAGTTGGTCAACTCGTTCCAGAGCCAAGCTTCCGAAACCTGAATCGGTGCAAGAGTGTCCGACGGCATGGTCAAAAACCAATAAAACGCCTCTACGCAGATCAAAGCAAGAGGGATTCGAGCATAGCGCAAGCCAAGTTGAGCAACCTCAGACCAATCCAAATCGTCGGGGTTTTGCGACGAAGTGGCGGTGGACACCATGTGATTGGGTAGATGGCCTACCACATCAACTTGCGGGAGAAACAAGACAAACACGCAGTTGTCTGAAGGCGATTGTGTAGATGTCGGATGGAGCATTTCATACCGATGAACGGACAGGCGTGGGTGTGGTGGAAGTGATGCATTTGGGCGACGCTAACCCCGTCCAGCCAACACACAGGCTCAATGTGATTGGCTTTTTTTGCCCCATACCAGTTTCTGAAGCAAAGAAAGCACTGGCTACAATGGACCAAGGTGAAGTGTTGGAATTGTGGGCCGATGATCCAGAAACACTGCACGATTTGCCAATGCTTCTCCAGCGCTCCTCCCACAAATTACTTTCTATAGAAGAAAATGCTGGTGAGTATAGGTTCCTCATGGAGGTGGCTCAATGACGCCCCCCGTTGTCGAACGCAACGCTATTCCAAGCGAAGCAAAACTCCCAACAATACGCGGGGAATTCAACATACGAATTTTCCATGAAGCCGAAACTGGCCATGATCATGTCGCATTGACTCTAGGAGACATGTCGGGCCCTGACCCCGTCCTCGTTCGATTGCATTCTGAGTGTTTGACCGGCGATGCGTTTGGGAGCACACGCTGCGACTGTGGGCCACAATTGCAAGCTGCAATGGATGCAGTTGTCGAGCGTGGCTATGGTTGCATCCTCTACCTTCGACAGGAAGGAAGAGGCATCGGCCTTCACGCAAAGATACAGGCCTACCATCTCCAAGATCAAGGTGCAGATACCTTGGATGCAAACCTCATGCTCGGATTGCCAGGCGACGGGAGGGATTACAAAATCGCAGCTTCTATGCTCGAAGCATTGGGTATTCCAAGCATCGAATTGCTTTCTAACAACCCCGATAAAGCCGAACAACTGATCGAATACGGCATCGAGGTCGCATCACGAACTCAACTCGTGGTCGGTGTCGGGCGGCAAAACCGCTTCTACCTTGAAACGAAGGTGGACCGTATGGGCCACACCATCGATGCAAACGACCTTTCCGAGGACAGGCTTGACCCAGAGGAATGAAGAGGGCCGTGACCGAGAATCGAACTCGGGCTGGCAGAACCACAATCTGCCGTGCTAACCCCTACACCATCACAGCCATGAGAGGT
>DAFX01000009.1:0-7436 GCA_002495535.1 Euryarchaeota archaeon UBA433
AAAAATCAAAAGACCCTCAACAAACATTGCAATTTATTGAAGAAGAATGATTGCTGAATATCCTAATGACTGTACACAAGGGCCCCCCTTGTATGTCTATGCGACTACAACGGTACCGACAAAGATACGAGCGTGTACAATGGGTGGCATTTGTATGCCTGAATTCCCTCAAACCGTCATCTCAAAATCAAAACCAGAACCTTTCATGCAAGTGAATCCAATAATTTATTCTTCTTCCAGCATATTATTGTAATCGGATTCTAAATCATCAACACGTGACTGTGAAAGTGAGTAAGCAACAGCAAGAGATTGAAGCAATTTCCGCTCCTCAGGCGTGATAATCCGATCTTCCATTGCCGTGTTGTATGCGTCTAAGTAAGCGTTTTCCTCGGTCGTATATGCTGATGGTATCAATCTGTTTGACATTTGGTCAATCACCGACAACACAGGCGAGCGGATCGCTAAGAAGCCCAGACCCAGTCCCACTCCACCCAGCAAACCGGCGCCAACGAGTTGTTCCATCACCTCGGTCCCAACAATGAACGACAGCGCACCGATTCCAGTGAACGTTGCAGCTCTGAATGTCTTTCTCAAATTCTGATCAATTCCAAAGACAGATTCATTGAGGGCAGCGTGAACGAACATCAGTGCTTCGAAACCCATGGCTAATGGTGTCATGAGCAATGACAAAGTCCAGATGAGGTACTTTAACCGATCAATGGAAGAAGTGTCGTCGCCATATTGCCATATGGTAGCGTCCAAAAATGTCGCCATATCGCCACCATTGAGTATTGGGATGATGACCATCAAGGTTGCAAAGTACAACATTGTACCCGAAACTTTGCCAAGGAATCCGATGTACAGGGAGCGTGAAGTCAGATGCTTTGTTGAGTTTTGGCCACCTGCTTCCTTTTCAGATTTCATTGAAGAGCGGATGAAAAAGAGTGCTCCAAGCGTGACAAGGGGTGAAGCCAATGCAATGGTCCAAAGGCCCATCGGCTCGTCTACCAGATGGGATTCATAGTATGTTGAACAGGTTCCAATTTCGGCTACTGCCTCGGTCATGTAGGGTTGAATTGAGCCCCACCATACTTGCAACTGGGGTGTTGCCCCGGCCTCTGCACAGATCAGCCAAGCAGAATTCGCCATGTAGAACGAATCAAGACCCCGAATCGACATCCAAATTGCAAAGCCAAAGAGAGGAGCCAGGTACCAAGCGTGTTTCTGGAACGAGGGCCTGTGCATGAACTTCAATCGTTCAATTCTGTAGTATATTGGAATGCAGAGGTACAACAAAATGGCGGTGGTATGTGCATAAAAGAACACATCGATCTTGAACACCCAAAGGTAATTCCACAACCACTCCCAACTGCTATCGTAAGGAAATGCATCAGGTAGCAGGAACGCTGCTTTAATGCCTTCAATGATGAGAAGCACCGACATAAACCGGTTCTCTGTGGATTTAGAATCTGCTTTCCAGACAAGATAACTCAGACCGATTAGCCAGATGAAAACGGCCACTGAAAACCAAGCGATGATAATTCGAAGCCCGTAAAGGCTCTCCGAATTAAAAGCATCTGCATAATACTCTAGTGCCGTCGTCACAGACAAATGTCCACGCCCAGATTTATGGTATTTCCTCAATAGTAGATGAACGGGTAGAGGTTCCTTCCTCTATGGCCGCCATTGACCTGTGTTCGTAGTTGCCTTTGATACATCGGGACTTCACAAAGGATTGTCCGGTATGATGCCCTTATGCTCCGAAGCAGGTAAGGCTTGCAAATCCGCAAAGGTCAATTGGTCGGGAGGGGCCTCGTTAAGGGTTGTCAACCGTTCCTTCATCTCCATTCGGACGTGAAATTCAATTCTGCCTCTGGTGCGCGTTAAGTCGTAGGAAAGTGGATTGAGTGCTTCGATGATTTGCTTTTCGAAATCATCCTTGACCCGTGTGCCCCGCCAAAGTGAATAGCCCCAGCGGAAGGCGATTCCAACCACGGCAGCACCGTAGAGCAGCATTAAGATCGACGTTGCAAACAGGACAGCGTTTCCTGACCGAGACTCATCGAGCAAGTTACGGCCAATGAGGAACACCAAACCAATGCCGACAAGTGGTTTGAGGATGCTTTCAAGCCACTGGTCAACAGGGACGAGGCGGCCCTTGGCCGGGTCAACAAACACAAGGTCTGATTCGAACGCTGTGTTCATGACGCTTAGTGCTCCCAGCAAGATGATGTACAGTCCTGTTGAGACTGCCAATTCAATGCCCCATGAATCAAAATTAAAGGTCCAATGGATAATGAGCCAAGCAAAAAGACCGAGGAAGGCGCCTTGTGGAACGTGGTTGAAATGAATGACGTGATGAGAGAATTCATTCAACTTGGTGCTGTTCATTGTGATGCCACGGTGTGGCTTTGGGATGTGAATAATTTGCCAGTGCATGTAATGCTCGATGGTTGTCAACCCTTTGACCAATAGGCGTTGGCGGATCATTAGCGTCTCAATGAGGATCAAAACCGGAAGTCCGATTAAAATCACTGGGAGGGCCATCACCGCAGCAAGTGGGAAAATGATGATGGTTGGCAATAACAGGAAGTGAGAAAGCGTCAATGGGTGAAACAAATCCGCTTCGATCAAACGCTGTTGGCTCGGCTGAATGTGAAGGCTTCGTGCCACGTCATCGAGGGTGGCTCGGAATGGGGCAACCTGTCTTCCAGCGTCGATGATTTGCAGAACCGTGTTTCTGTATTGGGATTCCTCATGCCCAGCACCGGTGAACAGTCGCCATGCAATCCGCATGGGTAAGGCAAGAATCAGGGGTATGGTGAGCAAACCCAGTGCCCACAAGAGCGCATTGACATCCACTTCCGCCATGCCTCTCCCGGGCCTGCCTAGCGTTGACCCTGTTTCAAACATTGGGGAAGACCACACCCCAAGCCTAAGATTCATGACCTTCGTCGGTCGCATCACGACCATGGCACGAATTGCAGTCACCGATGGTATGGCCAAAGATGCGGTCGCTTTGTTGGAACAGGCCGGCCATGAAGTGATGCTCGGACCCATCCCTGCCGAAGATCTGGCTGCGGGTGCACTCGGTGAATTCGATGCCATCATCGTTCGCAGTGCTACGAAATTACCGGCCGATGTGATCGCAGCATCCGGTGACCGGTTGGCCGTGATTGGACGGGCGGGTGTCGGTGTTGACAACATCGACATCATAGCCGCCGCCTCTGTGGGGATCCCCGTGGTGAACGCACCGCGTGCCTCGACCCAATCTGTTGTCGAACTGACCATCGGCCACTTGCTTTCTTCCATCCGTCATATACCGCGTTCAGATCGGGGCATGAGGGACGGCAAGTGGGAGAAGAAAGCCATGAAGGGGACCGAATTGTCTGGCAAAAACCTCGGTTTGATTGGATTTGGACGCATTGCCCAGGGCGTTGGTGCCGTAGCACAAGCGCTCGGTATGACCGTTCACACCTACGATCCTTACCTGCCCCCTAAAGTCGCCAAAGCGCAGAACACCACCCTCCACAAGAAAGTGGAAACCCTGTTTTCAAACTGCACCCACATCTCTGTGCATTGCAACCTGAACGACGAAACGCACCACCTCGTCGATGCAAAACGACTTGCTCTGATGCCCGGTCGTTCAATCGATGGCATTGCTTGCGGGAATCACGTGGTCAATTGCGCACGAGGTGGAATCATCGATGAAGAGGCCCTTCTTGCCGCTCTTAACCAGGGTACAATCGCTTCAGCAGCTCTGGATGTTTTTGAGATTGAACCCGTGCCACAATCTTCACCGTTGCTCCAACACCAAAATTTCCACGGCACACCGCACATTGGTGCCGCCACGCTCGAAGCACAGGCACGCGTCGGTCGAGATATCGCCCATGCAATCATGTCCGTCCTCGATGGCGGTACCTGCGAAACCACCGTCAACGCTCACCTGCTGAAGTGATCACTTTCACTTGCACCCCTACGGGTGTTGAGTAAGATGGTCAGTGGTGCGAAGAACATTCGGTCATGGGACGAACAGTACCGACATGGCGCACCCGCATCGAAGACGAACTTCAGAACCTTGATGGGTATCGAAGAGCCCTGCCATCGAGTGAAAAATTACTGTTGGACGAGCTTCGTAATGGTGTCAGGCACCGGCGAACTGCAGGCGGCATGCTGCCGGCTCATGAGGTGTGGAAACCCATGCTCCTGTCCATGGTGATGGAACTGATGGCGAGAAATGCCAAACTGGAACACCGCCTTCAGGTCCTTGAATCTCAGCGGGAGGCAGACCATGATCGGCTCGATCCTTGACGTGCAGAGTGCAGAGAATGGAACTTCGATCGATGTGTGGCTTGTTGATCACAGCCGTGGTGCTCAGAAGATCAACGTGCCATGGTCTCCCTCGATTCACGTGCACGCGACCCGACAGCGCTTGATCCACCTCATGGCTTGGCTCGAACAACCCGAAATCAGGGACCGGTTCGGTATCGGTTTCATGCGTATGCACCGTTCCCGGCTTGCACTTGATGCCTCTGAAATTGATGAGGTGCTGGAAATCGATGTTCACAACAGTTGGAACATGCGGAAGCTGGCAGGGCACATTGAATCGCGAGGTGCTTACCACCATTACACGCTTTATTCAGTCGACGCCCATCTTGCTCAACGGTTTCAAATCGAGTATGGCATCGCTCCTTTCCAAGAGGTGATGTGGGATGGTGCGGCGTTTGAAGTCGTTGCTTCAAGCGAGGAAGGGCCCGAATTGGTTTCGGTTCATATGGACGTTCGCTATCACACAAAAGCAGGCTTTCACACCGAAGAGGCCGAGGTTCACTTCGTTGAATTTCGAGTCTGTTCAACCGATGGCACCTGCAATGCAGACGCCGAGCCACAGCATCACATCGTTTGCGTCACCGGGCAGGAGGCTGAATTTTTGCAACAGGTGGAGGCTGCAGTCCAACAATTGGACCCTGATGTTTTGGTCACCAATGGGGGGGATGGACTTCATTTTCCCGCCTTGATTCGAATGGCTTCGGCATTGGGGGTGACCGTTTCATTCAGCCGAGATGGGCGCCCACTTGCAGCACGCACCTCAGCACGCACCTTGCATTCGTACGGTCAAACGCTGCATAAGGACGGCTACATCCCACTCTATGGGCGCCTCCACATTGATCGGAACGGGAGTTTCATCGTTCGTGAAGGTGGTTTGCAAGGGCTGTTTGAATTGGCACGTCACTCTCAACAATCGCCTCAGGACATCTCGCGCCTTTCTCCAGGCTCGGTCATCAGTGCGATTCAGATGCGCACCGCAATGGAGGATGGCGTTTTGGTGCCGTGGAAAAAGAACCGTCCTGAAGACACGAAAACAGCATGGTCGTTGCTTCATGCCGATCGAGGGGGGCTGTACCTCGACAGCAAACCGGGCGTGTATGGTCATGTCATTGAACTTGATTTTGCCAGCCTCTTCCCAAGCATCATTGCGACGCGTAATATTTCCACTGAGACCCTCAATTGCCCTTGTTGCCAAGCAAAGGTTGGTTCCACCCCCTCCTCATTTGTCCCCTTGGACCCTGAAGAAGCACGCCGTGCATTTGCCGAACGCCATGCACAGACTTACTTCGGTGCGGGCCTGTTCCCAATTCCCTCTTCGGAGGCGCTTCTCGTACCCGGTTTGACATCACACACATGCGGACGCACTCATGGTTTTCTCGGACGTATTGTGGCCCCACTGATTGAACGTAGGCGCCAATTGAAACGCCTCATCAAAGACAAGGGCGATGCGTATGATCAGCAACAAAATGCTCTGAAGTGGTTGCTTGTGACCTGTTTTGGCTACACGGGTTACAAGAACGCCCGTTTCGGTCGAATCGAGGCTCACGAAGCGATTTGTGCTTGGGCTCGCGACATTCTGCTTGACACCATTGCTATGGCTGAGGAGGACGGGTGGGAGGTTCTCCACGCCATTGTGGATTGCGTTTGGATTCAGGACCTCCAAAACAGGACTCCAGAACAGCGCCAATCGGATGCTCATGCCTTCGCACAACGGGTTTCTGAACGAGTTGGTATTCCTCTTGAATATGAAGACACATACCGTTTCATTGGTTTTGTTCCAAGTCGAGTTCATGGGGCCGGTTCGCTGACAAAATATTGGGCCTATGGGGAACGGGGATTGAAAATACGGGGCATCGAAGCGCGCCAGCATTCGACGTGTGCGTGGGTAGCACAAATGCAGCGTAAAGCCCTTGAATTGCTGGTGGAGCATTCAGACGAGCAAACCGGAATCCCCGACAGCAAAGGCCAACGCGCCGTTGTCAAATTGTTGCACGCAGAATTGCGGCAACTCGAACTTCAGGCCATTCCCCTTGAGCATCTTGTCGTGGCTCGGCGAATCAATCGTAATGCGGACGAATTCAATGTCGCTACTCTCGCCCATGCTGCATTGCTTCGAGGCCGTCTTCACGGGATCACTATTCCCCCTGGGGGCAAGGTCCAATTTGTCGTCATTGCATCATCAGGTAGCGTTCAGCATGAACGTGTGCTTTTACTTGAGGAGATTCAGCACTCTTCAAGGGTCCATCAACGGGCCTGCGTTCAACACTACAAGCCTCTGGCCATACGTGCGTTGTGGGCGATTCTAGCACCTTTTGGTTGGGATGAGGAAGAACTTACCATTGGCCATCGTCGAGTGTCTTTGGAATCCTTTGGGACTGAAGAGACTGTCGAGGATCGGTTGAATTGCAAGCATGACTGACAGCATAGCGTACATTTTGTCACTTTAAGGCCTGATGCAAGGTGACGAACGGTCGATGATTTGGCCACACTCCGCTTGCTCCACTGGGTTTGTGAGACAGCAAAAGTGGAGCGTTTCGACGAATGCTTGAATGTTCAATCAGATGTTGATCTGCTTCATGTTCAACAAGCGACAACAGGTTTTGATGACGTTTTGATTTGCCTTTATGCGCTGTTATGATGATCACGGCCACGTTCAGTGAACCAGCCAATTCACGCAATTGATTCAGAATTCGACGCATCAAACAACGCGCTTCATGATCACCAACTTGTCGGTCCAAATGCATCGCAATGGGGCCGTCAATCACCACCAGCGGGGAACTGGTGATCGACACCTCTCGCGTGAGGCGTTCCACCAGCGTGGCGAGTTGGTGGACGGTGAACCCGCGCCCGATGAACAATCGATGGAGGTGGTCCTGTGATGACTGTTCACCGGCTGGGAAAACCGCCAAAATCCTAGCAGGGTCAATTCTTGAAGCCCCATCAATCCAATGCACGCATTCGCCGCGTTTCAAAGTCGAAACGCACCATGCTTCCGCGTATTTCCGCATGCTGCTGCCAACTCGCCCAGCACCTTGCAAGTGGTAGATGCATCCTCGGAGCGGGGCTATCGCTCTTGGATCCAATTCGTTTTTGCCTCGTTGAACTAG
>DAFX01000009.1:7726-41373 GCA_002495535.1 Euryarchaeota archaeon UBA433
TTTGGATCCAATTCGTTTTTACCTCGTTGAACAGGTGCGGAAACGGTCATACCTCAGAAGGTGGAAGAGTCGGCCGACTTTCTTTTCTGACACCCCTCTCGGTGAAAGTGAATTTTTCCTGTGGCAAGGGTCATCAACTTCAAACACCGTGGACAATGAACAAGAGGCATGACGGGAGACCAAGCACCCCCGTCAATTTTGAATGAGCGAATTTTGGTGCATTGTGATTTGGATGCTTTTTTTGCATCGGTTGAAATTTTGCATCGTGATTTGGACCCGAATCGCCCACTCATTATTGGATCTGACCCAAAGGGAGGCCGGGGCAGAGGGATTGTCTCCACTTGCAATTATGCTGCTCGCGCCTTTGGCATCCGCTCAGCCATGCCGATTGGTGAAGCCTGGCGCAGGTGTCCAGGAGCGCCATTTGGAACCGGGCACTACATCAGCGGAACTCGTGGGTTGTACAGCAGAGCTTCTCGGAAAGTGATGAATCTTCTCCGCGAGCCTGCCGAGCACTTTGAGAAAGCAGGGATTGATGAGGCCTATCTGGATATCACCCAAGCCGTTGAAGGGGATTGGGACAGAGCCTACGCTTTGTGTAGGGACTTGCAGAAGTCAATTGAAGCGAAGGTAGGTTTGACCGCCTCATTTGGTATTGCACCCACACGTATTTTGGCCAAAATGTCGAGTGAAATCAACAAACCCAAAGGTATTTTCCGAATGCTCCCAGATGAGACTCACGAGTTCTTTGTTGAACGCTCGCTTCGAGATGTGCCAGGTATTGGTCCGAAAAGAGCAACGCAATTGGCAGAATGGGGCTTCAACACTGTGGACGAGGCGTATGAACTGGGGGAGTTGGCGCTCGGGCGAATTGCAGGTGAACGATTTGCCTCTTGGCTCATCCGGGTTGTTGACGGTGCCACAAGCAAAGAAGTAAGCCCCTTACGCAGCCGAAAATCGATTGGTAAAGAACATACTTTTTCGCAAGACAAGAGCGATCAGGAACAAGTTTTGGCCACGCTCAAGTCGCTTGTTGAAAGGGTGATGCTCAAGGCACGAACAATTGGAGTGGCGGGTCGTTTGTGTGAGGTGAAAATTCGGTATACTGGCTTTGAGACTCATACCCATGGGCGGTCAATCCCTGTCGCAATGGATGATCTCGATGTATTCTCTCGCCTGGCAGAACGCCTGTACGCAATCAATGTCGAACAGAACCGACCTATTCGTTTGATTGGTTTTCGCCTTGGCCAATTGGACATGCCAAGCACACGTCAGGCGAAATTGTTGCTGGAAGAGGAGTGAATCACTCGAGGTGATGCATCCGAGTCAAAATGGCAGTGAAAGCTTCAAGTTCGGCAGGGATCTTGACGCCAGAGACTGGTTGGTTAAGCGAAATACCCTGCTCCTTCTTGTGACCCCATGTGTCACCGTTGAAGGTTTGAATGGCCTGTGTCAATTCCCGCAGGGATTCGCCCTTGACGCTTCCCGGTGCTACATCTGCATAAGCCACTGAAGGGAAGGCATCTGCATCGACTGCTGAACTCGCATAAATTGTTGAAGAGATATGGTGGGTGAAAAACGGACAAACTGGGGTGAAAGCGGTCATGAAATCTCTGACCACCCGGTGGAGGGTCCAAGCAGCTGAGGTATCATCATCGTAGAGTCTCGATTTTACCATCTCGAGGTAGTGGCTCGGTAGGATGCCAGTGCCGAATGTTTTGAGCGCTTGAGTCGCCGTATAGATGTCCAAATTTTTCCATGCTTCTTCGACAGTCGCCATGGTGGCTTGGAATTCAGCTAAGATCCATTCGTCTTCGACGGCCAGGGTGCTCGGTACTTGGTCGAGGTCTGTAGGGACTTCGAATTGAGATGCAAACCTTGCAACATTGAACAGTTTGGTGAGAACGCCGAAATATTTCTTTTCAATTTCTTCTGGATTAATATGGAAATCATCACCAACTTGGGCATCACACGCTTTCCACAGTCGGAAACACTCGCTGCCGATTTTGTTCGCTCTAAGGCTCACAGTCTTGTCTGGACCTTTGACCTTCCACGAGCCGGTTCGTCCACCCGCTCCGCACTCAAGCACTGAATCTGCATCGATGCCATTGCCGAGTGATTTGCTCATTTTACGACCCCAAGGGTCCATTCCAAGCCCGTCGATCCAAACATGCTTGAATCCAGGTTGGTCGAGTAAAAGTGTTGATTTTAACAGAGTGTAATACAACCAAGTTCGAACAATTTCTTTACCCTGAGGCCGAAGCGCAGTTGGGAAAGCATCCTTGAACACCTCGGGTTGGTTCAAATAGCCGCTGACAAAGAGGTTGGAATTCGAGGAATCCATCCATGTGTCAAACACCTTTTCCTCACCGGTAATTGTTCCCAATGCCGCTTCCATTTCCTCAAACGTACCGAGGACTTCTCGGCTTTCACGATCAAGAACTTGGCTGCCTGAGGGGGGTGATTCGCACCATGGCTGAACATAGGTCCCCGTTGGTGGAACGATGATTTTGTCTTCATCATCACAGTACCAAATCGGAATTTCTGTATGGTACCAGCGCCGCCTGGAGATCGGCCAGTCGATGCTAATATTGTCCATCCAATCAAGGAGAAATTGCTTGTTTCGAGGGGGGTGGAATTCGATCTCTTCTGCGTGCTCGCGAATTCGATCTTGTGTGTGAGTTTGACGAACATACCATTCCTTGAGCAGAATGATTTCCACGGGGTTCTTTCCACGTTCAGACACTGGAATTTCCTGTTCCCTTGATTCGATGTTGACGATGTTGCCATTTGTTTCTAAGTGTTCAATGGCGCTCTTGCGAGCTTCCAGAACAGATTGACCAGCAAATGGACCGGCTAAAGCAGTCATGCACCCATCGAGATTGATGGCTTGGAACGGTGTGAGTCCAAGTTCTCTAAACACGGCGACGTCGTTCTGATCGCCGAACGAACATACCATGAGGACACCTGAGCCGAAATCAGATTTAACAGATGGATGCGTCATGATTTCGACAGTATCTGAGCGTCCGTCGACGGGCATAGGGAGTTTGATTCGCTTGCCTACAAGGTGGGAATAGCGTTCATCATCAGGGTGGACGACGACAACGCCACAGGCGCAAATGAGTTCAGGTCGTGTGGTTGAAATGACGATCTTCGTACCGTCTTCACAGGTCCATTCAACATCGACGAGGTTGGTTCTCCGAGGCAGTCGTTCGACTTCAGCATCGGCAATTGTGGTTCCCTCTACTGGGTCGTAGATGTTGGGTCGCAAGTCTTCGATGATCGAACCTTTCTTGAACAATTCAATAAAAATGGATTGCGTGATGGTCCGATATTCTGGTGAATCAGTCAGGTATTCTCGGTTGAAATCACATGACAAACCAACTCGCGTTGCCGTTTTCCTCATGGCCTGGGTGAAGGTTTCAATGGTCGTCTTGCACAGTTCTAAGAATTCTGCCCTGTCGTAAGTTTTCATCTTACGCTTGGTGTTCTTTTCCACCGTAAATTCGATGTTGATGCCGTTCCGATCTACACCCCAAGGGAAGTAGACTTCCTTTCCGAGCAAACGCTGTGACCTTGCGATGACGTC
Source organism: Euryarchaeota archaeon UBA433 (assembly GCA_002495535.1). Taxonomy (GTDB): domain Archaea; phylum Thermoplasmatota; class Poseidoniia; order Poseidoniales; family Poseidoniaceae; genus MGIIa-L1. The sequence goes on from DAFX01000009.1 coordinate 11,316, forward strand.
GATCATAGAGTATTGGGCAACCGCTCCAATGTGCCATGTTCCAGAAGGGTAGGGTGGGGGGGTGTCGATGACAAAGAATTCTTTTCCACTGTCGGGGTTGAATGCATACCGTTGAGCGTAGACTTGTGGGTCTTCACTATGTGCTTCTTGAATTCTTTTTTCGAGGTCAATCGACCAGCGTTTGTCGTTAAGTGTCGGGGCTGGCATTTGCCTCACCTGGCCCCACACGCATCAATGGTGCGGGTCCATTTGACGCTGAGGGGGTTCACCTTTGAAACCAACGGCCTGCTTTTCATGCACCACAGCAACCCGTGCGAAATGGAAATGCTCCAACCAAAACGTAGGTAGGGCTTTGAAGGGGTTCACCTCCCATGATTTGGAAGGGGGAGCACAATGGCGGACGCAAGCGCATCAAAATCTCCTGATAAGGCACAGGAGGGACTGATTGAGCGTGGTTCGAACCTCGCCGAATACAGCCGTGCCCGTCTGCAGTCGAGCGCTATTGATTTGACGGCCCGAGTCAAGGATTTCAAGCCTAAAGAAGCCCTTGATGCTGTTCTCGATGCACCTGATCGATTCAAGCGTGAATGGCAAAAGAATGGCGCTACGGGCGCCATCACACGGTTTCCATTGATCACCGTTATCGTGTTCCTCATGATGACGTTGTTTTTTGTGACTCAGTCAGGCTTCCTCGACAACACAAGGTTTGATGACGATCCAGATAATCCTGCTCTCAACGTCAACGGAGATTTGGAAGTTTATTTGCCCGATGGCTCAAAAATAGCTGAACTCCTTAACAAGGTCGAAGAGGACTGGACAACAAACGTCATGGTCATTTACATTGAATCTGAAGATCGAAACATCACCGATCAGAGGGTTTTACAGGAAATCAGTTTCGTAGAAAATGACCTCAATCCCGAACTCTCAGATCCGAGCGACGACGTCATTTACATTCTTTCTATCTCGACTGTGCTCAAGGAAGTCAATTCCAGCGCCCCTCGGGTTCGAAAGGCGTTCATCGATCAGGTCGGTCAACTCGGATGTGGAGTGCAACAAGAAGACTGCACCTCAGAAGCATTTAGTGACGCACTGAACAGCGTTCTTGACGACACAACCTCTGATTTCGAAGGCGGTTATGAAATTCCATCTCAAACGACCATTGATTTGGTGATTGGTGAAATGTATGAAGACGATGGTTCACCGACGCCGGGCTTGGATAAACTCGCTCGTGATATTACCGATGGGGCTGGTGGTCCCGCAGACGGTACTTTGGATCGGGCGATTATGGCCATTGCCGTCACCGAAGATAAGCCGGCAAAGGAAATCATTGAGAACACCCAGGCTCGTCTCGATAACATAAGTCAACTCAAGCGTCCGTGCGAATTCAATCCAGATGGGACTGCGGCTGGGACAGACCGTTGCGATTGGGATGATCTTGGACTCACCATGACCCTCACCGGACCGGTTCCAATCACCAACTCAGTTACAGAATTTTCATTCAAACTGTTTTGGCAGATTTTCCCGTCTGCTGTCGTTTTGGTGGCCATTGGCTTGTTCGTGTTTCACTCAGATCTTCTGCAAGCAGGCATCACTGGTATCCGTCCGATTCAAGGAATCAAAGTTGTCATTATCTCTGGTTTACCAACATTATGTGCGGTGTTTTGGACCCTGGGCATCATCGGATGGACCAATTACGAAGTTACGATGACGGTGATTATCGTGGGACCGATTTTACTCGCGTTGGGAGTTTCATACGGATTGCACATCACCAATCGTTATGCAGAGGAAGGAGGGACGAAGTCTGAGAAGATGAAGGCGTCGTTAAGTTCCACTGGGAAAGCTGTGTTTTTATCTGCAGTCACAACGGTGATTGGTTTCATCTCACTTGTTTTCACGCCAATGGCGCCCATTCAGACTGTTGGTATTGCGCTTTCAGGTGGAATCGTTGTGGTGTACTTTTTGACCATGTTTATGGTTCCAAACTTAACATTGCTTTTGGATTTGAGAAAACCCAAACACCCTCCATTGCGGGCCTTTGAAGTGCTGGTTGAACTACCGGTGAAGCGCAACGTTGGCGTCATCGGTGTGTTTGTACTCCTCATTCTTTTTTCCGCCACGATTGGCCAAGCAAATGTTGAGGAAAACATTGACTTGCTGGGAATGGCTCCTGAAGGGGAACTGCCTGTTGTCAAAATGAAGCAGTACAGCAGTGAATTTAGTTCAGGGCAAATTGGAATGATCTTGGTTGAAGCAAACATCACAGGGGACACTCGTGATTCAGATCCGACGAATGACGATCCGGCTGGTAATTTACGTGCCATCGATGAACTCGAAGGACGCCTCAATACCGTCGATAACACCACTGCCGTTTCGATTGTGTTCTTGATGAAATCCACTGGTATCGCGCCCACTGTTTCGGGTACCGGCCTCAATGAAATCATCCAAGCCAACCCGCTCATTCCACAGGACATCCGAGATACTGCTGCTGTTCTTCTCGACAATTCCGTTACACAAGACGCTTCGTTCTGGGATTTGCTCATGGCGCCAGATGATTTCGGCCTTCCGGGTGGCTCAGAGAGTGAGATTTTCCTCTTGAATGTGTTCTATGCCTCAATAACAGACGAAACGCGTGAAATTTTCATCAACAAAGATTTCAGTCGGAACTTGATTTATGTCGATATGCCATACCTACCAGTCGCTGCAACCAGCGAAATGGTCGATGATGTTGACGCCTATGCCAATCAGTTTGAAGGCACATCCCTCGGGGACAAAGCCAATCCACTGGCAGGTGTTGCCTCGACAGCAATTGAGGTCAACGAGTTAATCGTTGGTTCCCAGTGGACATCTCTTGGCTTTGCTGTTATTCTGACCTTGATCACACTCGCTGTTGTCTTCAAGAATGTTCAATACTCGATTTGGACCACTTCGCCGGTGATCGCAACGGTCGCCATGCAATGGTTGGTCATGTGGCAGATGGACGTCCCCCTCTCTCTCGTGACGGTCATGATTGGTTCGATCTTAGTCGGTGTCGGTGTTGACTTTTCGATTCACATATCCAACCGTATACGCGAATTGGGTGGGGGTATCGATGCAATTCGAAGTGCTGCGATTGGAACCGGTATGTCTCTGTTTGAAGCAGCCGTTGTTACAACACTTGGAATGTTAACAGCTTACCAAATTCCGATTCCTGAAATCAAACCTTTCGTCACGGTCATTTTGATTCTCCTTTGGGTTGCAGCAGCCAGCGCTTTGATTTTGCTGCCAGCAATCTTTGTCACCCTTGAGAAAGCCGGACTCGGTGCCGTAGGTGGGCGCACTGCAATGGCGAAGCGACTTGGTCTAGGCAACAGCAAAGTGATGGATGTTGATGTTCTTGATGCAGCACTCGTTGATGAGATCAGCGATGTGTGGTGAGCAATACATCAAAGAGGCTCCTCCCCGTGGCCTTAGCATGGTCAATTATTGGCTGATGAAATCTGAACCCGATGTGTATCCATACTCACAACTTGTGGCGGACGGTTCTACCCACTGGGACGGCGTTCGCAACTATCAGGCTCGGAACATGATGCGGGATGCGATGAAAATTGGCGACCTTGTGTTGTATTATCACTCCAATCACAAACCACCGCATGTCGTTGGTGTTGCCCGTGTTGCAAAGGAGGGTTATCCTGATCACACCTCATGGGACAGTTCAAGCAAATATTTTGACCCAAAATCATCGCCTGAAAACCCACGATGGTTTATGGTTGATCTGGAACCAGTCATGGAGTTGGCCCACATTGTCCCGCTTCAAGACATTCGGGACAATCCGGCTTGTGCAGAAATGCTTCTCATTCGAAGGGGCCAACGCCTTTCCATTCAACCTGTGGAACTTGCTGATTTCTCAACGGTCCTATCGATGGGCGGCTCGACCATGGAAGGGCTCTAACTGAACATTGAAAGACAGGCTTGAGATGGAAGGAGTGGTGATGCAATGACACGTGGTCAAATTCCTGTCGCTGCTCGTGCTTCTGGTATCGAGTATGCCATTCGGGATGTTGTCGTTCCCGCAACTAAATTAGAGGCGGAAGGGCATACGATCCTCAAACTCAACATCGGCGATCCAATCGCCTACCCGGGCCTTCCAACTCCTGAACATATGGTTGAAGCCTATGTGAAGGCTCTCCGTGACGGCCATAATGGGTACTCTCCCTCCTATGGATTGCCAGCTTTGCGTGATGCGATTGCTAAGGATGAACAACGCAAAGGTTGGCCAGCCACATCAGATGATATCTATGTGTGCCATGGAGTCACCGAGGCGTTGCAGATTCTGTTCGCATCCGTTCTTTGCGAAGGCGATACCGTGTTGGCGCCAGGTCCTCACTACCCCCCTTACATGGCCTATCCACAAATGTATGGCGCAACCACGGTCGAATACAGACTGCAACCGGATAATGGTTGGCGACTTGATCTGGATGACATCAAAGCGAAAATGGACGATTCAGTACGTTTGTTGGTGCTGATCAACCCAAATAACCCGTGTGGGAGCGTGGCCAGTGCAAGAGAAATCCATCAAGTTCTTGAGATCGCTCGAGACTATCCCAATTGCATTGTGGTTGCAGATGAGATCTATGACGGTCTGGATTTTACCGGTGAGCACGCAAGTGTTGCAAGCTGTTCCAATGAGGTTCCAGTCGTCGCCCTAAATGGCGTTTCCAAGGTCTACTATGCACCGGGGTGGAGAATTGGGTACATGGCACTTCACGATCCTCAACAGAGGTTGCTTTTGGTCCGAGATGGCATTGAACGCATGCTCAGGTCTCGATTGTGCGCCTCTACACCCGCCCAACTTGGCTACCTCGCAGGACTTGAGGGTGATCGCTCATGGATGGAAGGGTATGCAGCACGCGTCGTTGAACAGCGAAATATATGCGTAGAACGAATCAATGGGATTGATGGTCTTGAAGTCCAATCCTCTGGAGGTGCGTTTTACATGTTTGTCAAACTCACCGATGAAAAATGGGCGCAAGACGACAAACAGTTTGTGCTTGATTTGTTGCATGAAGAGCATGTCCTGGTCGTCCATGGCAGCGGTTTTTCACCCGAACTTGGCCGCGGTCATTTTAGGATCGTTTACCTGCCGAGCACTAAAGTTCTCAACGATGCCTTTGACCGAATTGAGCGGTTCTTAATCCGCCACCGTTGATGTCATGTCGCCGATGAATTGATGTCCAAGAGAATTGAGGCCCACATATGCTTGCACAGGTCCGTAAGTTGCGTCTTGCATTTTTTGCAAGCCTCTTGGCCCTTCTTGCAGTCCCCCAAGTTTCTGCAGCAGAAGTTGCGGATGTGTCCGATTTTAAGTTGGAATACTTCTATCCCGTGCTCGTTGCTTTTGCAATTGCTATCCCAGTGTGGCGTTGGTTCATTCCAAACCAACTTGCAAACTTACAAGTTGCTTTTGAGATTGATGACGATCTGTACGAAGTTCACCGAATTACGAAGGACGTAGATGATGCTCGTGCCCTGCTCCAAGAAGGCGGAACTGCTTACGGAATCGGTTTGTACGTCATGGGCATGACTGGCGTTTTGCTTTTGATCACTGAATTGTTGTTCAATCCTGAAGTCTACTACCTTCCTGACTTGTTCCTTATTGCCGTCTTGGTTATCATTCCTGTTTTCATTTCTCCATGGGAAACTCTGAACGCTCAACTGGTCGGCACACGAAAAGGAAGTTCCCAGAGCAAGATCTATGTAAAACTCGTTCGCCGAATGACGACCCTGCTCATTCTTCTCGGAATGACATTCGCTGTAGTGCTCTATGGAAGTTCTCAATCCTCGGGACCTGCTTTTATTCAACCCATATGGGTGGCAGCAGCCCTGCTGACTTTCATGGCCCCAACGATTTTTGCGTACGGCCGCATTATGGGTGCGTCATGGAATATGATTTTGATCAACAAGTGGCGAACCGCCAATGGACGGCCCAATCCAATTGATCCTGACAAGCCGAAATTTGTCAATCGTCTGTTCTCCCTGCTCTTGGTTGTGTTCTTAATTACCATGCCAATCACTGCACTGAACGGTATTATCACAGTTTATCATATCCTTTTCAACGATGTCCCAGAAGAAAAGGCTTTCCTGATTCTCAACTACGGAGGTGTGCTTGGCTACATGGTGTTCGAGCGGGTCGACATTATTGCTCAAATTCTGTTTGAATGGCAGTTCATCAAGGAACTACCCCAGTTTTTATCGCTTTACCTCTCACTTAACATTGCCATTGTCGGCCTTGCCTTCATTTTTGAACTGACACGGAACTTAGTGCTCGGGGGGCAGTCCTTCGGTGGGCTGTTCGGGGTTACCCTCGACACGCCCCGTGAGATTCGAACTGAAGTTGAGGCGCAATCAAGGCAATTGACCTTTGCTTTCGCAGGATTTTCGGGTTATACAGTCTTGCTGTTGATCCTTGTTTGCTACAAAGAATTTGGTTCCTTAATGCCTTACACTGAACTGCTGGAGGCCGATCGTTTCGGCTTTGACGAGCGGGCACGCCTCGAAGCAACGTGGATGTTTATCGCTCTGGGGCAAGCTGTTTTCCTCTTTACTTGGGCGCTTTCCATTATCCGATTCCGCTCTCTGAGGTCCCTACGATTTGATCTAAATCCGGATGAACGACGAGAGGGTGCAGTCAAGTTCGCAGAAGGGGATTGGATGCGCACCCTTGTCGAAGAGGCTGCAATATCCGAGGATATTGATTCACTCATACAGTTCCAGCGTCGTTCCCTCGAAGGGGACCCCTCCTTGATTCGGCATGAAAAAGCTAGAGCCCACATGTGGGAGTTGGCTCTGAGAGGACTGTGGCCCAAAGCCATTGAAGAAGCAAAGAAAGTTCTTGCCCAAGCAGGTGGTGACGACGATATTTGTCGAATGATCATTGCCACTGGCCACATGGCATCCCGGCGGTTGGACGCTGCCAGAGAAGCATTGCACGGATTGCAACAGCCTGAGGGCTACGATGAACCTGAACTTTTGGCCTTTGTCTGTGAATGGCTCGACCCCTGGCAAGGCAAGGTGGAGGAAGATGATTTCTGGGATTGGGAGAACAACTCATGCATCGACCATCTCCAAATTCTAATGCGCATGCTTCGGGGTTGGCAACCATCTCCAAACGATCAATCGATTCACAGCGATCGCCTCACCCGTGTCGCCAAATTGTCCATGGTCAGCTTAATGCGTGCGCAACGACGTCACGCTGAGGCACTGGAACTTTCACTGCAACTTGTCCGTGCCGATCCCCTCGGTGTTCGCCCTAGGCTAGCTGTTGCGTTGTGTCTTGTCGACAAAGGCGACTGGCATAGTGCCCGGTCCATCTTGTCTGAACTCAAGGTGAGCGATGGACAAGACCCTCGTGTTTTGTCGCTTGCAGCGATTCTTGGCCAATCCGTTGATGAGGAGGAGATGGAAGTTGCATTGGCTGTCGCCAAGGGCAAGAAAGTACGTCAGTGGATCAACGATGCTCCAGTGAATGCAGTAGCGGGCTTGGTCGTCAAGGGTGGAATGGATGAAGCCATCAACGCCAATGTTCTCATCGCTGCTCATGAAGCCACCCGTCGAGGTATGCCTCCCCGCTTTACTTTTGGGTGGCTCAGTGTTGTTTACAATTACCTTGTTCTCTTCCCTCTATGGATCGTTATGGCCATATTTGTCAATGGTGAACAGGGTCAAATGGCGGGGATTCTAGTTTTGGTTACGCTCCTGCTCCTGCACATCGCATCGCGAAGGTTTTCTCGACAACAACGTCGCGTCATTCGACATCGTGATCAAAAAGCAATGGTCGCTTATGCTCGTCGAATGAAACGATTCAAAGTGAGCCCAGAACGTGGGAATATTCCAGTTGGTACGCATCTTCTCCTTTCTGGAATGTTGGTCACCGTGAACGGTGTTGTTCTTGATATTGGCCTGCCTGCTTGGCTCAGTGTGCGCTTGCCCAAGGACACAGATAAGGCCGTAAAATCCCGGTTAAAGCGGCAATCAAAATCCATTTCTAAATCTCGACCTCCACGTTTGCAACCACTCGGTGACGGTTGGTGGTTGAAACGTCCGAAAGAAGAAGGTGCAGACATTCCAGCACTCGAGCGGCTGATTGGCCAATCCGCTTACAGGGGGCGCCAACAATACCTCGCGAAGAAGAAAGGCTCCTCGATTCCTCGGTCAAAACGCCAGAACACCAGCGCATCATCTGCGGTCACCAATCTCAATCTAGGAAAGCGAGAAATTCCGACCCATACACGAGTTTCAGAACGCGTTCAATCGCGTCCTCCTTCGTCAAACATCACGGTTGGTTCAAAGCAAACTGGTCCGAATGTTCGCCCAGAACCAAGGCCCCAACAAGACGATTCGATTGACTTTAGTTGAATCGCGATGCAGAGTCGAGTCTACAATGAGTTCAAAGACCTTCCATTGAATGGGAAAGTATGTCGAGAGAGCGTGGCACATGGTCTCCATCAGCCTCTACCTTAAACAAGGCAAAAGCAGTAATGTCCGCCGCTGAAATGAGCGGAAATCTGTACCGGAACGGATTAGGCATGATCGCTTCAGAAAATATTGTCTCACCTATGGTCCAAAAAATTGTAGCAAGTGACCTTCATGGCCGCTATGCGGAAGGCCTTCCAGGAAAACGCTACTATCAAGGATGCGACGACTTCGACACCATCGAGAGCGCTGGTATTGAACTGGCTCGCTCCGTCTTCAACGCACCGTTTGCAAACATTCAGTCCACATCTGGTACGGTTTCCAACATTGGTGCGCTGAAAGCCCTTGCCAAACCAGGTGACGAAATCACAGCGGTTTCCACTGCGGACGGAGGCCACATCTCTCACGCTCGAATGGGCGCTGTTGGTTTGCGAGACCTCAACCTCTCGACCTATCCATGGAACGAAGAGCGGATGGAACCTGATATTGACGGAGCATGTGATTTAATTCGTTCAGTACAACCAAAAGTGGCTTTGATTGGTCAGTCTGTGTTCCTCTTTCCAACACCGCTCAAAGAAATTGCAGACGCTGCCCATGAGGTCGGTGCCAAGGTCATGTACGATGGAGCCCATGTGCTCGGATTGATTGCAGGTGGTGTGTTTCAAGATCCACTCCGTGAGGGTGCAGATGTGATGACTGGATCATCGCATAAGACGTTCCCAGGACCACAAGGTGGATTCTTACTCTCAAGCAGTGAAGACCCAACCTTCCAAAAGAAACTCAACAACGCTATTTTCCCCGGAGTGTGCTCATCATACCATTTGCATCACGTCGCTGGAAAGGTGATTGCATTAGCCGAATTTGAAGAATACGGTGAATCATATGCTAAAGATATCGTAAAAAATGCGCGGCATTTTGCACAAGCACTTGCAGCAGAAGGGTTCGATGTCCTCGCTGAATCACGTGGCTACACTGCCTCACACCAAGTCCTAACGAGGCACGGTAGCACAGATTCGGGCGCAGGAGCAAAAGCGGCTCAATTGCTTGAAGACGCTGGTATAATCACCAACATGAACATGCTTCCAGGTGATACCAAAGCATTGACTCCATCAGGTCTACGTTTGGGTGTGCAGGAACTCACTCGCGTCGGCATGGGGGCACTCGAGATGGAAGAGGTTGCTCGATTGTACGCACGTGTTCTCATTCAAGGAGAAGATCCAAGCCAAGTCAAAAAGGACGTTTCAGAACTCAAATCAAATTTCCAAATCATTCGTTATTGCTTCAACGATGAAGAGCAAAATGGATACCTGCTCTGAGGGAAAAATATGGAGCCGACTGGTGGCCTATCCGCACAAAATCAAGCTGTGCTCTCGCTCCTCAAGGACGAATTCAATTTCCAAAATGGTTTCATCATGGACATGAATGGGCGTCCTTGGATCATGTGGCACACGACAGACCTCTATGCGTGGTGGCATTCGTTTGAAGAGCAATGCCAAACCCCACTTGGGAGAAAATTGATGAATGCTTGTGCCGATCAAGAAGAATTTTTCTTGCATCGACAAGGGACATTGAACAAAGGTTGGTGGAGAAGGAAGAAAACTCAACAGGAAGCCATTGATGCACGATGGTCCAAGTATGGTTGGGGTTCTTTGTCAATCGAAAAGGAAACTGCAACCTCCCTCCTCTTCGCTCCAATGGTTGGGGGGCTTGCGCTTGCTGCGCATGAAGCCATTTCCCAACATCGAAAGAAATTGCAGTGGAACCAAGTGAACTCAAAGATGATTCGTTTTGAGTTAAGTGAATCTTCGACTGTCTTACCTCCTGCGCCCGAACCTCCGAATCTCCCTTGGTGTTCAGCAACAACGACCGGCCTCATTGTACCTCCAGTGTTTGAGGAAATGACGGCCGGTGAGTGTGAACTTTACCTTGATGGTGAATCAGTTTGTATGTTTCCAGTGGACGCTTTTACACGATTGTTCCATACCTGCAGAGCCTACCAAATCACAGTTTCAATGGAGCAACAGGAGGCGTGGTTGACACCTCAACTGACCGATGGAGATCGTTCCGTTTTTCTCATGGTGATCGCCTCCATGTCGGCTCTAGTGCAGCAGAGTGAGCGACCCATATACCTCGATGGGGCTGAAAGTTGGACCCAGCAACTTCACCATTATCTTGGTCCGTTTGGGTGGGGCCTTCCCGTTTCAGCCGAGGCGATGGACTCTCCAGATGGAATGCGCTTCACTCTTCAATCGAGTGCTTCACTTCCATTTTTGGTTGGTTGGATCGTGGCTATGTGGGAGCGTGGCCACGGAAAAATGAGCAAATTCACCCTTCATCGTGAAGGGGAATCATGGACCTTGGACATCGAATCCCGGCTCGCCTACAACTAAGGTGGAGTGGTACGGTTTTGTTTAATTTCATTGAAGCATTTACGCCCATCTATGGTTAAGGACTATAACCACGACATGGAGTCGGGAAACTTGCACAGATGTGCACGGTGTAATTTATGTCGCTAAATCACAACCAAATGGCTTATGCTGCTATCGTTTCAACCTTGATTTTTGGTTCCATTTTCGTGGGGCTTTCCGGGTACTTCCAAACAAGTGAAAGTATCGGTGGGTTTGAGGCAGCTGCTGATGACGATCTCATCGGAGAAGGTACATCTCTTGGTATTGCGATTGACACCGATAGTGATGGCCTGTCTGATGTTCTGGAAAACACCCAATATGGTACCGATCCTAACGATCCGGATACCGATAAGGACGGAATGTCTGATGGTTGGGAAGTTGATCATGGTCTGAATCCACTGGATAATGGTGAATCTGAAGATTTACTTTCAGATCCGGGTGAAGCAGACACAGACGATGCCAACATCGCAAACGAAACTGATTCATGGCCAGATCCAAGTCAAGGGCCAAACGGTGACCCTGACCGTGACGGTCTGATTAACAAAATCGAAGAAGAACTCGGTACAGACCCACAGCGGGCTGACACCGATAACGACGGGCTCAATGATCGCTGGGAATCCCTCTACACGATGACCGTCCAAACCCCCGGTGGCGATGTAACACTGTTCAATCCACTCAATGGAAATTGGGATTGCCTGCTGCTTGACCAAGCCATGGAGGACACGCTTTCCACCCGCTACAATGGTGAAGGTGACATGGCTGACTGGGATGATCTAGCCAATTCGATTGGTGCTCACTCCTGCGACATGGTTCTGGACACCGACGATGACGGTCTTGCCAATTTTGAGGAAGAAGCATTTGGTACGAACCCGACCGCACGTGATTCGGACATGGACCTCATCGACGACATCATCGAAGTTTCCAACACGTCAATCGGACTTTTCACCGGTGTTGGCGAGGACTGTAACATTCCTTTGCTCGACCCAATCACACGTTCTGCTCCATTCCAAGACCAGGACCGCTCTTGGTTCATGCTCGACATGGACAACGACGGTTTGCTCAATGGTCCATCGGATTGGGACACAGATGGTGACGGCATGCCTGATGGTTTCGAATACTGCTACTCCAATGTGCTTGACCAGCCAAACAACAACGCTCTCGAGACCTTGAACCCTTCAAACGCCTCAGATGGGTACGGTGACTGGGACGAAGATGGAATGAACAACTATGAAGAATACCAAGTTGCCAACATTTTCGGTCCCACGAACTTCACTTCGCCTTGGCGAATGGACACCGATTTGGACGGCATGCCTGACGGATGGGAAGCATCCAATGGCCTCCATCCTCGTGATGGTGCAAATGGCGATTTAGACCCCGACCATGATGGGTGGGATGCAGATGGTGATGGTGGTGTGCGATACGAGACGCTCGAATACACTGCAGTCGTGATTGGCATCGATGTTGTCGAAGATCAATGGGTCGATGCGAACTCAACGGTTGCACGCGCTCAAATCACACTCGCTGGTGGTAACAAGCAAACAGTCCCTATGATCGCACCTGTCTCAGGGTATGTCTACGAGATTCACGTGTCCTTGGGTCAGGCTGTTGAGTCCCGTCTCTTCACTTGGATGGAAATCGTCGAGCCTGAAGAGCAATTCACCAACTTGATGGAATACAACGCCCGAGACAGAGACGGAGACGGCATCATTGACGGCCGTTCAACTGACCCACTCAATCCTGACACCGATGGCGATGGGTTGCTAGATGGAATTGAAGTCATGGGCTGGGAAATCCTTGTTGTAAACAACGGCGTGGTTCGAACTTGGGTCACCTCAGATCCAGGACTGTTTGATACCGATGAAGATGGTCTCTCGGATTACACTGAATTCGCAACGGTTTGTACCGGGGGCTCCAACGCATCCAATCCTGACACGGATGGCGACGGACTTGGCGATCAATCAGAGGCGCTCGCAGGATTCTCCTGGGAGGGCGTTGCCTACTTCACCAGTCCCTGCATGTTTGACACGGACAACGATGGATTGGAAGATGGTGAAGAGGTCATTGCTGGAAAGGATAACTTCCTCACCCATGCCAACAACTCTGACACTGACAATGACAGCCTGATCGATGGCAATGAAGTGCTCTTTGTACCACGACCGTTCCAGAATCCAACCAACCCACTGATCAATGACACCGATGGTGACAGCATGCTCGACGGTTGGGAAATGCAAGTCAAATCTGCTGAGGAAAATACCAATTCGCACAGCCTCTGGGTTGCCACATCCACGTGGGAACGACCTGGTTGCGTTGCATCCCAAAACAACGATTGTACAATGGAAGCTGGTGGCTATGTATGGCAAAACAACCTCGGTGGTTTCGTGATTGAACCCAAGTTCCTTGTTTCAGAAATGAACATCACAGGGTTCTCTATGCCAGTCAATGACTTCTGTTCTTGCAACGGCCGTTGGGCCCTCGATCCTGCACTTGATTCGCTCCCGGATTACACCTTCGATATCGACAATGATTCACTTGCTAACGGTGCAGAAGCACCTGATAAATGGAACACAAACCCTGTCGATGACGACACCGATTCGGACATGCTTCCGGACGGTTGGGAAGTGTACTATTCAGGTCTCGCTCTGGAAGCAGGACTGGTTGACAACGCTTCAGTGAGTGCATACGGCGCCCGTGGTGTGCTTGACCCATCGATGCCTGACAGCGATTTGGACGGCATTGAGGATGGTTATGAAGATCCTGATGACGACGGACTTAACCGTACTGGTCTCATCAAGAAGTACTGCCCTGGTTACAACGACACAACCAATTCGGAATGCAACATTGATCCTGATTCTCCAGATGGAAAGAAGTTCTATGACAACCTCGAGAATTACACGAACTTTGAAGAATTCCAAAACGGAACCAACCCAATCACGAACGACACCGACGGGGACGATTGGAATGATGGGCCTGAAGTGTACTATCAAGACCACGACAGTGACGGTATGGCAACCGGTTGGGAATTCCACTTCCAGCTTGATCCCGATGATGCAGCCGACCGAATGGTCGACCTCGATGGTGACGGGCACGTCAACTACTGTGAATACAAGTGGGACACCAATCCTCGTGACCCAACGAGTTTCCCTGGACAAGGTGAATTGTGCGACCCATTCGCATAATGAAGACAATTTTGGCTCATAAAGGCCCAAGATTGATGACTGAGGGGGAGCGTACTCTCTCCATGAAGGGGCCAATATGCAAGAGCGCATTGCTGGCCGTGCTGATTTTGACGATGGCGATGCTTCCAACTGCAGCTCTCGCTAAGCAACACACGGACCACCGTTCGCCTTCTCTTGTATTCACCCAGGAAGATGGAATGAAGGCTAATGAAACGCTATTCGTCAATGGTACCTCAAGTCGCTCTCTGCAATCAGCAACGTGGATGATTGCTAACATCACCATGTTCGATCAGTACGATCTCGTAGCTCAAGGTGACTATTTGTCCAGTGTAACACCTTCTGGTGAAAACCGTTGGAGTTGGAGTTTAGTCGTCAATGTATCCGGTTTGGATTGCACGTGTGAGTTAAAAATTGACCTTGGCCCAGATGACAAAGGAGAACCATCAAGTTTGTACTTGTACCTAGGAGATACCAACCATCGCCCGGTTCTGTCGCCAAGCGTTGAACCAATTTACCTGCTCACAGATGGTTCACTTACCATTGATTTCGAAGCCCTCACTCCCACGCTTTCTCTTGAGGATTCGGTTGCTTCGGCGTTCATTTGCGAAGCACCTAACGCAGTTTGCCTGGTACCATCAATGCCCTATTCCCTCAATTTCTCGCTGGTGGGGAGCATGGTCCAAGTTGTGTTCAACGCCTCAACCATTGAACTCCCAGATGGATTTTGGAAGTTTGAATTGGAACTCGAGGATAAGCTGCTAAGGCCTTCGAATACAGTGATTTTCACCCTCCATCTTGACCGTCAAGCACCGGATGTGACCCTTTCGAACAACGGGGTGAATGATGCATCATTGGCTGGCTCAACTGAATCTGCTCAACCAGGTATCCTTGAAGGTACAGAAGTCCTCTTTAGTGCAGAAATTTCGGATGGCTACCCAGGTGATTCAGAAGTTTTGACATGGTCCAAAGAGTCCCCAAGGGGGGTGCAATCCACTTTTTCAGATACGGAACTTGTGACATCTTCGAGTGTTTCCTTAAGACCAACTGAATCAGGAGAATGGACAGTTATTTTGCTGGTAAGAGACTCTGCAGGGCACCTCGTTCGAACAACATCATCGGTATTTGTGGTTAACACTGTGCCAACAGCAGCACTCACTCTCGATGGATTGACGATCGAAGATGGCGCTCAAATCACCCTCCCGAACAGCAACGACTGGGTCCTCAATGCCAGTCAAAGTCAAGACACCTCGAATGATGTTGACAGTCTCGCATTCAGATGGTACGTCAACGATGTCATCATACAGAGTGGTGGAAAAGTGCTGGACCCAAGTTCCCTAACCGCGAGCGGTGAACAAACAGTGCGCCTCGTTGTGAGCGACGATGATGGTGCAGAAAGTTCACTCACATTCACCATGAAAGCCCCGCAAGACGAAGTCTCTGGTTCAGAGGGCATGCTCGGTGGAAATGCGTTCACATTGGCTCTTTTGGTTGTTCTAACTCTGTCTTTGTTCCTCTTGGCACGAATGGGTTCAACTCCTCCTCCCGAGGCGCTGCCTAAATGGCAACGCAAAGAGCCTTGACTGGGATTTTCACTTCAAGAGCAGAACTTGAATCCTATGGATTGAGGCAACGGTTGAATATGGAGCGCTCCTTGGTTCATACATGCACGATAAGGCATTGGAACTGATTGGCACTCCGCCCGAGCCAATTTCAGTTGAGGAATATGGTCGAAGAGTGGGTCGGTTGACCTCTCAAATGAGGCCTGGTGATCTGCTGATTGTCCAAGCTTCGAAGATGGCCGTTCATTCCAACGATGTCCACTATCCTTACAGAACGCAAAGCGACATGCTTTACCTCGTGGGTTGGGAAGAAGCAGATGCTGTGTTCACCATCCATCATGAGAATGGTGCGTGGGTTCGCACACTTTTTGTCCAACCAAAAGACACACTGAAGGAAATTTGGGAAGGCCGACGACCTGGCGTGGAAGGGGCACTCAAGAATTGGGCCACCGATGCTGCACACTCAACACATGATTTGGAAGAGCACCTCGTGAACATGATGTCGGATGCCAAGAGGGTGTTGATCCGAACGGGGATCCGAGAGGAGATTGACCAACTCGTCGTTTCTGCTCTACAACGTAGGGACCGTGCACGTCAACACTTCGGTACCGGGCCGGTTACCATCGAAGACCCTACGGCACGCATTGCCGAACTTCGATTGCGAAAGTCTGATGCTGAAATTGCACAAATGAGGTTCGCTTCTGAAGTCAGCAGCATCGCCCATGTTGCAGCAATGAGAAACACCAAACCCGGACGAATGGAATACCAACTTCAAGCGACCATCGAGGGCTTCTTCGTTTATGCTGGCACCTCTGGCTGGGCCTACCCTTCAATCGTAGGTTGCGGCGATAACGCAACGGTTCTTCACTACCATCAAAACAACGATGTCTGTGAAGATGGCGAGGTGATTTTGATCGACGCTGGTGCTGAGTACCGTGGCTATGCAGCAGATATCACTCGCTCTTGGCCAATCAATGGCACCTTTACTGAAGCCCAACGGGAAATTTACCAACTCGTCTTGGATGCTCAACTCGCTGCTATTGACAAGTGCCGACCTGGTCTGGCTTACAATGCACCGCACGAAGAGGCTCGTCGGGTTCTAGCTGAAGGTTTGATCGAACTGGGTGTCATTACTCAATCTCTTGATGATGCGCTTGACCCGGAGAGTGGTGAGCTGAAGAAGTGGTACATGCACAACACCGGTCACTGGATTGGCCTTGATGTGCACGATGTGGGTGTCTACAAGCCCAATGGTGAACCTCGCTTGCTCGAAGAAGGCATGGTGCTTACTGTCGAACCTGGATTGTACTTTGGCGCTTGGCGCCCAGATGTGGAATGCCCACCGAGGTACGCCAACCTAGGTATTCGGATTGAAGATGATGTTCTTGTCACTTCAAACGATCCCGATGTGTTGACCTCTTCGTGCCCAAAAACCATCGAAGAAATCGAAAGCATCACCGGCAAACCATTCTGAGGTGTTCCTATGACTTGGCAATCGATCTTGGCGAAACAGTCCGAATGGACGCGAGAAGAAGCCAGTAACTTGCGTCTATCACCGGAAGAGGCAGTGGTTCTCTACAATGATGCACCACTTCACCAATTGATGACTGCCGCCCATCAACGCCGTGTTGCTATGCACGGCCCCACTCAAGTGACGTACCTTGTTGATCGCAACATCAACTACACCAACGTGTGCACGATCAATTGTCAATTCTGTTCATTTTACCGTCCCCCCGGACACGATGAGACCTACACTCAAACCTTTGAAGAAATCTCTGGCCGTATTGCAGCGCTTGAGGAAATTGGCGGTTCTCGTATTCTCATGCAGGGCGGCGTGAATCCCGATTTGCCTTTTGAGTGGTATGAGCAATTGTTGAACCACATTCGAACGTCCCATCCAACCATCGATATTGACTGTTTTAGTCCCATTGAAATCGAAGGCATCGCAGAAGTCAGCGAACTCAGCACGTTGGAAGTCCTAACCCGACTGAAAGCAGCTGGAATGCATGGTCTTCCAGGCGGGGGTGCAGAGATGTTAGTGGATGATGTTCGCAAGGATGTTTCTCCAAAAAAGGGGCTGCCAGCAAACTGGCTCAGGGTCATGGAAGAGGCACAAAGTTTGCACCTGACCACAAGCGCCACGAATGTGATTGGATTTGGTGAAACCAATGAACAACGCATTGAACATATGCGCCGTTTGCGTGAACTCCAAGACAGGTCTTTAGAGGCTCACGGAATCGCATTTACATCGTTCATTGCCTGGCCAGTCCAGTTAGAAACCAACAGCTTTGGCCGACGCAATCGCGGGCAAAATCGAGTCACCCTTGGAGCAGGTTCCTCTGAGTATTTGAGGCACGTTGCAGTCTCACGCTTATTCTTGGACAGCATTCCAAACATCCAGTCGTCTTGGCCCACAATGGGCATCAAAACGGCACAAATGGCTCTTTTCGGAGGAGCCAATGATGTTGGATCTACCATGATGGAAGAGAATGTAGTTTCAGCTTCAGGAACGACCAAATTCAGTGCCAGTGAGCGAGAGTTACAGCATGTGATCTGTCGTGCAGGCTTCAAACCTCGGCGACGCGACAGCGATTATGTTTTGTTGGAGACTCCTGACTTGAATGAAGAAGCCAATGAAATTGCTTCGCCAGTTCCCTTGCAAGTCTGATTTTATTGTTCTCTCAGACGGCAACAGTGTTGTTGTAAAAGACGACCCAAATTTCCGCATGGATGTTTCGTTGTCCATTGCCAATTCCGTCAGAAGGAACATATTCCTGCCCGTTGAACAGGCCCTTGTACGACAGATGATTGTCAGCGCCGCTTAAATCGCTCCAATCTGTGATGTCGTAGGTCCACTGTTTGACGTCTTGTCCCGCACACCAACCGGCTCGACCATATGGCCAAGAGCCAAATTGATTTGCAACAACTCCATTTTGAACTTCATTCTCACAACCTTCGTTTGAATATACGATTGGGTGCCATTCATAGGTGGAGTAGCCGTTCAGATAGTAGTAATGCTGATGATCACAAAACTCAGCACAATTTGCATTGTCCTTTCCAAACCCGTGTCCGGTGATGGTTGCGACAATTTCTACCTTCGTTGCCCATGATGGAACTGTGAAGTTGAGATGTCGGTCGTACCTTGATTCATTGTTGTATGTGCCATCAAATTGGCCACCTGTAAAGGCAAATGTTCCTTCCTCACCCCGCTCGCCAGACCCCCAATTGCTGAACAATAAGGATACGGTGAGGTCGCCCTTGTTAGCACCTCGGTATTTGAACGTCCGATTGTCTTCATTTTCCAGCATGAAAAGGTAAGGTGAGATGTCGGTCAGCCATTTCCCTTCTCGACCGTAGGTGGTGATCCACCTCATGAATTCAGTTCCACACGATGAAGCGTTATCTCTGTCGCATATACGCAAATTAGCCTCGTAATCCCATTCGTGGCATCCACCGTATGAACCATCGGCTTTTTGATATCGGTTTACTCGATCCTCACACGCGTGTTCATGGTACACTTCTAGGGTGTCGTAACTGGTGAGGTTGTCCGGCATTATTGCGCTCATTGCAGAGGTAAAACCACCACCCCATCCACCAGAATGACGGTCGAAATCCCAGACTGTCACTTCATGCACAGCGGTGTCATAACGTCGTACTTCAACTGGGAATTCAGCATTCCACTGGTGCGGTTCGTGAACCAAATGCATAGGATCATTGGTCTGTGATGTCCATGCGTAAAGTGAACCAGTCTCCCTCGCTTGTTGGAATCGATCAATACCCATGTACCTCGGATTGTTGAAACTGGTCACCATATCTCCAAGTCCTCCCGAAATACCACCCGCTTGCTGGTCGATGTAGTGAATCCGACCTTGCCATTTTGCTTCCTCGTCCGGGTTTAACGCATTTTCAACTGCCGCTTTGCGATTCAGCACATCAGAGTGGTAGGTTGTATCGAAGGACCCAAAGAACAAATGGACGTTATCAGGAAGACTTCGGATGAATGGCCCAGGGCTTTGCCCCCATGTTGCAGCATTGGAATTTCCTGAAGAATCGGTGTATTTGAAGAGGAAATAATAGATGTCATGGCCGGTCCACTGTTGCTGGAAGTAAAACGTCCCGTCGAGGGTCGGAACAGAGAAATGTGGCACCACTTGCATCGGCCCGTTCAAACTTGAGGCACTCGTCCAAGCGACTGGGGCTTGAACGACAGCGCAACCAACAGAATCAATGGTCCACCGGTCTGGTGAATCAGGGCATTGATCGATGTTAGCTGAAACGCCATCGGCGTCCAAGTCAGCACAACCGACCTCATTGACCACCAAACCATTCGGCGTTCCAGGGCACAAGTCGACTGCATCATTGATGCCGTCAAGGTCAGTGTCTCGTTGAACTGCAGCGCACCCGCGTTCATCGACATCTGTGGCGTTCAGAGGCGTTTGTGGGCATCGATCTAATTGGTCGCCGGTTGCATTGACATCGTTAACCATATCATTGTCGTCATCCTCATCCTCTGTTGCATCTGCACATCCATCGTCATCAAAATCAGTGCTTTCGTCCCTCAACCACGAGGTGAAGCCTTTGGGACATGCATCCTCATCATCGAGGGCAAGGTCATTGTCGTCGTCGTTATCCTCATCAAGATCGAGGCAACCATCACCGTCCCAATCGCTGTAGAGGGTGGAACTCCACCCAATGCGACCGTTTGGACAAGCATCATCAACATCGAGGACATTGTCGTTGTCATCGTCGTCGTCCTCATCTGCATCGTGACAGCCGTCAGAATCGTAGTCTGCATCTGGTGTGCTCAACCAACCATAGGACTCAGGGCAATTGTCATGCAAATCTATGACTCCATCGTTATCATCGTCGTTGTCTTCATCGTTGTCGCGACAACCATCACCATCCTTGTCGGTAGCGGAGTTTGATTTCCACCCATCTGCCTCACCGATCCCGTTTGGGCACCGGTCCTTGGAGTCCAATATGCTGTCTCCATCCGCATCAGAACCGCCTCCTTCGAGAACAACGCTGGTGACGAATGTATCGCTCAGCGACGTAAACTCGCCACATGTGGCAACGGTTGTGATGGTCATTGTAGATTCAATTTCAGTAAAATCAAGCATGATTTTCCAACTTCCATCTTCGTTGATTGCGATGCTCCCAGAAGAGCCGTCCGAAACACTGTACTCAAGGGCACACGTTTCCAATGCATCATGCGTCACAGTCCCTTCGTACCAAATGATATTCGGTTCCTCTAGAAGTTCATTGGCTGGCGCCCTGATCAATGGTGGTTGTTCAAGCGGCGCAACCACCTCAACGCTGTGCATGAGACTGGTGATTTCAGGTGCAATTGCATTTACATCGCCTGGAGCAATATCAATATGAATCGTGTACGTGCCTAACATCGTAGGCAAAAATTCAACGCTATAACCAGTCGAAGTGACTTCCCAACCGTATGCAGAAACTGGATCAAAAACTGGATTCACTATGGACGGAGTCAGTTCCCATCCTTCGCCAATGTAAAGGACTTGAAGGAGAACTGGAGTACCATCCAAATCAATCGTATCGATTGGGGTTGACCACTTGAAGAGTGGCGTGAGCAGTTCCACGGGTTCCTCTTCTTCAATCGTTTTTTCTGGTTCCACTGCCCCAAAACAACCAGCCAACGAGAGCAGGGCGACAAGCAGGAGAGCAGGAGCCGTGGTACGATTCATGGATTGCCTTTCGGTTGGCCGTCTTTGAATGTGTTGTTGCTCACAACTGATCAGATTCAGTGCGGCCATCATTTGTTGGAAGATCTTCAATCGAAACTGGGCGTTCGGGGTGGCCCACGATCAATGGCTTCACGAACATGAGCGACCCTCCTTTTGGACGCTCCATTCGGATAATGATTTCCCAGTGAATTCGCACAATTGGCGTCGATACGGTACCGGGCCATGCGTTTGGTGGGGGTGAGAGGGTGATCATTCCTCCTTTCCAAGATGAGCGCCCACCAAATTCCATAACCCTCATCGGTCGTAAGAAAAGCCCGCCTTTTACTTCGTGGTGCTCCATAGGAGACTCTTCACCGCCCCCTGTTCCATCATCGAGTCCAACTTCCCAATGGTGAGGCAGGCTCGTGGTCAAACCGGGTGGAGGTTGAGTGTCTTTGGCTCTCCCTAACGATTGAAAAATTTCATCTCGCGCTGGAGGGAGGATCCCTACTCGCCACATGACCTCAATGTTCGTCCAATCGTTTCGCTTTTCGGGAAATTCAACGCTCAACTCAAGTGGCTCATTCGCAACTGCACTGCCATTAATCACAATTGATGGGTCGACAGGGGCCGATTGGAGGAATTTTCTTTGATGAATGAGATCAGATATATTCGCTGCGACTCGCATTATGAGGGGAGCAAACAAAAGAGGGACAACAACAATCGTGAGTGCGGGATAATCCAATAATCCAATTCGGATTGTTCCTGTTCCCATACTAGGTATGCCCCTCGAACTTAGAACCGGTTCAATGAACAAATATCCCAGCGCCCCAAGCAGAACCCACACAGAAAAGGACATGAATTTACGAACAAATCGATGAATAGGGTTTGGAGTGAGGTACCATCCTCGGCGATGGAGTTTCACAAGGCGTGGGATTTTTCCACGTTCCACAAAAGTGTCTGCTCGTGAAATATTGGAATCATCGTAGGGTTCGCCCTGGTACAGGTATCGCTGTTGAATCAACCACCCATCTTCTGTACCCAAACAGAAACTTGGAGGTAATTTTGCCATGGCCGGAATCACCTCACCAGTAGCCACATTCTCTGCCACCGTTGTGGTTTGAGTGGCGATTGGAAGGGCACCTGGTTCAAATCGTCCGGGTTCAAAGGGGGGGTATCGAACCCTTTGTTCCAATTCGATGTCCGACATTTCAATGCCTCCTACCTGAACATCAAGCGGGTGCTCGCCTTCAAAGCCAACCTTCGGAAGGCTGGCACTTTTTTGATCAGTGCGAGACCCAACGGAACCGGTTTTTCAATATCGCCAATTTCGTTAATCAACTCGAGCACATCTTCCCGTGCAAAGTTTTTGAAATGCTTGTTAAGTTCCTTATCAGTGGTATCTGAAACCAACAAATTACGAAGTGCACGTGCTTTTTCTTGGTCCTTTTTCATTGCATTGAAGTGTTTTGAAGTGATTTTTTGTAACTGCTTTTCATTGAGTTGATCCGCAGTAATCGCAACGGACAGTGGCTGTAAAATTCCTTTGATTTGGCGGAAACCCGGTCCAATGCCGCCGCCAGTAGTCGGCTTAGCCATGCCGGCAGCATCACCAAGCAGCATCACTCGATTCGAAACGGTTTTCTTGACCATGCCACTTGGAATCGGGCCACAATAGCGAGCCGTTTCTGTGATGTTTTCAAACCGATCTTTCCACATTGGGTGTTCGAGTAAATCCTCATAACAGCGTTCAACACTCTTCCCATCAAGGCGATCAGGGGTTGACCAAACGCCAATTCGGTGACTACCAAAGCCAGATGGAATCACCCAAGCAAAAAATCCTGGGGCGATTGCAGAACCACTGAACATTTCGAGCCACCGCGGCTTTCCTTGATAGCCAAGCACTTCGGTTTGAAATCCAATCATCATTTCTTTTGGACGCCCCATCTTGAAATGTCGACGGGTCCAACTGTGAGCTCCATCGCAACCAATCAACAGCTTCGTATGCATTTCCAACGTTGTATCATCGACCTTTACCTCGACGGTTACACCGTCTTCGTCAACCCGTGCATCGAGGGGTGTTGAATTCAACGACAGTGTTGCACCTGCTTGCATTGCTTGTTGGACCACACCCTGATCAAATTGCTTTCGGCACACAACATAGGTTCTGAGTTTCCCATCCGTTCCAACTGGGGCAAGTGTCCCATCTGGACCGTGTATTCGGGCGCCATCAATTTCTTCGAGGACTGAATCGTAGAGCCCAACTTCGTGCATTGCCTTTGGGGTCACGAGTCCAGCGCATTGGAACGGTCGGCCTATTTCTTGATGCTCTTCCAGCATTAACACAGAGTGGCCCAAGGATGCGAGGTGAGTGGCAGCGCGGCCGCCAGTCGGGCCCGCACCGACGATGATGACATCCCAATTGGTTCCCACCATGATGCCATGAGGAAAGCGGCGCCCATCAATCTTCGCTCGCTGAACGATGATTGTATTGGTTTTGTGCGGTTTTATTTCTTGGCGAATTTGTAACCAATTGACTCGTTTTTCTTGATGTAGAGGGATGAGGAGAAATCTTTCCCGGTTTTTTTGGCTTTGAAGTCATCAAATGGGCCCAGTTCTTTCTTTTCAATCAGAATCTTTGCCTCTTCTCGGGTGATTTCGCGTTTGGAAATTTCTCGAGCGATGTGTAATTTACATCCTACTGAACCCTCTTCAGGTTGGTAATGCGTTTCAGTTTCTATGATGTTGACTTTGTGAGTAGGGCAAACGGCGACCACCCCAGCGACGACTGGGAAACGAGTTGCATCCGCTGCGGCTTCCCTGGGGGGGAAATCAAACTTAACACGAGTGTTTTCGATGACCAAGAACGCCTTGAACGGTCGTCCACGCCTTGATGTGAAGTCCTCGAGAAGATCTGACTTCCCCTTTGTCATGATGACCTTCGCTTCATCTGGCGTGATCAAGCGTTTGCACATTTCCTTGGAAAGTCCTCGGAACTTACATTCTGCATGATCACAAGCGTACATTGTCTGTCCAATTCGGATTGTACCGTGGTCACAGGAAGGGCATGCGCACAATTCCTCATCGTTTTCATCTGTGGATGATTGCCCGCCGCCGACAAATTCGACGCGGCCTTCGTCGGTCAATTTCACGCTCGCAACATATCCTTCTCCAGAGCGGCTGAAGAAACCATGGAGGTCGGCAAGTTCTCGTTCTTGGAGCAGCCTGGCAGCGGTGACTCTGTCAAACCAACGTCCGCTGGTGTCTTTCCAGAATACAAATGAGCATCCTTTATCGCGGCCTTCGTTTTTCTCACATTGGTAGGAAAGGGTTGTTTCTTGAATTTTTGCAGAGCATGCAGGGCAATCTCCAATGGAGGGCTCCTGGAGGTAGAGTTCCGCCCTATCGTGGTTTTTTATTCGCTCAACAAGCGATGTCGTTTGTTCGACAATGGCGTTCATGTAGGTCGATTTAGGATCGTCACCTCGTTGAACACGAAGCAACGATGCCTCCATTTCCCCCGTGAGTTCTGGGGATGTGATCCATTCCACTGGGATACGTCGGAGTACGTCGATGATACGAATACCATGGGCAGCTGCACTGATGCTTCCACCACGTGCTCTCAAAATATAACCCCGATCCACGAGCTTTTCAATTGTATCTGCCCTTGTAGCGGGTGTACCGAGTCCTTTTTCCTTAAGCGCCTCTGCTAAATCTTCATCCTCGATGTTCTTTCCAGCCTGCTCCATCAAGCGAAGGAGTCCGGCTTCCTTGAGGCGGCCCTTTGGCTTGGAGCGCTCTTCTTTGAATTCAAAATCACTGATGTCAGCCTTGCATGGGTTTTCAGGTAGAGAATTCCATCCTTCAGGTAAATCTTGCTTCTTAGGTCGAACAGCACGCCATCCTGCGGTTTTTATGGTTCGCACTTCTTTCAAAAAGCGCTCACCACTAAGTATTGCAGTTCGCTTTTGAACGTCCCAGACGGCTGGTGGATACCATGAAGCGAGGAACGTCCGAACAATCAAATCATACAATTTTTTATGGTCAGTGCTCGGGAAACCATCTGGTATTTTCCCGGTTGGAATAATCGCAAAGTGATCGCTCACTTTGGCGTTGTTGAAGTTCCGTTCGGTGTTCTTAAGACCGTCTGAGACAAGAGTCGCACTGTGCGTGTTAAAATCATCTTGAGCACCAAGTTGACGAATGATTTTGGAAATTTCTTCCTTCATGTCTGTTGGCAAGTGGCGAGAATCAGTTCTCGGGTATGTTGTTAGTTTCTGATCAGCATACAAATTCTGAGCAATCCCAAGGGTGCGCTTTGCCGACCAAGACCACAAATTGTTGGCTTCACGTTGCAAACTTGTGAGATCAAAGTTCAACGGAGGTTTCTCTTTTGCGTCTCGGCGAGTTTCCGTGACGTCTGCTTTTTCACCAGATTCTAGGAGCACCTTCAAACGGTCATGTTCTGCTTGCTCTACAATCCGGTGGGGTTTGTAATCGGGCTCGTCCGGGTTGTCGATGTGATTGGTGCGTTCCCAACGTCCGTTCCAAGCGGCTTCACCCGCTTTGAAATTGGCATTCAATTGCCAGAAAGGAAGCGGTTTGTGCCCGAGAACGAGAAGTTCGTGGTCTACAACCATGGCCAGTGTAGCCGTTTGCACGCGACCAAGGGAAATTGCTGCGCGTTCATTCCTCTTTCGAGGGAGAAAAGAGTTTGCGATTCTCGAGCCGTTCATTCCAATGATCCAATCGGCTTCTGAACGAGCATAGGCGGCATCCTTCAATGCGTTGTATTCGTCTCCATCTTTTCGCTGTTCGTAAGCGTTGGTGATGGCATCTTTTGTCATTGATTGCAGCCACATTCTAGAAGTTGGTACTTTGGATTTCGTGTGTTGGACAATCGTTCTGAAAATCAATTCACCCTCCCGTGCTGCGTCACAGGCATTGACGATTTCTGTAACCGACTTGTCCTTGATCAGCTTAGATACTGCGGAAAGTTGTTTCTTCCCTCTCCCGCCAATCGGTTTGTATTCGAAATCTTCCGGGACGAATGGTAAGCGATCTACGGTTTTCCTCCAATCCTTGAACGCTGCATCATAGTCGTCCATGTACTTCAATTGGAGCAGGTGACCGATCGCCCAAGTGACGACAAACCCGTTTCCTTCCCAGTGTGTTTCTTGCTTTCCTTTCACTCCAAGAACATTAGCGATGTCATTAGCGACGCTTGGTTTCTCGGCCAGAATTACAATCGTCATCGATTAAGAGCGCATCGCCGAGGCTACTTGAACTCTCTCTAAGTCCATCCCTGAGGACAGATACTCTAGTATCTGTATGGAAAAAGCGGAACTTTTTGGCTTGCAAATCTTAGATGCCGGAACGCCATTTTTTCCGAGATGCCAACTCATCCCAAGGTGCTTCACTGTTTGGTCCGCCACAGCCTATGCAGCCTGGATAACCAGCATCGAGCAATTCGAAACATGCTTCGAGGACAACTTGCCAGGCAAGATCAACAGAGAGAGGAATCCAACATGTTGTTCTGCCCGGTTCTTCTGTTCCAAGCCGGATGATGTGGTCTAAATCTCCACCATCCAAATTAAATTCGAACGCATCGACCCATTCTCGTTCCCTGCTCAACATTGAGGGAAAGGTCAACCGCGATGGCTGTGCGTCGGAAATACGTACAACCAATTCATCGGCTTGGTCCATCAATCGAGGCGGAAGGTGGAGGGTGATTCCATCGAGGCGGAGGATTCGACGTGCAGCTTCTCGCACCGCAGGCCACATAGGGTCGTCAATTCGCACATTTAACCCGAACAGGCCGAAGTCTTGAAGGATGTCGGTCCGAACCGAAAGCCATGGGGTTTGGCTACCGTTTGTTGAGTCGTCCCCTTTTGGCCGTTCAGGATTCTGAAAAAGCCCACGCTCGTTCCATTCTGGGCCTGAAAATAATGGTCTCTAATCCGTTCACACGGGCGCCATTGCGATTGGTGTACTCGCCACAATCTTTGCCCGTTGTAAGGTTTGGATTATCCTATCGTAACCCATTTGGATTAGCAGCAGGCATGGACAAAAAAGCTGAAGCGATCCGTGGGTGGGAAGCCCTTGGTCTGGGCTTTATCGAAATCGGCGGTGTAACGGCTGAAGAACAATCTGGTAATCCTAAACCGAGAATGTTTCGTTCTGGGACCTCAAAGGCACTGGTCAACCGAATGGGCTTCAACAATCCCGGTTCACAGAAAATTGCAGCCAAGTTGAACGCCCACATCATGCGATATGGGCGGCCAAGCGTCCCCCTCTGGGCCAATCTGGGCAAGTCCAAGAACACCCCACTCGAAGATGCCCCCCTTGATTATGCTACGACGATGGAACGGCTATGGAATCATTGTGATGTTTTTGTCATCAATGTCTCCTCGCCAAACACCCCGAATCTGAGGGAGTTACAGCATGATCATGCCCTTGAACAAATTGTAGCCGCCTGTACCAAAGTCAACACCGAGCAATCCAAACTTTCGAATGAAAAGCCCAAACCATTGCTGGTGAAAATAGCCCCCGATTTAGATGACGATCAACTCATTGCTGTCGTCAACACAGCGAGGGGGGCTGGTTGCGATGGTATTGTTGCCACGAACACAACCATTGAACGTCCCGAACCAACTTCTGTTCATGAACAGCGTATCTTTAGCGAAACCGGGGGCATGAGTGGCGCCCCAGTCAATCATCGCTCTACCGCCATGATTCATCGTATCTACGAATTGACAGGTGGTGAATGGCCCATCATCGGTGTTGGTGGAATCAGCAATGCCGAAGACGCTTGGGCAAAAATTGGAGCAGGGGCTTGCCTCCTCCAAGCCTACAGTGGATTTGTTTTTGAAGGCCCAGGTCTAGCAAGAACAGTGGTCAATGGACTGAATCGCAAACTTCGTGAGAGCCCGTTCAATACGTTGGATGAGGCGGTTGGGTTCGCTCACAGGCAAGACCCATTGGTTGATGAATGAGCGATGGAGCAAGGTGATTGAATGTATTCACGACGAACACGCTATCTGCTCCTCGGGGCCGTCATCTCAGTCGGTTTGTTGGGGGTTATTCTCTTACAAGCACCCGAGCCAACGAGGGCGGTTGATGATCTGATGGAGGATCCTTCAGCCTATGTTGGCAAAGAAATTGCAGTAAGGGGCGAAGTGCTCGATGGTAGCATCGACAATTCGACCTTTGTTTTCACACTTCATGGAGAAGTGCATCAATTGACCATCGATTACTCGGTTGCATCTGTCTCAAACGGACTGGGTGACAACCGAACAGTCTACGCACAAGGTGTGTTGCAGTATATTGACGGCACGTATGTTCTCGAGGCGGACATCATCAAAACATCATGCCCGTCGAAATATGAAGAAGAACCCCAAGAATAAATGTTGATTTCACACTGTGTCCGTTGGCGCTAAGAAAGTCTTATTGTGATTTGAGTCTTCATTTCTTCGATCACTGCTCGACGACACAACCGCTGCGCAAAGGAAACATGGTTCGCTATGGTATGGCCATAGTTGCTGTGCGAATTGCTTGCCCATGATTGTGGTCTAGGAAATCATCAACGGCTCAACGCTTATCTTGAAACCTGTCATCGTATACCCATGTCTGAAGATTATGATACGATGACCGTCGTGAAATTGAAAGGCCTGTGCAGGGAACGAAACTTGCCAGTTTCTGGAACCAAAGCAATTCTCATCGAGCGATTATCCCAATCAGATTCAGAAACTCAAATGACAACTGAAAGCACAATCGATCGTGAGGTTGAGCCGCAAGAGAAAAAATTCATTGAAATCAAATGCATTGAATGCCCATCGACGCTTAGGGTACCAGCAGATTACCAGGGTATGGTTTCATGCCCATCATGTTCAACCCGACAAGACGTGAGTCAAGCGCTGAATACTCCTCAGGGTGAATCGTTTGAACTCACCCCCGAACAAATTGGAATCGCAATGATGGTCGGAGGTATTCTGATTGGAGTTTTCGCAACGTGGCTCGTCATCGCAGAGTGGAACTTGTGGTTCAGTTGTGAACTCGGCAACACTTCGGGTGAAGAATACACTCAACTGGGATGTGGCCAAGGGACGTTCTTCAATACCATGTTCACGTCATGCTGCGTGCTTATACCACTCGGCTTTCTAATTGGTATTTTTGGGTACAATTATTCTGAATCGAAAAATGTCGACCTTCAAACACCGGTGGTGCAAGGTGCTGGAATCACACCTCAAACACCGACAACGAACCGAAGTCCACTTGTGGGTGCAATCCAAGCGACAGCGGTTGGTTACGGGATTGGAATAGTCAGTCTAATAGGAATCATTGTTGGCATTGTCTTCCTCGTCCTCATCTTTATTTTACTTCTAGCAGCGTCGTATTGAGCCCGTAATCAGTCATTCTGTTGATGACATTCGAATGCAGATTCGTTTGGA
The DNA here is from genome assembly GCA_002495535.1 of Euryarchaeota archaeon UBA433. GTDB lineage: Archaea > Thermoplasmatota > Poseidoniia > Poseidoniales > Poseidoniaceae > MGIIa-L1. Next base: position 41,047 of record DAFX01000009.1, read on the forward strand.
GAGAAACGTTTTGGCTCACACGGAAATATGCAATAAAACCACTCAAATCTACGGTGCTTTTTCTACTCTATACCCTTCCATGGTTTGGGAGTTCCACTAAGGGTTGTGTTCAAATACAGTCAGTTGTAGGATTGGACGGGATAGGTGGGGAGCTAGACGTACCCTGCACCACAAATCGTCTTTATGGTGGACCGAACGCCTCTGGGCGGCGAAAGCGGCCTCTTGGTTTCCATACGCGGACATTGATGTCTCGCCCCCACATGACTCGGGTGCCGAGAACTGTTCCCGGAGGGGAACAGCAATTGGATAACCGGGGGAACAGGTCAG
>DAFX01000043.1 GCA_002495535.1 Euryarchaeota archaeon UBA433
AGGTAGGGGAGAATATCACCGAGGGGTGCGGCACCAGGCAGCACGGTCTTAGCGTTCTTGAGTGGCGTTTGGTTAAGTCCACGGCGAGCGGCTGGGTCTCGACCACCGGACCGTCCGATCAACTTCTCAACGTGGTGAAGGGCGCTTGACTCGACAAAGAGGTAGCCGCGCATTCCAGTTGGGTGGAGGATGGACATAATGTCGCCCTGAAGCGAAGTCAACGAACCGCTGCCATGCAAGCGAGCGTACATCTCGTTGGCAACACGTTGTTCGGAACCAATCGCTGTCTTCACGATGTAAAGGAACGAGCCTACAGATCCGTACATCTCACCAAAGAGTGTCGTGTTGTTTTCCATGTCAAGGTTTGAGAAGATACAGTTGTATTCTTGGAGCGTCCCTGGGTCAATCCAGTTTGCTTCGGTGTAGCGGCCCATTGGCGTGACTTCATCGGTCGATGCAACAACGAGCACGGGCATGACGTCAACCAAGTTTCGGCCCATGTCGATTCCACGGTCAATGCCGGCGCCTTGGTAGTGAAGCGAATCAACTGGGATTCCCGTGGATTCTGAAACACGAGTGAGGACTTCCTCTGGAGTATCTCCGACGCCCCAAACGCCGTCCCAGAGAGCTGGGAAATCAGGATCCTGTTTGTTTCGGCGGAGAAGAAGCAGCTTCTCTTCGAATCGTACGTATGCAACAAATGCGTTTACCATTTCAAATCACTCCAATCAGTTTCCGATGCCAATGACATCTTGAATAAGCCAGGGGAGGAAGTTGTCCATCAGGACAAGCATGGCAAAGCCGATGCCTCCGAGCACAAACATACCGATGCCGCAAATGATGCAAGTTTGCTTGAATTCTTGTGGAGTCGGCTTACGAGCCATGCGAATAATACGAGCCCAAGAACCTCTCGAAATTCGACGGAACTGGGATTCAATCCAGTCTTGACGGTCCTGGACTCGGTCTTCAAAAGAGCGGTTTTCTGTAGTTTGACCAGACATGGTACAACCTCGGGCTTTCAATGCCACCAACATGGTGATTATAACCACTCCGACGCGAAGCACCGCGCCGGCATACCCCGGTTTCACTCCACATCTATCAAGGCGAGGGTTGATGTGGGAGGGGCGGTGAAGTAAGGTCGAATGGCGCAGAAAGACCCGTACAGTGTGTTGGGCGTCAGCAAGGATGCTGGCGACGCTGAAATCAAACGAGCCTTTCGTAAAAAAGCACGCCAGTATCACCCAGATCGCAACCCTGATGATGCGAATGCGGAAGCGAAATTCAAAGAAGTTCAACAGGCCTATGATACGATTGGCACCGCAAAAGAACGCAACGAATACGAACAACAACAACGTATGTCAAGCATGTTTGGCGGCGGGGGTGGACCTTCGTTCGGCGGTGGAGGCGGCATGGATGACATGCTTCGGCAGATGTTCGGTGGGGGTGGAGGTCAAGCCTTCGGCGGAAGAGGCGGCATGGGTGGAAGGCAACAGCGCCAACAACCTCGTTCTCGTCAAAAAGGATCCGACATCAAAGTAAGCCTTGCAATCACGGTCGAGCAAGCCGAAAAAGGTGGCAAATTCCCATTCACATTCAAGCGATTAAAGCCGAATCAAAATGGAACGATGGAAGCGACTTCCGTGACCTTGCAAACGTCGATCAAACCTGGCGTAAAGCACGGCACAGTTACCCGGCTGCGTGGTCAAGGCCATGATCACCCTGAAGGTGAACCAGGTGATGTTTTGTTGACGGTCCGCATTCAATTTGGAGAAGGCCGAAGATGGGATGACTCAACGCTTGTTCAAGAGGTCCAAGTTGCCTACAGTACGCTCATGTTGGGTGGCAAAGTCAAGGTAAAATTGCCATCGGGGAAGACCATCAAACTCAGTGTAGCTCCCGAAACTCATGTCGGAGATCGACGAAAGGTATCCGGTGCAGGCTACGATGGAGGCGATTTGGAACTCGAATTCGTCCTCCCAGAATCCGAGGGGTTAACCAAGGACCAGATCAAGGCACTTGAAACCCTGAGGGACAAGGGGTTGTGAAGCATGGGGCGTCCAAAAAAGAAGGGCAAGAACCGCCACAACCAGAAGCGCAACAAGGGACCTCAAACTCCTGCTGACGAGCGCTTATGGAGGCGACTGTGTGGCCATTTCGCCACCGATCATTCCCTGTGGTCCACAGTATGGGATGGGGATTCAATCGCAACCTACCTCACTGAGAGAGAACACCTCAACCAGCGGTTCAAACTCGACGAGAAGGCTGAACGAGCGTTCCGCAGTGAACTCGACCAAACTCTTTCACTGGCGAGGAAGAAAAGAGAACGATTCGTAGAAATTGAAGACGGTTTGACGCTTCGAACCCCTGCCGAAGTGGAAACGATCGAAACAAATGTTCGCTCATGGCAAGCATTCACTTCCCTTCACGCAGCGGGAGGTTCATCGCCACTGACCGGTCTTCCTGGGCTGAAACAAGGTGACGCTGTCGATGCAGACGCAGGGCACTTTGTCGCGAAATCTGACGCAGAACGCTACTCTCTTTTGGAAAGCGTTTGGATGGCTCACCTTGCTGGCGAGGATTATCCAGAATCGTTCAGCCTAGTTGAGGGTGAAGTCGTACGATCTTGGGGCTCGTTTGATCTGGTCAAGGAAGCGAGGTACATCGCCAAACAAAGGTCTGGTCTACGTTTCCCTGAAGCGGAGCCGAGCATGGCGCTTTTGTTGCTTCAAGCCAAGCACCTCACCACTCGCAGCCTGCTCGAGTTGCGATTGGAGAACAAGCGAGAAGGTGGATTCAATCCTTTTCCATCGACCTACAATGAGCGCCTCATCGAAGCAGCAGACAGTTTACCTGAAGTCGACGGTGACCATGCTGTCAAAGAAGGAAGAAAGGACCTACGGCATCTTCCCTTCGTAACCATTGACCCTCACGACGCCAAGGATTTCGATGATGCTGTGTGCCTTATCGAAGAAAACGGGAAACGCACATTGTGGGTGGGGATCGCAGACGTGGCACATTATGTTCGACCCGGTACGACGCTCGATGCCGCAGCTCGTCATCGCGCAACTTCCGTGTACCTACCCCATGCAGTCCTGCCAATGTTGCCTCCGAAACTTGCCGATGATTTGTGTTCCTTGAGAGCCGAAGTCGACCGGTTCTCGATGGTTGTCGCGATGCACATCAATGAACACAACGAGATTGAAAACACAGAAGCATTTGAGGCAGTCATCAATGTGAAACGTAACTTAGCCTATGAAGAGGCCATTGGAAAACCTGAATTCAAATCCATGTTCGAACTTGCAGCGGCATGGCAACAAAAAGAAGTTCGGTTGAACATTCAGAACGCTGAGTTACGTCCCCGCTTACACGGGGATGAAGCGCTGCACGTTGAGGTGAAATGGCCCAACGAAGCCACCCGAATGATCGAATCGTTCATGGTGGCCACCAATGCCTCGATTGGTCACTTCCTTGGCTCCATTGAAGCACCCCTCCCATGGCGATGCCACACCCCCCCAGATGCTCCCGAAGTCGAAGAACTGAATGCAAAATTGGAGGCACTTGGCGTCAACATCGTTCTGCCTCGCCCGTCAACAAGGACGCATGGCCAGAGTGAAACTGACGAACTAAGCAACCTCCTTGGAGCGTGGGCCGGTGCTGGAGTCGACCTTTCTGGACTCTCTTCCGAATCTTCAGCAACAGACGAAGTGGCCACTTATCTTTCGAATGTGCTCGACCCGGAAGCCCGCCAATCCATCCTCGATGCTCTTGAAAATGCCCAAGCAAAGGCATCACTGTTGACCGGCCCGGTCAGAAGAGTGGTTGACCAGGGCCTCTTCCAGTTGATGCAACGGGCAAAATACAGTGAAGAGAACCTCGGTCATTTCGGACTCAACCTCGATGCTTATGTCCATTTTACCTCCCCGATTCGAAGGTACCCTGACTTGATGGCTCATCGGCAATTGAAAGCTCACCTGCACGGCTTACCTTGGTCGCATGATGAAGAGGAAACCGCCTCTTTAGCAGCCCACTGTTCTGAACGAGGCCACGCCGCTAAGCGGTTAGAATGGGAATTGGTAGCCAATGCATACCATATCCATTTGCTTCGTGGCGGTGCAATCGGTGAAGACTCAACTGAGCACGCAACCATCGAGGGCGAAACGATCTACAACGCCAGAGTCACTGGACTGCGCGGAGTTTGGGTGTTCCTTGATCTCGCAGATGATGGTTCGATTCATGGCCGCATGCACGTGCGTCAACTTGGAGGAAAGCGAAGGTTGCTTGTCGATGAGTTCGGCCTGCAAGTGCTTCCTGCCGAGCCTAACCAGCATGGAGAACACCCTCCAGTAATCCAATTGGGCCAGGTGTTCAGTTGCCGCTTGCGTGGATTGGATGTGTGGGCGGGCTCGCTTGATTTGGCTCCTGTCAATTAATGTAGTCAAAACCAAGCGTTTATATTGACTACAATACACCCCAAATCATGGCACGAGTAAAGGCCCCAGTCTGCAGTTGTTCTTGCAAAATGAAGCGCCTCTACACGCGGGCTGAAGGTGGTAAAGGCTGGGATCAAATCGGCTGGTTGTGCACCTGTGGCTGTGGTTCAATTACCATGGATGAGGGCGAATGGACCCTCGTCGGTTGTGATGAAAACGGATGTTGTGATTGAGGGTTTCACATGCAACACGACCTCACGTTAACCATCACAGGCATGACCTGTGCTTCGTGTGTTCAGTCGGTGGAACATTTAGCCATGAAGGTGAAAGGCGTTGAGCACGCCGCCGTGAATTTGCCAATGGCCCGAGGGCGATTTACCATCGAAGGTGAATCAAACGATGCGATGGTTGAGGCAATTATTTCAGCCATCCAAGATGGTGGCTTTGGTGCTGTCAAAAGCATCGCACCATCGGAGCAAATGGAAAATGAACGCCGTCAATTGAAACGCCAACAACGCAAAGTGATCTTTGCCTTGTTGTTAGCCATCCCTACCTTCTGGCTCTCCATGATGGCGGGTGACATGGGCGCGGAATATGGGATCGATGTTCGCAAGATGTTGGCCATGTATGCGTGTCTGCCCGTGTTCCTCTGGTCGGGATGGGGCATTCACAAAGGCGCCTTTGCCTCTCTCAAATCTGGCCGGGCAAATATGGATGTGTTGATCACATTAGGGACCAGTGTCGCTTTCTTTTGGTCTGTTCTTGTTGTTCTTAGCCCGACGTTTCCCGACCCTCCAAACCTTCTCGTCGGAGCAGAGCATGTGTTCTTCGATGGCGTGGTCGTCATCATCGCCTTTGTCCTTCTCGGCAATTGGATGGAAGCTTCTGCAAAAATGAAAGCCACTGATGCTGTTCACAGTTTGATGGCCTTGCAGCCAAAGGTTGGGCGTATGGTCCTCGATGAGGAACTTGGTCACACCGAGAAGAGGAGCGTCAACGGCATGCCGATTGGGGCGTTGTTGAAGGTCGTTGTTGGTGAAGCAATCCCCCTTGACGGGCGAGTCGAAGGCAGCAGTGTGAACATCGACGAATCAATGATGACGGGCGAGCCTTACCCCGTGAGGAAGAAGGAGGGGGACACTGTAATGGCAGGTACTGTCGTGCTTGACGGTACGGTTTTTGTGAGGACGACAGCCCTTGCTGGTGACACACTGCTCGATGAGATTGTAGATCTTGTGCATGAGGCTCAAATGGGCAAGGCTCCAATCCAGCGGCTCGTGGATCGAATCGCTGGGGTGTTCGTACCCACCGTCATTGTCTTAGCGCTCCTTGCTGGTTTATTTTGGCTGTACTCTGGCTTTGGTGCAACACACAACCCTTTCGAAAGCAATGGTGAACTTGCAGTGATGGTTATTGTTTCGACGCTCGTGATTGCATGCCCGTGTGCGCTTGGCCTTGCCACACCTACAGCGCTGATTGTCGGCACTGGCGTTGGTGCAAAGCATGGTTTGCTCATCAAAGGAATTGAAGCGTTGGAGTTGGCGCACAAAACCGACACGCTCGTTGTCGATAAAACAGGCACAATCACCTCAGGAACCCCGCGAGTGACTCACATTGAATTGTTGGACACCGAAGTCAAGGAGATCCTTGGCATCGCCTCTGCTCTTGAAGCCGAATCAATTCACCCTCTGGCCCAAGCCATTCACGCTTCGTGGTCCAACGTGACAAAGAATCGTCCTGAAGTTACCGATGTTCAGACCATGGCCGGCATGGGCTTAATTGGCACCACTGAGGGCACGCTTGTCGCCGTTGGCAACGTTGATCTGATGAAAGAAGTTGGTGTTGAATGGGACGACGAAATCACAGGGAAACTTGCCAAAGCCGCTTCCAAAGGCGTGACCATTGTACTTGTCAGTCACGGGCTGCGTTTGCTTGGCTGGATTGAAGCAAGCGATCGAATCCGTAGTTCATCAGAAAGGGCAGTCAAAATTGCACGTCAAATGAACCTCGACGTCATCATGCTCACTGGAGACCGAAGGGAAGCCGCTGAAACGGTTGCAGAAAAAATCGGTATTGAAACGGTGATCGCCGGCGTGAAACCCGATGAAAAAGCAGCGCATATTCGCCGCCTCATCGATGAAGGCCGCACCGTGGCAATGGTTGGAGATGGCATCAATGATGCTGCCGCAATGTCGGCGGCCCATGTTGGACTGGCCATGGGCGCAGGGTCAGACATCGCCCTCGAAGCTGCTGATTTCATCGTCTTGAGAAACGACATGATCGATGCCGTCTCATCGCTCGAGTTGGGTCGTGCGACAATGCGAAGAATCCGGACCAACCTGGGGTGGGCGTTCGTCTACAACCTGATTGGCATCCCGCTAGCGATGGGCATGATGTTGCCTTTGACTGGCTTTCTGTTGCCGCCCTCGTTTGCCGCCGCAGCGATGTCGTTTTCTTCCTTCAGCGTGGTCGTGAATTCCTTGGTCTTACGAGGCTGGACGCCTGTGAAGGAGTAAAGTCGCAATGCGAAACAACTTCAACCACGGCCCTATGGTTCCCCCATGAGCAGCGTCATTCACCAACTTCACATCACCGGAATGACCTGTGGCGGATGTTCAAGCAGGCTGAAAGGTGTTCTCGAAAACAACCCTGAGGTGCTCGCCGCCGACGTGTCACATTCAACCGACAGCGGCACCATCAGAACAACTCAAAATATCTCTGCACAAGAGGTCATGACGCTGATTGAAAATGCTGGTTTTTCAGCATCCCAGTGAAGCGCTTGTTTCAAATCTAATAGGCGCCGCCCCCAATCTGCGCGGGGGTCGCCCAG
>DAFX01000072.1 GCA_002495535.1 Euryarchaeota archaeon UBA433
GCAGTCATCAAATCAACGGTTGTGCCCGGCACCACCGAACAATACCACGCTCGCTATCCTCACCTCAAGATCGCGTATTCCCCAGAATTTCTCGTAGAGCGCCGTCGGATGGAGGATTTTGCCAATCAAGACCTTTTGGTGTGCGGCACACATCATGCTGATGTTGCAGAGCGAGTGTTTGAGCAGCATCGCCAAGCGGGTGTTCTTCGGCGGGAAAATTTGTTTCACGTCACGCCTACACAAGCAGAACTGGTCAAGTACACAAAGAACACATTCTACGCCATAAAAGTCATTTTTGCCAATCAAATGTACGACATTTGTCAAGCAATGGGCCAGGACTGGTACACCATCCGAGAGATGATCACAGCGGAACAAGCACAACCCATTGGCCCTTCTCATCTGGACCCAATCTTTGGATTGAGTCGAGGTTTTGGTGGTAAGTGTTTGCCAAAAGATTCGCTCGCTCTTGGAGTCCTCGCGGCGGAACACGGGGTAAAGTACAACCTGTTTGATGCCATCCAAGAAGACAATGATGCCCTACGAGGGATCTTGACGGGAAAACCAAGTGACGTCGTCACCAACGATGATTGAAGGGGCGTGAAATGTCGACCCCCACCCTTCAGGAAGTCTTGCCAAGAGGGACCCTCCAGCGTTTTGGAATCGCAGGAGGATTCAACACGTTTCTGTTTTGGATCATTTGGGAAGTCTTGCGCATTTCACCAGTTTATACTGGAACAAACGAGACTCTTCTGTGGTCGCTATCTTGGCTTGGTTCAAGCGTTGCCGCCCACTTTGTTCACAGAGTGTTCACGTTTGATGGGCGAAGGAATGTCAAGAAAACGGTGCTTGGTGCAATTTCAGTTTATGCCGTTGGCATGATGGGGTCAACCCTCACCTTTGATGCGATGTTGGAGCTGCTTGATCATCTGCCTATCCGACTCTTGTTCTTGAGCAACATTGCGATTTGGGGTCTTTTCACATGGGCCAGCATGCGATGGTTGGTGTTCGGCTATTCGAAACTTGAAGAAGAATAATCACACTGCGTGTGTTTCCATCAACGACAAAGGTACGACTTCGAGCGCCGCTTCATGGGTGGATTCAAGATCCAAAGGGCATGCTGAACCTTCGTTGACGGCGGCAAGCCATGTCCTAGCACAAACACACCAGGAATCACCTGGTTTCAACCCGGGAAAACCATGCTGTGGAGCGGGCGTAATGAGATCATTGCCCTTCGAGCGAGCGAACTCAAGGAACGCCTCAGTAACCACACAGCACACGGTATGGGAGCCACGATCTGATGCGTCAGTGTTGCATTTTCCATCTCGATACCAACCGGTCATGGGGTCGCATGAACATTCGTCGAGCGGCTGGCCGAGCACATTACGGCTTGGGAACATGGAGGGGGACGGATGGCCGATGCTCAAGAAGCCTTGTCCGATTTGCCTTTGATGCCCGAAAAACACCAGCATAGTGGAAAATGACGGCGTTGGGTTCTAAGGTGAGGTCAAACACCGAAGGGTCATGCTCCCCGATACTGTTCACAAGCTGCCTCGTGAAGAACGCTACGCCTACGCCCGTTTGCTCGCCTTTATGGCTCGGGTCGACAATGAACTAACGGTTGATGAAATGGCCATGTTCGAACAACGACTTGGAACTGCGTTGCTTTCGCCAAAACAGCGTGAAATGATTCGCAATGCCCTCAAAACCCCTCCAACCTTGGAAGCCTGCCTCGAAGGGTTAGGCCCGGAGGCTGGACGTCTTGCGCTCCGAGATGCAACCCTCATGGCCGCTGCTGATGGAACGGTTGATGATGATGAACGGGACGTGCTCCAGACTATTGCCGAGCACCTCGGATTGGCTGAAAACGCTGTGGAAGAACTCCTTGATTGGACAGTTAAGGGCGCAATGTGGATGCAGGAAGGATTTGACCTTCTCAACTCGCTTTCGGAGTGATGGCAAGTGTACGTCGACCTCACGGTTGATTTCACTCCAGATGAGGCAAAGGGCTACGCCCAGATCATGATTGTCGTCGCATCTGCAGATGGTGCGCTGGTCAAAGAGGAATTGGCGATGATTGAGGGGCTCATGGGTCGCTCAATGATGCACCCGGAAATGAGAGTTGACTTGCGCAACATGCTCGAGAAACCTCCCAAGTTGCAGATGGTGATGGACCGTCTGACTCCGATTGTCCTCAAAATAGCTCTTCGAGATGCCATTCTCGTTGCCGCTGTGGATGGAGAATACGATGCGGAAGAAATCAAAATCATCAAACAAATTGCAAAGGCTGCTAAAGTGAAGAAACGGGAACTGTCTGAACTTTTCGAGTGGGTAAAGGCTGGATGGGAATGGCATAAGTTAAGTTTCGGCCATCTTGATTTAGTTTGATTTTCGCGGTTTTGAAGCCCTTCCGGGAAGGGTCACATTCAAACCAATCGGACCAACCGGCTAGGTTGGGTGGGGTTATGCAAAGCGGAGTCAGCGGCTGGTATGCGCGATTAGATCGATGCCTTGAACATCGTCCAGAACAAATCGAAATCTGGCTTCAAGCATGGGAGCAATCCCTGCGCGCCCACCAACCCATTGCGGCCTTACTCCCAGAAGATTGGCCAACACTCCCTGCGAATTTACTGACCGACCCCGGCCATGTCCTTGATCACCTGCTCGCACGCCATGATGCTGAAACCGATGGAAGGTCCCCTCGTGGAGCCCATCCAACGCCCCCTCGTTTGGCCGATGCAGTGATTGCATCAGAATTGCTCGAAAGCCTGACTCGGCCGAAAACTCCAGTGAAATCATCGTCCATGCACCTCAGCAACCTGCCTCCTGGTTTCCGACAACACATCGAGAAACTCAATCTTCCTCAGCACAGTCAGGAGACTGAAATCGATGACGAAATCGAACTCAAGCGAGTGGCAGAAGGGCGCCGCACACTGAGCGGAATCTCGTTGCCGATCGCAGACACGTCCTGCGGCGGTGGAATTTTCCACGCTCGTTTGATTCGACGGCATTCTGAAAACCATGAAGACAGCACCGATGAGCGTAGAATCAAAGACACGCGCCTTCTTCTTTCATCGTTCCAGTTGCTCGACGTCGACGAACTCGTCGTCGCTTCAACTCGCCGTCGCTTGCTGCTTGAATGCATCCGATTTGGCTTGGTGAGTTTGAAAACCGAAAAGCCCGGTTGTTTATCTCGCAAAGAAGCTGAGCAATTGCTTGAACTGGCTGTTCAACAAGGCGATACCCTTCAGGGAGAGTGGCCTTGGGAAGTTGAGCCTCAACTCGTCGTCACCAACCCACCATGGTTGCGCATCAAAGATCGATTCAGAGGAATGGAAGAGGGAAGCAAATTACGAAGGGAACTTGGTGAACATCTAAGAGCCCTTACTGACAACGGTAAACCTCGTTTCTCCACCATGAGAGGCAACGTGAACCTCTACCGCTTGTTCATTGAGCGAAGTTTGCAAATCTTGGAAAAGGGAGGGCGCCTCCGTCTCATCGCTCCCGACAGTATTCTGAGGGAGCAGTCCTCTCATCCTCTGCGCACATTGTTGGTGCATGAGCACGGATGGTCAGATATTTGGGCCATCGAAGAAGCAAACCACTTGTTCCCAGGTATGACACAAGGCGTGGCTGTTCTTGGAATCACCGCAAAGACATCCGCAAAAGAACTCTTGATGCACGGCCCAATCAGCAGAGCAGATTTACGCCGAGATCAGCACGGACTGTCGAACCGAGTGCCATCGTTCAAGATGGCAAAGGAACGCTGGGTTACTTGGGCCAAGGATACTTGGGCCATTCCTCGACTCCCTAGAGATCGAGTCGAACGAAAGCAAACCCTTGCCGTCTTGGATCGTTTAGCCCTCCTCCCGCGTCTTGGAGATGAGCAACACGCCTTCGCCACCAACGGGCATACCGTACGAGTTCGTGTCGGTGAAATCGATCAAACGGCTCACTCGAAGAGCATCGAAACATGGGTCAAGGGGCGCACTTCGCGCCCATTCATTCGCGGAGTGCATTTTTCTGAAGATGAAAATGGAGAGGTGTTCGTTCGCCATCCTGCGTTCAGAACGGACATTCCATCGCGAGCCAATGAACGACAACTCGCCATGTGGTGCGGTGCTGCTGAACCAAAGTTTGGCCCTCGCCTTGCCTGTCAGGCCATCGTTAACGCTCATCAGGAACGCCGCCTTCGCTGGGCCGTGATTCCTGCTGGTTGCGTGCTTGGAAACAGCGTCAACCACATTGAACTCCATGGAGACATTCAGGAACGGTTAATCTCTGCACACGGATCACTGGAAAAAGCACTTCAGTGGATGTGCACGCATCTTAACGATGACGATCTGGACGAGTGGGCACGAGCTTGGTCTGCCAACAACAACGTCAACAATTACGAATTGGAAATGTTGCCACTTGATGTGGACGGTGAAATTCCGGAATTGGCACCCCTTGTTCGATAATCCGTCAAATTCTAGCGACTTTTTTCCGGTTATCTAAGCGCACGATGCGCAGAACATGAGGAAAATGGTTTATCTATGATAAGCCACTGGATGGACCGTTAGGGTTTAGCCTAGGTGAGATTGTGGGTATTCATCCAAAGATTGGTATCACCGGGCTTCCACGTAGTGGGAAATCTGCTGTGATGGAAAAAGTTCTCGAAATGCTTGTTGACGAGCGCAAGCGAGAGATCCAAATGAGAGGAAGCCTGAGCGACGCACCAATCATCGGTGGGATGCAAACCGTACCAATCCTCGACGGAAGCGAGCGCCTCGGCTACAAAGTCGTCGACATCGTTACCAAAGAAGAAGCAATTATGGCTCACAAGAGCATTGATTCTCGTTTGAGGGTCTTAGGGTATGGCATTGATATCGAGGCTCTTGAGAAAGTAGCAATCCCTGCCATCGAATACGCACGGGATGAGTGTGAAGTCCTCGTGATTGATGAGATTGGGAAATTTGCCGTTGAAAGCGAGGCGTTCGTCAACGTAGTTCGAAGCGCCCTCGAAATCGATAAGCCAACCTTGCTGACCCTTCACAAAAAGAGTCGTCACCCACTTTTGCAAGACATCCGCCGCCGAGACGATGGACGAATTCTCGAGGTCACTCCCGTCAACCGGGCTTTGCTCCCATACAAAATTCACAAACTGATGCGCGAAACATACTGATGTTTCCGCTCTAAGCTGGTACTTCTTCGCCGCTGGTTTCATCCGTAGTCTGCTCGTGGCGTTGATTATGGCCAATCCATCTGATGCTGCAACTCGGTTGCTGACTGGAACTGGCCTCGGCGTGTTGCTCGTCGCCGGACTCGGTTTCATTGAGGGGCGCTCGAGCATTGATGAGCTGGGTGTAGGATGGGCATTGGTCTTGATCGGATTGATGTTCATCGGCTTGGGCAAAACTTTGGGCAACGGTACGGGCCCGCTTTCCGGAGCGTTTCCTGACGAAACGACAGAAGAACTTGCCACACGCGTGCGCAACGATGTCAACGAGTCGGTCAAGGCCGCAAGCGTGGGCTCTGCATGGGCGGAACTGGAAGCAAATGTCCTCGAACAGGAATTATCCGAGCAAGAATAAGTTGGAATCTTAGCGTTCGATTTTGCAAAGAGGGCGAGGCGGTGCCTTCATCTAAGGCGGGCGCTTCGTTGCCAACGGGTCGAAGGCAATGAGTCAAATTCCTGAAGAACTGTACTACACGAAAGAACACGAATGGATGCGCGTTGAAGGTGATGAAATCGTTATCGGAATCACCGATCACGCACAAGATGCGCTCACCGATATTGTCTACATTGAACTGCCTGGAGAAGGTGACGTTTTGGAAGACATGGGTGAATTTGCAATCGTAGAATCTGTGAAGTCGGCCTCGCCTATTTTTGCACCTCTTGCTGGCACCGTTACTGCGGTAAACGAAGCGCTTGAAGATACCCCTGAATTGATGAACAGCGACCCATACGGCGAAGGCTGGATCGTTCGGATGAAACTCGATGCCCCAGAAGCCATCAGTAGTTTGATGAGCGCTGCTGATTACAAGGCTGAAATCGGCGAGTGAATCTCTTGAGCAACGAGCCGTGGACCATTTACGTCGACGGTTCATGCTTGGGCAACCAAAATGTCGATGCAGACACACCCGCAGCTTGGGCCGTGGTTGTTGTCACTGGCGACACGGGCCTTGGACGTGGAAGCGGTGAACTCGTGGAAGAATTTGCTGGCCACGTTGTGACCAATGCCGAGGAAGAAAATTTCATTGGAGCAGAAGTCGGCTCAAACAATACTGCTGAATTGACCGCTATTGCTGAGGCGCTGAGGTGGTTGTTGACGGAAGGCGGCGGTGATTCCGCCGTGATCCGAGCCGATTCTCAATACGCCGGCAACCTCGCTTCTGGTGCTTGGAAAGCTAAAGCAAACCGGGCATTGGTCGCCCACGTACAGGAACTTTGGGTCACTGTAAGTGCTCTTCGCCCGCTCTCTTGGGAGCATGTAAGGGCGCACCGCGGGCACAGATGGAATGAACGAGCAGACCACCTCGCACTCCGAAAGGCACAGAATGAGAACCCTGCGCCACTTTCGTTTTGGAAACCTGGCCAACGATGATCATTCGTCAAGGCGTTGTTCGAGCCAAGACCGGAACTCTTGAGCCATGTCTTGACGGCGCAGAGCATGATCTACCTGTGCTTTCAGCCATGGCAGTGGTTTTCCAGAATCGTACCATTGGTAGCCCTCCAACTCAACCCCGTGCAGGCCTCCATTGTCCATCCAATGCTGTTGAAGAGCGATGGATTGCAGTTCCCCATGAGTCTCCACATCATAATGCTCCAACAAAGCAGCGGCATCGGAGGTGAACACATACCGTCCACAAAGAACCAAATTTGAGGGGGCGTTCTCCGGCAGTGGTTTCTCGACGATTTCAGTGATGTTCGAACCTTCTAGTCTCACTACGCCATAGTTGCTGACCTCCTCGGGTTGAACTGGCAATAAGCCCGCACAAGGACGGCCTGACTGTTCAAAAGCCGATGCTAAACGGGCGCTTGCCTGAGAAGGAGCGAAGTCGGTCAAGGAGGAATGGGTGTCCATGAGTAGGTTATCGCCAAGAAGAACGAGAAACGGTCCATCAATCGCATGAAGCGCGCTTTGAATCGCGTTGCCGAGACCCAAGGGCGTCTGTTGAACATGAATTTGAACGTCAACATCTGCGAAAGGGGCGAGCAAGGTTGCGTCTAACTCGGGTCGCTTTTCACTCAGCCAGGTGTGGTCTGCCAACAGGTTGGAGAGGTCTTTTCGAGGGGAGGTCACAATGTGAAGCCGCTTAACACCAGCCGCTATGGCTTCTCGGGCAAGGTGAACAAGAGCAGGTACGTCCACCAGCGGGAGGGCTTCTTTGGGCACTGAAGCGCTTGTCGGAAGCATTCGAGTGCCCAAACCACCCGCTACCAGCAGGGCATCTTCAATTGCCGCCATGAAGGGTTGCTGGATGGCACAGGCTTTCAAGCGTGGCCCTTCTGCCAAGGGATATGGAGCGAACATTGCAGTGGCAATGGCTTGCCGTTTTAGGCATAATTGGGGTTGCACAGGGTTTCGTCGACCTCGCTCCAGCCGGCCCGTGGGATTCGCGCTCTTTCACCCGCGGCGTGCTTGGATTGGTCGGTATGACGTGCCTGTACCTTGCGTGGTTTAGATTCACATTCAACATCAATGGCGTTGCCCCCACCGTAGATCGTTGGAAAGAACCAGAAGCAACTTGGAGCAAGGTGATTGTGTTTGGTGCGGTCATGGTTGCAATTCCGTCTATGATGCAGTGGGCGGGCCTGCAAGATGCTTTTCCAGAACCAACTGGGCTCTTTTTCGCCTTGATTGGAGGGCTTGCACTGCTCAATGGAGCCTACGTTGGGCTTGTTGTCAAAGGCCCGTTGGCCATCACTGAAGAAGAATGAACTTCTTCAGTCGAGGAAGCCGAGTTCCTGATCTATTTCGCCTTCAATGTCACCGTCGAGGAGGTTTTCTGCAACCGGGGGGCGTTCTGGCAAGGTCGGTTGTTCTGCTTCTCCTTTGAGGTAGGCTTGCCATGCCTCCGAGCGGTCAGGTCGACGAAGCGTTAGCGGGGCCCACAACGGTTCAAGATCGCATCCTTGTGCAACAAAATCGTGCAGGCGGGCTGCAAAATGGTCAGGAGCAACTTCCTCCATCCTCATCAGCAATTCTCGCATTCGAGTGCGGACCACCTCATCACCGTCCATCCAAAGCATTGGTAGGAGGCGGCGTTTATCATCGGGGTATTGTTCGAGGTAATCTCGCAAAAACGGGACAAGGTTACGCCGCACCACGGGCAGTGGATGGTTCGATAGTTCGGCCATCGTATCGGCCCACTTTTCTACATCGAGGAAACGCAAGTCGCCGACGGTTGCGCTCGCTGCAGCCAAGACGCCTTCGTCTTCGTCGTCCAACATCGCTTCAAGGAACGGAACAGCATCCCATGTCAAGCGGCGGAACAAGCGAGTGAGCACATCAGCCATTCCTCGTCGAATCAAAATTTCTGGACGTGTGTGCAAACGCTGGGCTAAGGCCAAACCTGAATCACGGTCGTATTCAATGGCTTTAGCAAGGCACAAGCAGACACGAGAGGCGACTTCTTCCTCAGGATCGAGGGCTCGTCGCATGAGGATTTGATCGATGTGCAAAGGACCAACCAAGCTGGGTCGTTGGAGTAACAATCGGGCCCATTCCATCAGCAAGAGCCGGCGTTCAAGAGGTCCATTTTCGAGGCGCGTGAGCAACCAAACTGCGGCTTCAACACCAACATCGTGCGCCACGACACCTCCTTGGCGTGGAAGAACGGCGTGGGGATTCCACTCCATTTGATGGGGTCCAGCATCAGGCTGCGTGTGCCATGTGCCAGGTCGTTCTGCGAGCGCGATTGATTCAACCAAGTGATAGCCCTGATGCACTGATTGACCTCGCGCTTCGGTTGCTAGACCGTCGACCAGGGCAACAGCAAGCCACCAACGGTCCACGTTTGGAGCCTGTTGGTCAAAAGCCTGCGAAAGCCAATCGGTGGCAATAGCAAACAACAACCGTTCAGCGACCTGAGGGACCCGTTTTTTCAACCACCGTTCATGCACCTCGTAAGGGTCATCACTCAGGTTCATGCGATGAGGCACTATGAGATCGACAACCGTGTTGAGGTTTCGTTCAAACATACCACGATCAACTTGGAGAAGACCAACGCCTTGTTCGATAATTGTTTGAGGTGAGCGCGGTGGCAAAGCGGGAAAGTCGGGGTCGGAAATCGGCGGGGAAGGAAGTGGCCATGACTGAGTGCCGCGTTCTAATGCAGCCACGAGGCCTTGCTCAACAGCATCATATGCTGCTTGTGACAAACGATTACGCGGTTTGCTCATGCCTGACCCTCATGCTCAGAGCACTGTTTCTTCATCTCAAATATCGAGCTCGATATTGAGGTTTTGAATCAGTTCTTTGTATCGGTTCCTGATGGTCACTTCGGTCACGCCTGCAACCTCTGCGACTTCTCGTTGAGTTCTGCGCTTGCCACAGAGAACTGAAGCAATGTAAATGATGGAGGCTGCAATTCCTGTTGGACCGCGTCCGCTCGTCAATTCCTTTTCCTGAGCAGCCTTGATCAATTCGTAGGCCTTTGCTTCAACTTCTGCATCCAGTCCGAGCCCGGAGCAGAATCGAGAAATGTAATCTTCCGGTCCAGTCGGCATGATTTTCATTTTGAGTTCTCGAACCATGAAACGGTACGTTCGACCGATTTCCTTGCGGCCGGTTCTCGACGCCTGTCCAATTTCATCAAGAGTGCGCGGCACGCCACATTGGCGGCATGCGGCGTACAGGGATGCTGCAGCCACACCTTCGATTGAACGGCCACGGATCAAGCGCTTGTCGACCGCTTTCTTGTAGTTTACAGCCGCCGCTTCACGGACGGACTTTGGCAGTTCCAGTCGGCTTGCCATTCGGTCCAGTTCAGCCAAAGCCATTGCCAAGTTTCGCTCGGTAGCGTTGCTGACACGGCTTCTCTTCTGCCACTTTCGCATTCGGTAAAATTGAGATCGGTAGCGGGAATTGATGGTTTTTCCAGAGTAGTCCTTGTTCTGCCAATCGATGTCTGTTGACAATCCTTTATCGTGGAGCATAACGGTCATTGGTGCACCGGTACGAGCTCGTTGATCGCCTTGTTCTGGTGAAAAGACTCGCCATTCTGCTCCTTGATCGATGACGTTGTCTTCCAACACCAGGCCGCAGTCGTCACAGACCACTTCACCGCGGGTCTCGTCACGGGTTAAGTTTCGACTTCCACAGTCGCCGCACTTCACGATATCTTCTACTTGTTGCTCATCCATATTGTATCCCTCATACTTCCCCTTGCCGAGCCAATGCTCAACTCATTAGGAGAACCTTGATATAGTCGCCATGACGATTGTATTTAAACTTTCATGAGAGTCTTTTATCCTAAATTCGGCACCAAGTTTCCGATTCCAGTACAAAAATTATCAATATTGCGCGAAAAGTGGACTGCGAGCCAACCCAGGCTGCAATCAATGCGCCCGAACCGATTATATCCGCTGGGCCCATGAAGAGGTTTGAGGGGCAAAGATGCGAACGAATTGGCCGCCCCAAAAAGTCGCTTTAACGCCCGGAAAGCGAGTTTTGTTCCTCACCAAGGACCTTGATCTCATCAAGAAGCAACTCTACGAAGGCTTGGATTTGAAAATGGAAGACCTCACCGTCGAGGAATTGCTCGATGACATCAACACAGATGTCATGACTCCTGCCTGGGTTTGTTTTGACCACGATCCCGCTGAAATTGCCAAAAACGCCTACGCTGGATTGATGCATAACGGCCTGAGGGTGTTTCGAGAAAACGCCCTAAAAAACGGCAACTTCGAAGTGATTGTATCCGGACAGCGAAAGGGAACTGGATCCTCTCGTGAAACGGCCGCTCAATGTGAGCGCTGGGCTGGAATTAACATCGTCATCGCCGCTTCATTCGCTCCAATCCATGAACGGAACAACATCAACTTGGGCCAATTGATGGGCGACCATGCTATGCTTGAGCGACTTCAAACTGGTGAAGAAATCAATCTATCTGAATTCACCACTCGTTACGATGATGTCACTCAAATCATTCTTGAGAAAGGAGGGTTGTTTCCCTTTGCTAAAGCCCTCAAGTCTGAACAGATTGTCTTACCGCCAATGAACACCCAAGAACGCCCGATGACAATGGCTGAGAAGATCATCGCCCGAAACCTCGTCGGACAAGGTGAAGGGCAATGCGTAAAGCCTGATGATCCCGTGATTGCTCAAGTTCAAGGAGGGTATTCCCACGAGTTCACAACCGCCCAAGTTCATACCTTCTTAGGGGAAGAATATGGAGAGGAATACAGCCTTCCAAATCCGAGTAAATTTGCGGTGTTTGAAGACCATTTGCTCTATGCGCACCACAACCCAAAATTTGTTCCGTTCATGGACAAGGTGCAGACGTTGCGTGATTTACAGGTCGCCTTCCAAAAGCACACCGGCGTTCGTGATTATTCTGCAACGGATGGCGTTTCTCCTGGAATTTGCCACCAAGTTGCCCGTGAAGAATTCATAGAAGTTGGAGATTTCATACAAGCTACAGACTCTCACACCTGCATGGGTGGAGCATCGAACGCACTCACTTGGGGCGTCGGTGCAACCGAATACGCCAATCTTGTCAGTGCGGGGTTCACCTTTGTCAAAGTACCAGAGTCCATTCGCTTCGAGCTCGTTGGCAACCTCGTTGATGGTTGCACGGCTAAAGATGTGATTTTGTACATCTTAGCCGACCACGCTCGTGAAGAATTAACATTGAACCGAAGCATGGAATTCGGTGGCGAAGGATTGGCAAGCCTATCGATTGACGAACGGGCAACGCTTTGCAACATGGCGACTGAATGCTCGGGGCGAACCGGTATTTGTGAGGCTGATGACCTCCTGTTTGATTGGATGATGAAAGCTCAGCCCCATCTTGATCGTGAGGTCCAAATGGCTCTTGCCGTTGCACCTGATGAAGGAGCGGAATACACGGGTGGAGTGCACATCATCAACCTCGATGAGATCAAGCCAATGGTCGCACACCCAGGCAACCCTGACGAAGGCATTCCGAGCGATCCAACAAATGGGGCGGACATCGCCGACATCGGCCAAGTGACCATCGACATCGCCTATGGGGGTTCGTGTACCGCCGGTAAGGAGGATGACATCGCGTACTACGCACAGGTGTGTCAAGCAGCCGAAGACGCTGGACTTGTTGTCAAAGACGGAGTGGAATTCTTCATTCAATACGGCTCGGGTCAAGTCAAGCAACTTGCAGTGGACAAGGGATGGCATGAGTTGTTTGGACGTGTTGGTGTCAAATTGATCGACCCCGGTTGTGGTGCTTGCATTGGCGCTGGACCCGGTGTTTCAATCACCCCTGAACAAGTCACTGTTTCGGCCATAAACCGTAATTTCCAAGGACGTTCTGGCCCCGGGAAACTGTACCTAGCAAGCCCACTTACTGTCGCAGCCTCTGCTTTTACCGGCGTCATCACATCATGGCGTGACGAATTGTTCAACTGAAAGTCGATTCATCGTTGAAACCCAATTCATCGAATTTTGCTTTCATGATACCGCACCGATTTTGACAGTATTTGTACTGTGCACTGGAGGAGTGCCGAGCATAACGCACCATGACCAACCCTTCGCAGCCGGGCATTCAACCGATGCTTGTGCATCAGAAATTTTAGAAGTTGTACTCAATGATTTAATGTCGTATTCTCTAAGCCAACACCATGGACATTGAAACTGCGGCTTCATATGCTGAAATTATTGGGCTCGTGACCATTCTTGGCGCTGCCGTTTACTCATGGTATCAAATCCGAGAGATGAAGGCAAGCCGGGATAGTGCGGCTGCACTGGTGCTTTCAGAGCATTTTCAGAGGCCAGCCTGGGTAGGTGGCGTAGTTGAATTAGTGTACCAACCGAAGGGCCTTGACTCGTTAGAGACATTCAAAGAACATCACGGCGAACGATGGCCTGACCTCTTTGCAGTCATGGCCACTTGGGAAAGTATGGGCGCCCTCGTTCATCGAGGTGACCTTGATTTCCACCTTGTCTACGATCTTTATTCGGGTTTGATTCTTTCAACACACGAAGTCTGTGAGCCTTTGATTCAAGGAGAGCGGGACAAGTTCGACAACACACGATTTGAATGGTTCACTTGGCTCGCAGACCGAATTCGAGAATTCAATGATTCGCAACATGTTCCTGAGGCGGCGTACCTTGAACACCGAAATTGGAAACCTCCTGTTCGCAAGCCAAATTGATACTTGGTGATCCGCTTAATCTAATTAGCATTTGAAAGGAAAGGGGCTATTGCCAAGTCGCAGGGGCACATCAAAGGAACCTTTTAACAGGGTTCTAAAACAACTAAACTGTTTTCAAACAGGTGGAGGTAACCCCCTTTCGATTGGTTTTCAGTTGACCACAACAACATTGCCATTTCCGTCTTTGTAACTGCCTGTAACGACCAAGATCACGTCGATAATCGTCCAAAGACCCAAGCCGCCGAAGGTGATGAGTTTGAGGATCCCCAAGAGAATTGAACCGGTGTAAAACCGATCGATTCCTGCGATACCAAAAATGCCAAGTAGACCAAGCAGCAACACAGCCACCCAATTTTTGTCAGATTGCATGGGCTGCATCGGCATCATTCCAGGTTGCATTTGTTGTGGTTGCATGGTCATCTTAGGCGGATGGAAGGTAAAAAGTTTAGCCGAATGTTGGGCATCACAACAACCCTTTGGAAACGCGTGGGCTCAATCGGGGCATGGCTTAGGAATTAAGTACCGTCGGAGAGCCACAGTGGATATCATTGGCCCTTCGTCATCC
>DAFX01000076.1:0-2164 GCA_002495535.1 Euryarchaeota archaeon UBA433
ATTGAGTTTTGGCAACACCCGGGCGAAGTGTTTGCAGACTGGCTCAATATGTTCGTCGGCACATACAATGCGAGCAATTTTGCCCGATTGGAAGAAGGAAAGAATCCGATGAGAACTATCTATTCCTGCACGCCTTGGGTGGTTGATGGCAGGGTTGTAGGGTTTGAGATTGTGGGAGAGGCGTTTCTTTGGAATCAAGTTCGGCGAACGGCGATGGCTATTCATCGAATGTGCATTGGAGAAGTGTCAGAAGAAGAAGTCCGACAGGCCCTAAAGAATCCCGAAGTGGAGGCAGATTTTGGCGTGGCACCACCGGACTGGTTGATCTTATGGGGCGTCCATTGGGATGAATTGCCGCTTGATGATACGCAGGTCGATGTGTTTTGCTTCTCTGCCCCACCCACCGGAGCTGCTGTTGAACGAACGATGAGAAAACGCTGGAGACAAGCTGCGAGGTATGAACAAAAAAGTCTGCTTCAAAATGAATGGGCTCGATTAGGCGAACTGCCAATCGTCCGTCATCGTTGAGGCTTAGTCCAAATGAATGCGGACAATTGCACCATCTTCAAGGTTGAATTTTTCACGAAGACATGCCCCTGCAATAACCTCGACCACATCGATATGCCGGGTGAGGTCAGGGATCAGAAGGGCGCACGGTATGACTCCACTTTCAGTTTTGAATTGGGCCTTGAACGCGGTTGCCCCACCAAAAGAGACACCATCCCGAAGGAAGCCACGAATGCGATGCGCTTCGAATGCCCCCACCATGACATCGTTTGCTGCGTTGCGATCTTCCATTGCAGCATCCAATGTATCGATGCCTGATTTCTTTCGCAGGGCGATGTAATTGACGAGGTCTGTCCCGGTGACGGTGACGTTGAGGGTCCCAGGCCAAGCCGTCTTTCCAAGCAGCGCTCGGAACTGTTCTTGGTAGTGTGGTTGTGCCATGAAAACATGAGCCCTTCCAAGCCCGCTGCTGACGTCCCCGCTCAATTCCATGGTGCGGCGACGAACGCCTCCCTTTTGAGGTGCATGGTTGAGGCACAGAGTGAGAGGAGTGCGCCCAAAGGAACATCAATCTCGGTGCACTCCCGTGGTTAGGAGGCGATGCTATGCCCGGTGATATGTCTTGGATGAAAGCCCGTTATGATGAACTCTCGGACAAATCTCTGCTGTGGGAGCCACCCACCTTAGAGAGTCCAAATCAACCCCGCTGTAGGATGGACGGAAAACCAACAATCATGCTTTCCGCAAACAACTACCTCAATCTTACAACGCACCCGAAAGTCAAGCAGGCCATGCTGGATGCAACCACCAAATACGGTGCGGGAAGCGGCAGTGTTCGAGCCATCGCTGGTACGATGGACATACACTTGGAAGCAGAACGAAAGGTTGCAGAATTCAAGGGCGTTGAGGCGTCTTTGATTTACTCTGCAGGTTACACCGTGAATGTTGGGTTAATTCCAACACTTGTAACTGGTCCTCAAGATGTCATCATTAGTGATGCCCTCAATCACGGTTCAATCATCGACGGAGTACGACTCACAAAGGCCAGCCGAGGCGTCTATGCGCACAACGACATGGGTGAACTGGAAGCGGTTTTGAAAGCCCACAGCGACGCTGAGCGGAAACTCATCATCACCGATGGTGTCTTTTCGATGGATGGCGATATCGCCCCTCTGGACGAAGTGACCGCCTTAGCAGAGGAATATGGGGCGATGGTCTACGTTGACGACTGTCATGGAGAGGGCGTACTTGGGGAGAAAGGGGCTGGTATCGTCGCTCAGTTTAACCTTCAAGGCAAAGTGGATTTCGAAACTGGTTCATTTTCAAAAGCACTCGGCGTCCAAGGGGGCATCCTTGCTGGAACCGAGATGACCCGAAACCACGCACTGAACCATTCTCGATCTTGGTTGCTTTCTGGCTCCCAACCCCCGGGTGTCGCTGCCGCTCAGAAAGCCGCAGTTGAAGTGCTCATGGAGGAGCCCCAACATCACGCCAAGTTGTGGGAAAACACAAATTATTTCAGGAAAGAATTGCAATCACTAGGCTTTGATACTGGGGCCTCAGTGACGCCAATCATCCCAGTGATGTGCGGCGAATCAAGCGTTGCAAAGGCGATGACAAAAGCCCTCGGTGAGGAAGGTGTCATGGCGGGGGGGGC
>DAFX01000076.1:2476-41336 GCA_002495535.1 Euryarchaeota archaeon UBA433
AAGGTGTCATGGCGGGTGCGATCGTGTTCCCAATGGTCGCACGCGACAAAGCCCGTATTCGAACACAAATGTCCGCTGGATTGTCACGAGAGGATTTGGACGAAGTGCTCCGCCTGTTCGAAAAGGTTGGACCAACGCTCGGTTTGATCTGATTCATTCTTCTGCGTACTCATCCACTACGGACAACAAATCCGCATCGTCCCCTGCGAGTGCAGCTGCGTCTTCATTTGACTCAGGTTCTTTAGAAGCCATGCCGATAAAGGGATCTTTGCCGTCTTCAAGCATGCATAACAGTCGCCATCGAGGTGCCCAGGACAGATGAACATACAATGGCCCTGGTAATAGCAACAGGCACCAGACCAATACGTTTGGCGCATTGAGAATGTCTGTTCGCGCAAGGGTCAGCAATGCTAAGCCAACGAACGGCATCGGATAGAGCACAATTCGAGGGGGGGTCATTGGGAACCGTTTCGACCATCGAATGAGAAGCAGCGATGCAATACCCAGTGCAAGGCAGGCCACCATGAGCAATGAGGCATGGAAAATCCAATTCGCGAGCCAAGCATTGGTGTCCTCACCTGCGAAACGGTAAGGCATGAGGAGGGCGAAGGAAACGAGAAGCCCGTAAAAAGCTCCAATATTGGCGGGGTGTGAAAGCCATAATGGCAACGCAGTGAACCTTCTTGACAGTGAAGTGCCAAGCAGTGTCTCCTGCTCGTCCCGGCTCAAATGTTCGAGCCGTTGCCCCCAACGCTGTGGTGTGGTCACATCGTTGGGTCATGGCAATTGCCTTTGAAGGGGGAGGGTGGTAGGTGGCCAAAAACCCCTAATCCCCGCGAAATTTACTCATCAAGCCCTCAGGTTCGATCTCAATCTCTGTTTGTTCTTCCATCCAAGACCTGTCAAGAAGCCCGGTATCGAGGCGTTCGCGCTCGCGTGCCTCTTCAATGGTATCTGCCTCACCATTCACGGCGTCCCTAAGTGCCAACGCTTGGTTCAAGAGAACAACTTGTTTCTTGACACCCCTATGATCCCAAGAGTGGTCGCTAAAGTGGCCAATGAAGGTGTAATCATCGTTATCCCTCACCAAATTGCATCCTCCTATGAGTTCGTCCTCAGCCAAACGAACTCGTCCTTTCCCTAAGTCAAGCCAAGAACCGTTCGACAAACGAACCATCACCTCTGCCTTTCCAATCGGTTCCTCGTCCATGAAGGGATGATTCATGTTGACTGCAAGAGGTACATGCAACATGCTCGTTTCTCGATAGACAGTCCAAACGACAGGGATCAACACTACGATTGGGAGCACGCTTAGCGGGGTGAAATCAAATGAAGAATGAAACACCCAAGCGAGGAGAAGAGCGGTGGCCGCCATTGCAGTCGCAAGTGCACAAAACCTGTAAAAAAATTGGGCGGCGAGGTGCAACTCGTTGAACCGACGCATGCCCGGGGGCAGGTGTTCGAGTTCTTCTCCCATGGAACAGGGTGGCGCAGGTTAGGCTTGAAGTTCACGCTCACAGCGCTGTAAAACATAGGCTTGGGCATCAAGATTCCAAGCGTCAACATCATCTGCATATACGTTCATCATTTGCAAATGATGAACAATGTCGAGGCCCCAGACACACCCCCAATCAGCGAGTTTGTTGTTGACCTTGATCCTGAGGTTTGAAACACCCCTCGTTTTCTTTCGTTCATGGTTGAGCAAGAGTGCAGCGGTTTGAATCATGCCCTGGATGAACAATATTTCTTCCTTAGGCGCCGCCCTCCTTTTGTGAGCGTTCCAGAGGTCCTCCCAATCTTCGTGGGCATGCCAGTATCGTTTTGCATCAAAATCTGCAAGGCCCTCAAGCCACATATCGAGTTCTTCGCCGATGAGCGGAGCAATGACTCGCACATTTTCACCCCCGACCATGACGGCCCGAGTCCTTCTTGCTTCAAACCGCTGTCGGCGAGTGAAATCATGCGGACCCTTCAAGAACACTTCAGCAGGCTTACACCCCGAAGGGGTGTGCGAAGATGGCTGAATTACCGCAAGGAGACGTCACGGAAGTTCGCCGTGGCGATCGAGATGCTTTGCGGATCTTATCGGCAGATATGGCGCGCCTCAACACCACTGGATACATTCGAACAGAACGGAAACCAAAGGAAAAAATGCCACGCATTGGTCACATCTTGTTCATTGAGGGCCACCCCTTGCTCGCCCTGCATGAAGCCGAAGCGATGACTTTTGGGCTTGAAGCTCTGCTCGAGATTGAAAGCGATGCAATGCCTCTGGAAACTCTGCTGGCCGTGCATGAGTTGCCGGCTGCAGATGCTGCTCGAATTTCATCCCTGCATTCAAATGCATATTTGCATCTCGAAACATCCAACGAGAGGGAAACCAATGACGAACGTTGGTGGTCCAATGTCACCTTGCGAAAGGGCAGTTGGCGGCGTGAAGAGCGATTGCCTGAGTTGGAAGTAACGGTCGAAGCACCTGAGGCAATTCGCCAAAGAAGTCAAGCCTACATGCAACGCCATGAGGGGTTGGAACAAATGATCCATCCCGGAGACGCACTGATGCTCGATGCATTGAATCCATCATCGCTGTTCACGCTGGTCGGCCACTTGGCCACTCATGGCCGCCCAGTCCTCGTCATCTCAAGGCATGACGTGGATTCTTTGAGTGTCGAACATGGCATCCCTCCATCGG
This sequence comes from Euryarchaeota archaeon UBA433, assembly GCA_002495535.1. Classification (GTDB taxonomy): domain Archaea; phylum Thermoplasmatota; class Poseidoniia; order Poseidoniales; family Poseidoniaceae; genus MGIIa-L1. Next base: position 5,169 of record DAFX01000076.1, read on the forward strand.
CTTGCCTGTGGCTTAGCACCAGTGAACACCCACGAGCGATTGAGCCGACATTGCACCAAGTGAGAACCAAAATCGATGGATTCTTGTGGGAAAATATGCGTGCTGTTGTGCTGATTGAGGGCATTGAGTACCTCGCTGGGATGAATGGTGACGGGCCAACAATTGACTTTTTGCGGGACGTCGTTGATGGTGTTCGCATGGATGATCATGTGCTGTTGGCAACCGGCGACATGAATGCGTTCGAACTTGAACCAAGGCACAGACTCGCGAGGTGCTTCTCGCCTCTCGCCCCTCTGGACATTGAGCAGTGGCTTGTCGATCCTGAATTATTACTCGATCATCCATTGTGTGCGCCGCCCACCGATGAAGAACGCTCATGGATTGAACAACAACTCAAACGGGCCGTCGAACATTCCCCCGTTGAATCACCAATGAAACCTGACATCATGGTTGGTGGGCACGAGCCTGCAACACCTGAAGAGCGCCTGGAAGCAACACAAGAACTCGATGCACAGGTTCGTCAATGGTCGGAAGCCAACGAAGAACCTGAGGAAGAACAAACCATCGCCCTACCTGCAAAAGTTGCCGAACCTGCTCCACTGCCGAAACAAGCCCCCCCACTCACAACTGAACCTGAAGAATTGAGGCCACAAAACGAACAGGTCGCCGAGGTAGAAATGGTCGCTTTGCCACCGACAAAAACTCCGGCGAAGGTCGAAAAGCCACCCCTCCCGAAGGGACCGAGAAAGGCCCATCGAATTCCACGAAAGCGAAAGCAAGCATCCAGTCGACCAGTCCACCCTCAACGGGGTTTGCAAGCCGCAGCCCAGCACGCCCCTGCCGGAACCCCAGGATTCCCTACGAGCGAAGCCTCTGCACCACCGACTGCCATTGCCATGTCGTTGGAGGCATACGCGACCAAACAGCAAGCAGCCCTCGACAAAACTTTCCACAGCAAAGCAGAAGCGAATCATGAATGGCGGGATGCTGCGCAACAACAATCAGCAACTCGTCACCATCTTTTGCCTCAAATGGAAGTTTCACCAAGTGCCATATCAGCTGTTTCCCAACGCCAACCACACAACACATCCACGACGCTCACACCGTTGGTGGCTCGACCTGGCGTTGAAGCTGAAGCACAACCAAAACACCTCCCTCGAGAAATTGCTTCGAGGGAACAAACGGCACCATCAATTGAAGACTCATTGACGTCGTGGGAACTTGAAGACTTGGAACGCCTTCGCCAAGAGCGGGAGGGGGAACAGTGAATTCAAGGAAAGAAAAACTCAATTTCGCCATCGCCCAAGCGAAGCAAGGCCTAGTTGAAGTTGGAGCAAATGCGAGCCTACCTCCCGAGGAACAAGACGCGGGAAAGAAAACGCAACGGCCGAAATCAAGGTTGAACCAATTGCTGGGGAAGCGAGTGGTTCAAGATCCTCGCAAAGGTACGCTCTTGCAACGAGTGGGGGTTGTTGAGCGTCCAACATTTGACCTCGTTGCGGATGCCGTTCTTGGCAAAGCAAGCAAAGAACATCAACCAACCCTCAGTCTTCACGAGGATGACGAAAGCCTATCGACAATTGTTTCCAATCGCCTTCGGAACCTCCGTGAACGGACCATGGAAAGCATCGAAGACCAACATAAGCACACCAACGATGACGATTTTTTTGTTGGCATGGAGGCTGACGGCCGTCCGATTTGGGAGTCCGTTTTGGACAACCAACGAGGTCGGAAAATTCACGCACTACCGGAACAACTTGCCCAACCGACAGAGGGTTCTCTCTTCCACCATACCACTATTGCTCCGGTTCATGCACCGTGGCCGGTCAAACTCCGCCCTGAATCCCGAATGAGTTTCAAACAGTGGTTCACCACAGAAGAAAATCTACGAGCAACACAAGCCGCTGAAGCAATCGTTGATTCTCCCGGCATAGCACTCAATCCTCTGCTGATCCTCGGTTCACCTGAAAGTGGGCGCTCACACTTGCTTCACGCCATCGCCCAAGGCGTCTTGCGGCGCCAAGAGGGGGATGTGTTCCTCTTAGGTGCCGGCGATATACAGGATCTTACCACCCTCCCGACAGGATGGCAAGACGCACTCGCTGGAGCACGCCTTTTGGCCGTTGATGATGCACATCTTATGGCTGACAACCCCACCTGTGCTGGCTTGCTTGGAACGATGATTGATTATGCGCTCAACATCGGCGTTCACGCGGTGCTCACCAGCACCATTGAGCCAGAGCGATGGCCTGCATCAAGGCTGTGGGAGTTGCTACGGAGTGCAGCCTCGGTGCGTTTGCTCAAACCAAAGCCGACAAGTATGGTGCTGTACGCAAGACAGTTGGCTCTCAAACGAAGTTTAATGCTCGATGATGGGCAATTGGCAAGCATCGTGCTTCACCAGGATGGGGGGTGGCGTTCGACCAAGGCAAATTTGGATTTGGTTGCACTCGCATTGGAATCAGGACAGGAATTGCTCGACGGAGAAGATGTGGCCGTCCTCCTTTCAGGTCAGCCTCTGCAGCAAAGCACAGCAGGACGTTCCATTGAACGAGAGCACGTTTCCGATATCGCAACAAAACTCATCGCTGAAGCCGTTGATGTGGTGTACAGCGATGAGGCAATCGGCGGGATTGACCTCCACTCGCCCTTGCCAGAAATCGGTGCTGATGAATATCAACCACCTGAGTTCGACACGACCGAGATGGCACGAAACGCCCAATCCCGTCATGAAGCTTACATGAAAACTGCACTGCAAGATCTCGATTTGAAGGTCCCATCTGTGTTGGCTCTTCACGAGCGAGAGGAACACCTTGTCGCAAGGTCTGGTCGGATCGAACAGAGGGATTACGGCACCGCTGCCGAGATTCTCACCGATTTAGACGAGAGCATCGATCGACAAATCGGGTCCTTCGAAGCGTCATTTGCATCGCGTTCAATTCAGTTGGAACAACTCGAAAAACGAATGATCGCACTCTCCGAACAAACCAGCGAGGCTTCCATCGAACAACTGATACAAATCGCAGATGATTTGCGTCATCTGGAAGAGGAGTTGGTTGAAATTGATCCCGACCGTGAGCCTTTGCCACCTTTTGAAGAAGACACGGTGAAGAAAAAGAGAAAAATTGGCCGGAGCAAAAAAGCAACGCCGGTGGAAAAAAACATCTCGGATCTTGACAGCTTCACCCCCGATGGTGATTGGGATGTTGATGCCTCAAACATCGATATGCTCGATTTGTTGGAGGATGAACCTCAAGAGCACCGTAAGATCAAACTCAGCACAATTGCTAGCGTTCAGTCATCCACGCAGGGTGAAGAGGAATGAAGGCAGCCTGGTGGATGGCAGGAGTGCCATTTTCATGCCAACCGAATTGCGGACGATGTTGTGATGAACCAGGCGGAATTGTCTACCTGTCAACCAACGATGCTGAACGGATTGCAGCCCACCATGAGATGGAAGTCGAAGCGTGGTTAGAGCGAGATTGCCGTCAAACGATGGACGGTCGCTACGTATTACAAAGCAGGCCAAGCGATGATGTTTGCATTTACTTGGACGGTGAAAAACGCTGTTCGATTTACCAAGTTCGACCGCAACAGTGCGCAGCATTCCCATGGTGGTCGGAAAACCTTGCAACCGAACGTGCTTGGAAAGAAGTGAAAGAGACCTGCCCCGGACTGACTGCGGAGGACGCGATTATGATTGAGGGAGAGGTCATACGCATCCATGTCTTTGCCGATCGAGAATCTTCCAAAGGTTTTCGAACATGGCCGCCATGGAATCGGAGAAAATGAACACAGTGTTCACGGAGAATAAGTATCTTTTACTACACCTAATCCAATGCAGCGTGGAGCGAAGCAACCGGCTTTATACGAGGAGCCTCGGTGGATGGGCACAGTGGTGAACAAATGAGCGAGAAAGAGGTCTTACTCGAGGTCACCTCCGACCACCTGAACACGGGATTGCGTGGCGTCCCTGTTGGCACCTGCCGCACCTCATTTGTCACTCCAACTGAGGGTGTCCATTACTGCGGCTACCCCATCACCGAACTCGCCTCGTTCGCCCCAGAAGACATCATCTATCTCCTGTTCAACAAAGAACTTCCAAACGCTGAACAATCCGCTGAAATTCGAGCAGAACTATCCCAACGCGCCACCATACCCGGTGACATGGAATCAGTCTTGTCCGCCCTGCCAAAGGATGGGCACCCAATGGACTGGTTGAGCGTCGGCATACACACGCTTGGGATGTTTGAAACGACCAACGACTGGCGATCTGATGCCATGAACCTCATTGCACGCATGCCTCGCTTGATGGGCTTGATTTTCAGAATTCGAGAAGGGCGCACCGAAGGCATTCCACAAGACGATCCCGATGCTACACTCGTGGATCGGTTTGTCAACACCCTTGACATCGATGGCATTGACAAAGCAAAGATGACCCGTGTGATCTCGACCTACCTCGTGTTGCACATGGACCATGGTGGTGGAAACCTCTCCACCTTCACTGGAAAAGCAATTGCATCAGGTCATGCAACGGTCTACTCAGCAATGGCTGGCGCCATGAACGCCCTCTCAGGCCCACTTCACGGACGAGCCAATCAATCATGCCTTGAATTTGTCTTGCGAGTTGGCACCAGCGACCCCACTGAGGTCGAGGCGTTCGTACGGGCAGAATTGGCGGCGAAGCGGCCTGTGTTCGGTTTTGGCCATGCAGTCTTGCGAACAGAAGATCCTCGCGCCACCGCACAGTTTGCGCTCGGACAGGAAATTTGCCCGGACGATGAAAATTTCAAGATCATCCGGACCCTACGAGAAGTGGCCCCCAGGGTTCTGGCGGAAAACCCAAAAATCAGCAATCCAAATGCCAACGTCGACATCGCGAGCGGTGCTTTACTGTACCATATTGGACTGACCAACCCAACCTACTACACCACGTTCTTCGGATGGGCAAGGGTTGCAGGAATCGGTGCACAAATCGTCGATGAACGAAGCGTCATGCGCAACGGCAAAGGCACTCCGATTTACCGGCCAAAATACATGGCAGAGGAACAGACCCTTCGCCACATCGAATGAACGTTTATTCAATCACTGGACGGGATGTTTTACCCGAGCCTCTGTGCCCAATAAGGCGGACTGCTTGCCATGGCGGGCTTGAAGTATCGCCCAGTGGAATGTTAAATTCAGGTCGTTCCAATGCGGACCACGCCCATTTTTTTGACCACATGTCGACCAAATCCTTGCGCTGTTGGAGATCGCAATCAATCCACGGTGTTACCTCGGCCTTCAATTCCTTCAACACGTCCAGATGATGTTCTTTAGTTGCTGAAGCGAGCGTTTCGGATTGTTGCTCATTCAACGGAAGTGTTGCCGGCCTGGTCCAACGGGCATGGCCTGATGGCAGCCATGTGAATTCAGGATCGGCGTGATCGGTCAAACCGGTCAAACCGGCTGCCAATAATTTGTGCTCTACATCTGGCCTTGTTGGCCACACATACACCGGGAAGCCACCTTGAGCATGTTTCAGATGTGCAGCCCCTTTCCCGCTCAAACCAACTTTTTTTCCGAAGGGGATCTTGTTGATCGGGGGAACGAAGTATTCGATGGCAGCAGGAATCATCGAAGCACCTGAATTACGATGATGGTTGACCAGTCGAGAAAAGGAGTGGGTCATGAAATGTGGAAGGGCCCGCAAGCGTTTGGTCGTACGGTTTCCGAATGGTGGGATGTAGGGCAAGAGTTCGGCCCAAGGTCGTGATGTGCTCGAGGCTTCTATGGAGGATTTCATACCCTTGTGAAAAGCGTAATACACACTGTTCTCGTTTGGAATTTCGAACTCATTCAACAACTCGTCTGCCGCATCGATCAGTGAAGTGATATGACGCTTATGAGCGCTGTAGCCAAAAAAACCACCGCCTGGATCTGACTTAGGGTGAGGGCGTTTCAACTCAACGCATCCCATCTTCCCATTGTCGCGCCACTGTTGTTGGACGACAGGGTCTTCAAGAAGGGTGCGAAAAGAAGTAAATCCGAACGCTTCGAGCTCATCAAGTGTGTAATGCTCAACCCATGGGGTTCCGTTTTCAAGCAGTTCTGGTGCAACCGAAACATCTCCATCGTGGTGAATCACGACCCGCTGATCTTTGGTCAACCGCAGGTCAAATTCGATGCCATCGTGGACTTGTATTGCATGGCGAAGACTTTCAAGGGTGTTTTCTGGAGCTGCCTTCCACATGTCCTCACCCGAACAAAGCAGAAGGTCATCCCCTTTGACCTCTTTCTCGGTTTTCGAACATCAAAGAATCCTTGTGGACGGGTGAGTTGCCGTCATAACGCCTAAAACAGGTGGGGGGGCCCAACGAAACATGGACCCGTATGGAATCATGATGGGATTGATTTTGGTTTTGACGCCAATCATTTGCTGGTTCTTCACCTTGCACGATAAAAGCATGCGAACACCCCTGCGCGAGTGGGGAGATGTCTTCCACAACCAAAGGTACTACCTCCACGCCATGGGATACATCGTCATTATCCGTTGGAAATCAATCACCGACGCCCTCAATGAGCCAATCAAAATGGAAACTGGCCATTGGACTGCTTGGGTGTATGGCATCGAGGGGGAGTTCACCCTCCACCTGCAGAACTTTTTCCTCAATGATGCTTTGACATCATTCCTCAATTTCCATTATCTGTTTATTTACCTGTTTTTAATTTATGTCACCACGGTGTATTTCGCATACACTGGGGATCGGGATATGACGGACAAAGTCACCCTCAATTACCTCTTGATTTACGCCATTGCTGTCCCATATTATTTGTTCTTCAACGTCGAAGTGACCTCTTCATGGATCCCAGGAATGGATGCGTTGCTCTACCATGAAGGATGGTACAGTGTCTTCTATGCACTGCATGACCCACTCGACAATGCCGTACCCTCTCTGCATGTTGCGATTCCATTTGGAATCATTTTGCTTAACTGGCTCCACGTCAAAGAACGTGGTGGAACGATGAAAGAATGGCGCCATTATCGCTACCACATATTCGTATGCGTGAACACCGCGTTGTTCATCTTCACGATCCTTTACCTTGGCATTCACTGGTTTGTCGATATCCCTCTAGGAATGCTTGTCGGTGCTGTGGGTGCCCTCTTCATCCATCATCTGCAGCCAAGATTAAGAAACGATTATGGAGGATTCTTCAAAGGCTTCACCGTTCCAAAAATTCGACGTCACGTTATGATCGAAGGCATTGTTACGTTGGTGATGGTAACCTTCATCCTCATGGCTGTGAACGTGCAAAGCGCCAGCATCGATGATCGAGTCTCCTACCAGTTGGGCCCGGAAGATTCGACCTTTGAAATTGTACAAAAATTTGAACCTGGCAACTCAGTGGACAGCACCGTAACGAACCTTCACGGTGAGATCACACTCGAAGTGGTGGTGGTGATGGTTGAATCAGCACCTCCGGCGATGATGAACGGCTCTATTGATTGGTCGATCATGAAAACACTTGGCGACCACTATACGGTTGCCCCAAACACAACGCTGGCACTGGAAATCGACTCGCCAAAGGTCTACAGCCTCATCGTCATGCACAACCCAAGCACGGCTGAGGAAGACATAGTGCAAGTGCGGGTGCTCAATGACTATCACGAAGATGTCATGTGGCAAGCGCTCCTGCTTTCATTGCCATCGCTTTGGATCACAGGTTTCGTGCTGCACAGATTGAGGCGATTGAAGAAACATGGAAGAAGCCTCATCGATTCGACACCCTCGCATATCTGGGAAAGCGAATAACCAGCCATACGGTGTGAGTTATGAGGGCGTTGCCCTTCCATTCACCATGGCCGGAGCAGAGGAACTGGCCGATGTTGTTGGGGATTTGCTTGACAGCCCCGGTGGCAAGTTGCTGCTCGACATCAAAACGCATTTGCGCAAACGCCTCAACCTCCTCGCCTTCGTATTTGGCCTCGTCTTTGTGCTGTGCTTCCCATTCACTTCAGCGTTCATTTCATGGTTGATTGACCCAAGTCGACTGCCTCTAGATGTCAACATCATTGTCATCACTCCGGTTGAGTTTATTCTTCTTCAGGTCAAGCTTGCAGCGTACTGTGCAGCCGCTGCCGTAACGCTGCTCATGCTGTGTGAGGGGGCTTGGCGTGGCAGCAAGAACCCCGCGTTAAAGGAACGTATGCAAGAACTCAAGGCAAATGCACCCCGGCCATCAGCAAGTTTGGTTTTCACCGCTCTTTCAAGCCTTATGCTAGCGCTACTTGGGATCGCATATGCATGGAATTTATTGACGCCAATGCTGCTCGAGTACCTGACAAATGACGCACAGGGTGCTGGGCTTTCAACCGAGTGGCGTCTTTCAAGTTATGTTGGTTTCATCACCAACCTAGCGGTTGCTTCTGCTCTTGGATTCCAGGCGCCTGTTGCAACACTCATGGTGTTGAGGTTACAGGTCATTTCTCGCGCTGGCGTGAAGGGGTACAGGAGGCACATTTGGTTCAGCGCCTTTGTGCTAGGCGCCTTTTTGTCACCACCCGATCCATTGTCGTTATTCTTGGTTGCAATGCCAGTGATCTTGCTCTTCGAGGCCGCACTCATCATTGATGCGATGACACGAAAGGACTCACTGAGTCAATGAAGACGGCATATCGACAAGGGGGGCTGGCATATGTCCGGGCGTTTGCTCGTAGGAAAGTCCGTGGAAATCAGAACCCGCCGTCAACCCGAGTCCTAAGGTTCGGGCTGACATCATGAGTTCGTGCCTGTATGAATCGGGGTGGCTGCGATGAAAACACTCGATTGCATCAACGCCGTCTTCTTGGCAACTGGCTGTTAACTGGTTAATTGGAACGCCATAGTAGATTGGATGGGCCAATGAAACGATACCGCCGCACTCATGAACCGCTTTCGCCGCTTCTCGGATGGAGGGTTTCGAACGAACGATGGCGAGAGGGCGTCCATCTCCCAGCCATTGATCGAAGGCGTCCTGACGGTTTTCCGCATAGCCTTGAGCAATCAGTTCATCCGCAAGATGTGGACGGCCTACCGAACCGTCGGCCCGATCAAGGACCGCTTGCAAATCGATATCCATGCCGTGGTGCTGAGCGAGTTCTACCATTTTTGCCATACGTGGCCCTCTGCTTTCTCCTAAAGGTGCAAGCCATTGTGCAAATGCTTGACGTTGTTCATCATTCACCAACGAAGATGGGAAGTACGCCAACAAATGCCAGGAGGTAGGAGCGCGGTCGCGCCCCCAGCGATCCATTTCCACTTCTGAAACGGGCAGACTCGGCTCGCAGGTGATTTCAACGCCAGGAATGAATTTCAAACCAAATTGTTGTGCTGCAAGGGCGGCTTCTTCCCATCCTGCAATGGTGTCATGGTCCGTGAGCGACCAGTGCTTGACACCCTCTGTTGCCATGAGTTCTGCAACACGTTCCACGGGGTGTTCACCATCGCTGTTTGTCGAATGGCTGTGAAGGTCAAACGCATCTGACCACATATGTTCACTCATTTCATCGTCCTCCATGATCTCAAACGCTCAAAACAACCCGTCTAAATTTGGCAATTCAGGCAGCGCCGGAACTTCGGGCACCGGCTGTGGTTTTGGCGGTGCAACGTCTGGTAAATCAGGCAGGTCTAGGGCAGGGGGGGAAACCGGCTCAACTGGCATGTTCAACAGGTCGTCCAAGTCGGGCATGGTTGGCAAATCAGAATATGGAACCTGCTCTGATTCCGATGCATCTGGTTCTGAGATCGTTGGTAGGGGCACATCAACGATCGGGGTGCGCCCTTGTGTTCCAGCAAGTGATCCAACCGCTTGGGTAAATTCTCGACCCTGTTCGGTGAGCACATGGGGTGCTGGATTGGAAGTGGCGATGTGAGCTGAAACTTCACCGAGGCTGCCAGAAGAAAGGCTCTCGAGAGCAGATGCGACCGCCTCCGCATTTGGTGTTGCGGTTGTCGATACCTCCAGAGGTGCAACCTGAGGTTCCAAGGCAAGAAGTGCAGACACATCAGTGTGGACCTCGACATGAGGCTGGGCTTGTTGTGCAGGTGCAGAAGAGGTGCGGAATGGAGTTGGCGTGGATTCAAAGGCGTCAAATTGGTCCTGAATGCTTGGTTGGTTGAGAAGTTCAGGGATTGGGCGTTCCCTCGATGCCAAAAAGGAGACGCCAAACAAGGCCAGGCCAACACCAACGGTCGTGAGTTCCTCAATGCTCAAGCCGGGGCTGAGAATGAGGTTCGCGGTGCTGTTGAGGATTGCAAAGGCAAAACACAGGCCACCACCAACAAGTGAAGCGCTTGAGAGTCGTGGGGCTTTTTGTTCCATATTCTCACTTCATAATTGGTTCGATCGTTCAGCAGCTCGTACGGTATTTTCCATTAACATAGCAATGGTCATCGGTCCGACCCCTCCGGGAACTGGGGAGAGCCATGAAGCATGTTCACCGACTTCAGGATGGACGTCACCAGCCAAGCGCCATCCACGCTCCCGTGTTGGATCATCAACGCGGTTGATCCCAACATCGACCACGATCGCTCCTGGTTTAATCCAGTCTCCACGCACCATTTCCGGTCGGCCAATTGCGGCAACAACAATGTCGGCTTGGGCGCATACGGCTTTCGAATCTGCAGTCCTTGAATGGACAACGGTCACGGTCGCGTCAGCACCTTTCGCACCGAGCAACAACGCCTGTGGCATACCAACGATACGAGATCGACCGAGCACGACAGCGCTTTTTCCAGTCAAATCAATGTCAGCCCATCGCAGCATCCGCATCACGCCGCTTGGGGTGCATGGCAACATACCGTCGAGCCGGCCCTGAACCAAACGGCCGAGGTTTTCTGGATGAAAACCGTCGACATCTTTGGAAGGATGAATCAAATCCGTCAAACCTTCTTCGTCCATATGGGACGGGAGTGGGGATTGGACAAGGATGCCATGCAATGTTTCATCTGCATTGAGTTTCAAAATCGTCGCTCTCACTTCATCTTCTGCAACGCTTGCAGGCAATTCGATGTGCGTGCTTTTGATGCCGAGTCTTTGGCAGGCTTTGACCTTGGAATTCACATAGACATGGCTTGCTGGATCATCGCCCACAATGACAACGGCCAAATGGGGGACAACACCCTCTGATTTGCACGCATTGATTCTTGAATGCAGTTCTTCCTCCACGCTCGCAGCGCACAGTTTACCGTCGAGGCGTTGGGCGACCATGGATAAGCCAACTGCTCTTCAAACTTGAGCGTTCGGTTCAAAGCGTGCCTCCGCCCGCAACGTGTTCATCTCCGGGAAGCGTCGCAAAGAGGCGTTCATCGTTTTGGAAGGATTTGAATTCCAGAGCATTGCCTGATGGGTCATCAATGAACATAGTGGCTTGTTCACCAACCTTTCCAGGGTAGCGAACATGGGGCTTGAGGCGGAATTCAACATCCATGTCTTGAAGATGATTTTTGAACAGGTGCCATTGACCCCATTCCATGACCAATCCAAAATGGAAAGGTGGTACCTGTCGCCCATCAATTCGACCACCATCGGTTGAATCTGGCATCGCTTCCACGAGGTGAGCAACGATTTGATGGCCATGAAAATTAAGGTTGATCGAGCGTTCGGTCCTGCGACCCACAGTGCAACCCATGACGTCAACATAGAACGATTCTGTTGTTTGTAAGTCCTTGACTGGAAACGCCAAGTGAAAGGGCCGCATGTTTACAGACGGTACAACCGAGTTATCGGTCTTATCGATTAAGGAGCCTGCGGAGGGACTCGAACCCCCGGCCTTCGGATTACAAATCCGATGCACTACCAGCTATGCTACACAGGCGATGGTTCGGCCAAAGGCTAACCCTTGATGAATCAAACGGATGCCCAGCCTACAAAAATCGAGAGGCAACTCAAAGAAGAAAGCCGCATTGGCACCCTCATGGACCATGGCGCCGGCGCTGGATTGCTCAACCCCTACGCGCAGACAAAAGTCGGTAGTGACACGATTTTTGCATGGTGGGGTCGGTACCAAGACGCCGTTGCCTCAGGAATCGATGCAGTAAACGGCACCATCGGGGCTTTGCTCGAAGACGATGGAAACTTGGCAATCAACGCTGTGGTCGATAAAGCAGTGCGTCAAGCACCACCAGTTGAAATTGCAGCTTACGCTCCACTCAAGGGGCTCCCTGCTTTCCTTGATTTGGCAAAGACGTTAGCACTTGGTGACCGCAGAGGGGATTTGGAGGCAATGGGGATCTCTACCACTGCCACTGCCTCAGCCGGTGGTTCGGGTGCGTTGTATTTGGCAGCGACTAACTTCGCCAACCGAGGCGACCATGTCTTGTTGCGCGACCGACACTGGGGCCCATACAAGGGATTCCTCTCCGGTTGTGATTTGAAAACCACGACCTACCCGTTGCTTCCAACTGGTGACAGCCCGTACCCCTTTGTTGATATCGAAGGTTTCAAACAACAGCTTGCGGGTCTTTGCGCAACGCAAGACAAGGTCATGATGTGGGTCAACGATCCGGCCCACAACCCTACTGGATTGTCCCTCACAGCCGATGGGAGAATGGCCATGCTTGAGGCGGTCATGGAGAGCGCCTCGGTTCACGAAAATGTTGGGCACACGCTTCTTCTTGATGCAGCCTACCACTTGTATGCCGAAGAACCGCATGGATGGTCTGAAACTCTGTATGAGGCGATGTCAAACGGTTGGCCATGGCCAGAAAACTTGCTTATCACCTTCGCTCTATCGCTCTCAAAATCCCACACCATCTATGGTCTACGTACGGGAGCGTTGGTCAGCATTCATCCAGACTCAGAAGTGACACAACGAATTGACACCGTCATGGGCGTCACTGGTCGACAAACTTGGTCGGCTGCTCCCCGCGTCTCGCAATACACGGTCAGCGAACTTCACGCATCGGATGAAAGCGGTGCCGCTTGGGCACAGGAGCGGGATAGGCTTCAATCATTGCTCAGTGAGCGTCGCCAAGCCTTGAACAACTCGTGTCAGGATTTGGGCGTTCCGTTGAACCCAACCCATGACGGTTTTTTCGCATGGCTGGAGCACGATGATCCCGCTCAAATTGCCGAAGCATGTGCGCAGCAGAATGTTTTCCTCGTCCCACTTACGGGTGGGGTTCGAATCGGTTTGTGTGCGATTCCACTCGCCCAAATCCCACGGGTTGCAGAAGCATTGGCACATGCGCTCAAATGAGGTGGTTGGATGCTTCACAATGGTCGAGAAAATTTCCTGATTGGAGGATTAATTTGCTTGGTCACTGGAGCGTTTCTGACCGTAGGGGGCCTGTACGCCATGGGTTCCACCGTTGGCGTATCTGGAATCGTTTTGTTCATCGCAGGTATGAGCATGAACACACAACGAACAATGTCTGCACAAGAAATTGAACAATGGCAACCAAGTCCCGAAAAACTTCCAGATGCGGGGCGAGTCATGTACCGTGTCGATGTCACTCTGGATGAACCAATTCGATCGACGGTGCTCTGTGGTCCCTGTGGTACGGTCACCACCGTCGATGGCTCAAAACCAAGTTCCTTCCAATGCCCTTCCTGTGCAACTCAACTCTGGGATGAAGAAGAATAACCGCCATTGGCAACTCGGAAGAGAAACAAAGTCTCACGCTTGTTTTAGGGACAGATTTGAAGGGCGTTGGGTGCACCGAGACCATCATGGAGGCCCCGATCTTGCTGAATCCTGAGCGAAGAATGCTCAGCGTGATGCAACAACAGCCCTCGATGGAGTGGAGCCTTGAATCTCTTCTCAGTGCCTGCAATTGGACAGACCAAGCCGTCGCAGTTGGGGCTGGTCATGGGCTGACGAACCACGGTTACGTCACCACGACCGAAGACGTGACTCGCTCCGTGAATCTGGCCAAGGAAGGCATCAAAGCGAGTGACAATGGATTGCTTGAAATGCGTCTTTGGAATTGGATTAAAGCCGCAGATAAGGCAACAATGGCTAACCTTCAAGCCTCATTTGAACGGCATGAAGCAGGGCCAGGTGTCGGCTTGCTCAAGCGGATTGGGGTACACCTCGTCGATGGAATATTCCTTGCAGACAATCCAGAACAGGTTGAGGGCATCATTCAGCAACGTACAGCGTTCATTGAGTCGCTGCCACGCACAACTGAGGAACTGTCTTCAGAACTGCTGGACCACTTCAAATCTCGTCGTGGCCTCATTGAAATCAGCGAAAGCACAACACGAACTTGGTCCATCACCGAGGCGGGATCTGCACTGGGGCAAGACCAACTGATCGAAAAGCAAGCCATTGCTGAGATTACGGCCGAACTTCTTCAATCGGATGCATGGAAAGACGCCGAATTCCGCGCCTTCGATGTGACCCTTGAATCGGCCACACCTCGAACTGGACGCAGCCATCCTATGCAGGCGCTCATCGAAAGGGTCCGAGCTATTTTCTTGGAAATGGGCTTTTCCGAACTCGTCGACGATTACGTTCAGACCGCAGGTTGGAATATGGACGCCTTGTTCATCCCTCAGGACCATCCAGCTCGAGAGATGCAGGACACATTCTATCTTGATTCGCCAGCATCAATTCCCCTCCCTGAAGACCTCGTCAAAGCATGGGGAGACATCCACGAGCACGGTGGTGAGACGGGTTCAGTTGGATGGGGTGGAGCGTTCTCAAAATCCACTTCCGAAAAGGGTCTGCTGCGCACACACACAACCGTGAACACCATCCAATACCTTGCCCAGAACCCAAACGAGGCCTGCAGGGTGTTTTCAGTCGACCGAGTCTTCCGAAAGGAAGCAATTGACCGCACCCACTTGCCAGAATTCCACCAAATCGAGGGCATCATTATGGAGGAAGGTGCAAATCTACAGATGTTGGTGACAACCCTGAAAACGTTCTACGCCAAAATGGGCTATCCAGAAGTTCGTGTTCGGCCTGCTTACTTCCCTTACACCGAACCAAGCCTAGAGATTGAAGTCAAATGGCGAGGAAAATGGTTGGAATTGGGTGGAGCGGGTATCTTCAGACCAGAAGTCACTGAACCACTTGGCATCTCGACGCCGGTGTTGGCATGGGGCATGGGGCTCGAGCGATTGGCCATGCTGGTGCTCGGGCTCGATGATATTCGCCAATTGTATATTTCAGACTTAGAATGGCTTCGAAACCAGCCAATTCTCTGACCTGGCTGAGGCCATCTGACCACCCAATGCACTCCGGTTCGCGGTTTGAACCAACCCTGTTTTAGGGGAGATGCCGGGACCGCGACATGTTCAGATTGGACTGCACTTCATTGGTGCACCCCGCTCGTACAGGTGATCATGATGACTGATTTTCAAACTCTAGGCCTCTCTGCACCACTTCTACGTGCCGTCGAGGCGGAAGGCTACACGACACCCACGCCCGTTCAGGAACAATCCATACCACCGCTCTTGGCAGGGCGTGATGTTCTCGGTGTAGCCCAAACGGGGACCGGGAAAACAGCCGCTTTCGCCTTACCTGTGCTCCAAATCATGAGTCGGAATCGACCCCAAGGAAGAAGAAAAATCCGTGCACTAGTGCTTTCGCCCACACGGGAGTTGGCCGCTCAAATCGACGAGCGATTTTCAGCTTACAGCGAGCATTTGGACATTCGTCACAAAGTCATCTTTGGCGGCGTCAATCAAAACCCACAGGTCCGAGCACTCGAAAGAGGGTTGGATATTCTCGTCGCCACACCGGGCCGACTTTTGGATTTGATTAATCAAGGCCATATCGACATCACACATGTGGAGTTTTTCGTCCTCGATGAGGCGGATCGAATGCTCGACATGGGCTTTATTCACGACATTAAGAAGGTGCTAAAATTGCTGCCAAAGAAGCGGCAGAACTTACTCTTCAGTGCAACGATGCCTTCCTCAATTGCGAACCTTGCTGGTTCTTTTTTGAGCAATGCCATCAAGGTCGACATCACTCCAGAAGAGATCACAGTCGACCGAATCGATCAAAAAATCATGTTTTTGCGCAAAGCAGACAAGCGCCGACTTCTGGTCAAAATCATCAAACAGGAACGGGTTGAATGTGGCATTGTGTTCACCAGAACCAAACACGGTGCTAACCGCCTTGTCAAGCAACTCGACCAAAGTGGAATCTCAGCGGCTGCAATCCATGGCAATAAGAGCCAGGGTGCACGCACCAAAGCCCTCGCGGGGTTCAAGAATGGCAGTATCCCGATTTTAGTGGCGACCGATATTGCAAGCAGAGGCATCGACGTTGATGGTGTGACGCACGTGTTCAATTACGATTTACCAAATGAACCGGAAAGCTATGTCCATCGAATCGGGCGAACAGCCCGTGCAGGTAGAACTGGGGTTGCCTACGGGTTTTGTGACGACACGGAATCAGGTTACCTCGTCGGAATCCAGCAACTTATTGGAAAGGAAATCCCAGTGGATTCATCCCATGAATTTCATTTCATTGGGGCCATACCTAAGCCCGGCCAAAAAGCTGGCAAAGTCAAAGATCCAAATGCTCCCAAGAAAAAGCAACGCCAGCGAAACCGCTCCGGTGGAGGCGGCGGCCGAAACGGTGGAGGCGGTCGAGGGGGACGCAACCAGTCTCGTGGCGGTCAAAACTCATCGAACCAGGGTCGAAACAACCGCTCTCGCCATCACGGCAACTCCCGTTCCCAGCGCCGTCGAGACAATTAACGTCCCCATATGGTCAACTCAGTGACTCGGCAACCTCAAAAGATACGATTCCAACGAACACCCAACGGAGGGTAGAAGTTGAGCGACAGTGAAGGAAGTTTGACCGAAGGAACCCGACGCATGAGGGAATTCAACCTCGTGTTGGGCTCAACCATTGCGGTCGCTCTCGTTTTCCTTTTCATCTCCGCACTCTTCGGCGAGGCAATCGTCGACCTTGTTGCTGAAGAGGACACCCAAAATGGAATTCGTGTCCCCGTTTGGGATCGTTCAAACTTGCCATACGAGACTTCAGGTGAGTTTGGAATTGCTTTGGAAACTGGTGAGTACGAAATCTTGGCGACTGAAAATGAATGGAACTCAACGCATCATTTCGTAGAGTACACCCTACCGATTGAAGAAGGAGGGGCTGCACCAAACGCAAAGATTAGCCTCGCAGTGTGGCGACCAAATGTTCCTGAAGGCGTCAAGGTTCCAGTTATTGCTGAATTCGGTCCTTATTTCCAGGAAGCGAGCGTCGAAACACCAAGCATCGAAGTACCCGGCACATGGCTTGGCCAGATGATCATCGACCAAATCCTGCCACACGGATTCGCATTTGCTCAAGTTTCAGTAGCGGGCACTGGGCGTTCGAACCACTGCATGGACCTGATGGGGAATGCCGAGCAACTCGGCAACGATGCTGCTGTACGATGGTTTGGTGAACAAGAATGGTCCAACGGAGCAGTTGGCATGATTGGAAAATCTTACGATGGGAGCACACCATGGCAAGCCGCCATGTTTGGTGCGGAACACGATTACCTCAAGACCATCGTTCCAATCTCTGGCTTGATTGGCGTGAAGGAATTGATGTGGAGAAACGGCTCGGCAGAAGCACGCGCACCGATCATGCACAACGGGGTTTACGGATCATACGGAATTGATGGCGACGAGGAAGACTACCAAAACCTCTGTCCTGATTACCTCATCGGGCCCGGCACAGGTGTTTCCGCCTACCTTTTGGGTTCAGAAGTTGCCGGAGACTATTGGGCTGAGCGCTACTTCTTGGACCGAGTGTTAGAGAACTATCAGGGAAGCGTGTACCTCATCCAAGGCATGCACGATTGGAACGTCGACCCGCACATGGCGGTTCCAACCATCAACGCTCTCAAAGACGCCGGTATCGACGCCAAGGGCTTGTTTGGCCAATGGGATCACGATTATCCAGACCGTCCACAGCAGCTGTTCGACCGCTCTGACATGGGCGGGCGAGGCGGGGAGGCTTTCCCTGAAATGGTCCGAATGGATTGGATGCAAGACTTGCTTGAATGGTTTGATTTCTATCTGAGGGGAGAGGGCGAACAGCCTGGCCTCTATGTTGAAATCCAAGCCAATCAGGGCTCTTGGCGACTTGAAGACCGCTATCCACCCGAAGACATCAGCGTGGTCAGTATGGACCTCGGCGGTATGCTCACGAGCACAGGCGGGGGAATGAGTGTGTTGCCGGATGCCAACACGGGCCCAGTTTGGGAATCAGAACCGCTCAACAATACAATGTACATTGCAGGCACACCCCGTTTGCATGTCGATGTCACCACAGCGACCCTTGGTGGACAATTGTACGCCCTGCTGGAAGACTGTGACGCCAATGATGAGTGCATTCACATTGGTCACGCCATCATGGATCTGCGCTATCACGCAGGTGGCGATGAGATTCAAACTTGGACACCCCTCATCCAGACCATCAATGCGAAGATGGAATTCATGCCACTCGATGCTGAAATTGAAGAAGGTCACCGATTCCGATTGAGCCTCCTTTCAACCGGCGAGGATTACCTCCCAGCAAGCACGTCTTCAGTGGTCTTCATCCAAGAGGGTGAAGGCTCAACCCTGCAATTGGACACCTTCGCTCCAGAAGACCGCCGCTACTTCACACCGCCCGTTTGCACCCACGAGTTGTGCGCATGATTCCAATCGATGTGTGGATCAACGATGCCTATTTGACCTACGAAGCAACTCCTCCTGCATCGTATCTTGGCTGGCCATATATGGCATAGATTTCCGTTGCAGCAGCAATCAATACGCTTACTACCTCGAAACACGATAAGCGCCGCAGTATTTTCAGCGATTCCATCAATGAAGCCGAATATGTTCATCAAAATTCTTCGTTTGTAAAATCACTTAAGAAATCCCAAATCAGTTGATAGGTATCCGTACCATCGACTTCATCAGGCCATGTATGTTCTTGAAATTCTAAACCATAATGCTCAATTCGAGTATCACCAAGACATCCAATGTGCGTAATGTGTTCAAGAGTAAAATCTTCAACGACATCATTTGATGCACAGTTTGCACGAGCAGCCCATGAATCAATCATTCCGGGAACATTGCTCATCGTTCCGACACCAGTATGCTCTCCATCTTTCCAATCCCAATCATCGTCATAATCGATGATGTAGTCCAATTTTCCGTGAATGTGCATCACTGCCATATTACCTTCGAGATTACATGTTTCAGGTACAACGGGCATAGTTCCAGCAAATGAAGCAACTGCCGCGAATCTATGGTTTAATTGACACGCGATTTCATACGTATACATGGAACCCAAAGAGTATCCGATGCCGTAAAGGCGATCTTCATCAATGCAATAAGCAGTCGATAATTCATCAACAATTGCTTCTGTAAAATCATTATCAGTACGGGAAGTTGCTGCAGTATTGAGGAACCACTCCCCTTCTTCGGCCGTTCGGCCCTCTTCAGCAATAGCATATGCCATAATGAATTTCTCTTCCTCAGCCAATTCATCAAACTCATTTTGTTGCTGGAAGTCTTCTGTGGAACCTCCACCACCATGGAAGGCGATGATGAGTGCTAACTTGACGCCCGCATCCGAACTTGGAGCAGATAATCTGAACAACCTTTCTTGACCGTTCACCATTACAGACATCGTTGATTGCATCACAGATTCAGATCCTCGTGTGCAGGGGTTCTCTATCGGATCAAGTTCTCCAATCAATTCCACTTGCTCAGGCATGTCGGTTCCCAAACATCCAGAAAGAGGAGTGAGAAGCATGATGAACACGACTTGAAGTGTAAAGAATCGTTTGTCCATGTGATTTCTCATTTGCACGGGTTTTAACAATGTGACGCCTACTTGCTTTTGAAAATAAATTGAGCTCTTTGGTTTGATATTTCCCAATCCTTATGCGTCCAAACCTTACGGGGTTCAGACTCTTTGAGCAGGGAAATGGACGTTGTGGGATTTGAACCCACGACATCTTGGTTGCAAACCAAGCACTCTTCCAACTGAGCTAAACGCCCCTGTAAACGGTCGGTTGGGCCAATCCTTTTTGAGTCTTCACCTCAAAAAGCAATGAAGGCTTCAAGCATCGACAAGATCGATGGTGGCATCTCGGTCAGGGCCTACACCAACGCTGGTGCATGGGACGCCGACAAGGGCTTCGATTTTCTTGATGTAAAGTTGAGCAGAAGTGGGCAGTGCGCCAAAACCGACTTTGTCGTTATTGGCCTTCTTGGCTAGCCCAAGCCATTCTTCAAGCGAATGGCCGGGGAAACCTGGCATGGTGATGTAGATCGGTTTGCATCGTGCCAAAGCTGTTGCGCTTGCAGGCATTTCCAGGATTTCTTTTCCATCCAACTCGTAAGCAACACAAATTTTCAATTCTTCGAGTCCACCAAGCACATCGAGCTTCGTGAGAGCGAGCCCTGTGAATCCATTCACTCGCTGAGCGTGACGCATGACCACTGCATCGAACCAGCCACAGCGACGCTTCCGACCGGTTGTTGTGCCAAACTCATGGCCGACAGTACCGAGGTGGTCGCCGACTTCATCTTCCAACTCCGTGGGCATAGAACCGTGGCCAACACGGGTGATGTAGGCTTTCGTGATGCCGATGACCTCATCCACATGACCGGGGTGAATACCGGCTCCGTGACCGGCGTTGCCACGTGAAGTGACCGACGAAGTAACAAACGGGAAGGTCCCCTGGTCGATGTCGAGCAGGCACCCTTGTGCACCTTCGAGGATGACATGTTCATCGAGTTTCAACGCATTGTCAAGCATGAGGCCGGTGTTTGCAATCGAGGTTGAATATGCCTGGTGAATCCAAGCAATGTCTGCCGTAAGTTTTGCCTCTGTGATTCGGTCTTCGCATCCCGCAGCGCTCAAACTAGCGTTCATTCGCTGCACTGTGGATTGAACCCAGGCCTCATCCCCATCGACTTCAGCAAGGTCCCCGAAACGAAGTCCTATTCTGTTGATTTTATCAGCATACGTAGGGCCAATACCACGCCCAGTTGTGCCGATTTTTTTGTCTTGGCCGTCAAGAATACAATGGTAGGGCAAGATGATGTGCGCTCGCTCACTGATGAACAAACGCTCACCACGAGGATCTTCACCGGTGGACTTCTTCCAACCGACCAACTCTGTATCGAGCACCCAAGGATCGATAACCATGCCATCTCCTAGGACCAGATTGCATTCCTTTCGAGTAATACCAGATGGCAGCAGGTGGAATTTGAGCACTTGATCGCCAAGAACAACCGTGTGCCCGGCATTGTTGCCGCCTTGGAAGCGAACAACCCATGTTGCCTGTTCAGCAATGCGGTCAACCAACTTCCCTTTTCCTTCATCTCCCCATTGTGCACCAAGAACGACGGTTGCTGGCATGACTTCTCCTCGCTCAAGTGGGACCGCGTACCGTCTTTGAACTCTTGCTTGATTTTACAACCCTAGCCCAGGCCGAAAGCGATTCCTCAAACAACACTTTATATTCGAATCGATGTCATTCCTGTTTACTTAGAGAGAACCCCACACACACCGTCTATCCTACGAGGAGTCACGCATTAACCGCAACGACATCCCATACAGGGTTTCAAATAGAAAGGTTCTCAACTACTGAACTAGGAGTTGAGAAGATGAAGCAAAACACAAGGACCCAAACCAGCAACCTGAACACAAGTTCCCGCATCCGAAAGGACGCTCGGGACAGCAGCCACCCAGTGCGACGCACCCTCGAGGGCCACACACGTCCGTGCGAGGAATGTGGAGTTGTCGACTGGCAGCTCGACGACAGTCGAGGTGAGATCACATGCAATGCATGCGGCCTCGTTGTCGAAGAGAACGTCATCGACCCAGGGGCCGAATGGACCAACAGGGACCGCAGTCAAGATCGCTCTCGTGTCGGCCAACCTCTGACCTACACACTGGCGGACAAAGGCCTCAACACCACCATCGACGTCAGGGACCTCAACACTGGATCTGCAGGTCGTCACGGTATCTCTTCACAAGCACGCCGTGAATGGCGACGAAGGCGAGTCATCGATGAACGCTCCAAAACTCGAAAGAGCCGCGAGCGCAACCTGGTACGTGCGAACCAATTCATTCGGGATAATTCGGGACTGCCAAAGCCGTTGCAAGAGGAAGCCGCACGTTTGTACCGTCGATTGTCTGGTGAAGGGTTTGTCACCGGCCGCTCCATTGCCGGCGTTACAGCTGCCTGCACCTACCTCGTGGCCAGACAGGAAAACCTCCCTCGGCAGATACCAGACATCTCACAGGCGTTTGATGTAACTGAAAAGGAACTTTCAAGGTTGATTCGCCAAGTTTCTCGGCGACTGAACCTCCACAAGATTTCGTCACCCGATCAGTACTTTGACAAATTCATATCCGATTTGCAACTTCCACCGAACACCCACATCCAAGTTGGGCACCTCTGGTCTGCAATTCAACCTCATGAAGACATCTGGCAGGGCAAGAAGCCAATGGGTGTTGCTGCTGCACTGATCTACAAAGCATCGACTGAGTCTGGTTCCCCAAGAACACAATCAGAAGTCTGTAATGTCGCTAACGTCTCTGAAGTCACCCTTCGAGGCCTGCTGCGACTGATCGACGGTTTGCTCAGCCAACTTGGCTTTGTATCCGAGCAGTGAGCCTCATAATCTGTGGCAACCTTGATGAATCGGGCACTGGTCCATCCTATCATGGGCTTCAAAGCAAAAGCACGAAAGCACAAGGCCGACTCTGGCCAAGCCGACCAAAGCGTAGTGAAGAAAACGAAGAAGGAAGGAGAAATCCCCTGTGGTGTCAACACGTGCGACCGCTTCGCCGACAAGAGTTTCGGTGGCCGATCGCTCTCCATCGACAATGCGATTGATGTGTGGGGGGACGGTGGATACACCGAGCGAAAAGGTCGTGTTCGTGTGTGCAAATCCTGCTACCGCAAGTGGAAGAAGGACAGCAAGGCTGAAGACACCTATTGATTTTCACTTTCAGTTTCACCTCATGGGTGTGGCAAAGGAAAGAGTACCTCCGGCTCTGCTTTCTGTTGTATGAACAACCGAGTTGTCGTTCGAAGTCTTGTCACGCCCCAAGGATGCCTCGTCGCCATGGATGATGGTTTAATCCAATGGCGACCGAACATTGGCCCTAACCGTCGAATGAAACTTGACGCCATTGCTACGGTCATGGTGGTGCTCAAGGGCCCATCGCTCAGCATAGAGACCGCCGTAATTGGCGATGCCCAAGGAGGCGTGACCTTGTTGTCGCTTCCAGCGATGGAGGTCATCGACAAATTTGCTGTTGAAGGTGGGGTCGTGCGATCCATGTGCACGGTTTCTTCGAGTGAATCCTCATTCCTCGCAGCGACCCAAAGTGGTCAAGTTTGGATGGTTGGGGCGAATGTCCCCCAACGCGGAATCAAACTGCTCACACACGATGGCCCAATCACCAGCATGCGTTTACATGAGAACATGATTTACATCCAAAGCGGATGGACCCGAGCGAGTTACTCAATGGATGGCGCTCAGGCGAACTGCTTCGACGGGATGAAACCGTTCCATGAGAAGGCGCAGCAACGAGCGAACCGAAGGGCCAAAATCATGGAAGCTGAACAGCGAAAAACAACACTTCCTCAACCTTTAATGCTCGATCTGCCAGTAGTTGCCTAGACGGATTCTTTCTCTGCTAACGGCCAGGGAGGATGAGAAGTGTACCACATTGCTGTCGGTGCTGGACGCCCCCATGATCGAGGAACAGTTCCATCACGGTCTTCACAGCCTCGAAGGAACCCCAAATGCTGCTCTAAAACCTCTTGAACGCGTTTCTTACCTCGAATGGCTGGGCCTTGCAGGGGTACAATTGCAGCCGGTCGCTTGTTTTTGACACGCTCCAAACTTTCGATCAGGTCGGGAAGACAGCCCCCCGGTAAATCCCAGCGAGCGGGGCGGTCGGCACGGGGCAAAATACACCCAACAACAATCATGTTTTGTTGAGGAATAAAGAAGCCCATTCCATCAGGTGAGCACCCCGGTAAATGGAGTGCCTCAACCTGGCCATCGCCGAGGGCGAACACTTCACCTGGAACGCATACTTCGGTTTTCAAGGCCGGCATATCTGAATCAAATCGATTCGCCCACGTCGTGAAGAAATCACCGGTTTCCAACGCCGCCTGTCCCTCAGAATGAATGTGTACGGTGCAACCGTCGAAGGCCTCAGAGATGTGTCTTGCAGCACCGGAGCAAGGGAACCTCTTGCTGGTCAAAAGAATTCGATCAACGGCGGTATCCTCGTTCAAAAGCCCCTTAATCCGTTCCACTTGCAAGGCTTGGTACCATGAAGTCCCGGCATCGATCACGAGCGTTCCATGCGAGCCAGACACAACAACGGCGTTGGAATCGTGATGGATTCCTGGGAGCCGCACCACACGCATGCTTGAGGCTAGTGCCCGCAGTCTTTCAACACTGCTTCGGGAAGAGTTAGAACAAACAATGAGGTGGGGAAAGGTGACCTTGTCCCATATTGTCCACCTCGGTGGTGATTAAATAGGGGGAGTGGGTCGCTTTGCCATGGCACGATTCCCTGAAGCAGAAGCTCGCTTGCTCCACCGCAAGATTTGCATGCGCTGCAACGCCCGTAATGCAGTTCGTGCTGCACGCTGTCGAAAGTGTGGCTACAAGGGACTTCGTCCTAAGAACATCGAGCGCAAGGGCGCATGATGTCGACACATCTGTGATCATTTCTTTGGCCTACAAGCCTAGCAATGGCATGATCAATACCATCGGATCTCCTAAGAGAACAAGCGGTATGATTGCTGGGAATAAGAACACCAAGAGTGGTAGTTTTGAACTGACCCATACGCTTTCTACTCCAGCATCTGCCAGTTCCTGAACGGCTGCTTCAAGCGCTTCTTTGGAAGGAGTTTGCCGAGGAGCACGAGTTCTATGCTGCACCTTCGTGGAACCATCAGGCATTTCGATCAATGTGGTCAACAACCACACATGGCGGTTGAGAACCTCCTTCCTTTCAATTTTAGAGGCATGCCATGCTAACCTCACTTCGCTCAAAGAACCAATATTCCCCTTGATGGCATTGCGGGCCAGTAGAATGAATGGAATAGCAAGGAAACTGAGACCGCCCCACATCAGTAGGGCTAAACTTGGTGGGAGCGCGACCAATGCAGTCGATGTGGCATCGCTGAGGTTGAGAGGTACGGTTGACCAATCGGGGAAAAGGAGAGCGACCCACATGAGGGCCTTTGCATCGGCGCCTCCATGCAGGAGGCGGAACCTCCAAGCCAGATCAATAATGAGGATAACGAAAAAGACAGCGAACGTTTTCCACCACAAAGCACCGAGTGTGGTGTCGTTGCCAAGCATGACATCGAGAGGTGAAGTGGATTGATATTGTATCGCACCCATCACCACACCAACAATGCTGACGAGGTACCACATTGTCACGAAAAGATCCATACGGGAGCCTGCACGCAAATCGCTCCACGATGGACGGCCAAGTACCGCTCCGCTCGCATAGGCAACAACGGCTGAAGCGGTGAGATAAATTGTAAGATCTGCACCTTGATTCATCAGATCCAAAGTCCAAAGGAAGAGAGCTGGTTTTACCCAATCAATCCAATGCTCGTTTGCAACCCTTCGTTCTTTATGATCCATCCAGGCAGCGACACCCATTCCAAGCGTCAAAGCAAGGATACGGGACCACCCGAGGATGTCCGTTTGGTTGATGTCCATAGCATGCGGGTGGCGGCAATCAACTTAAAGACGGCCTACACTCAGCAACAGGTATCGACCAAAGGGGCTGTAATCATGGACATCGAATCACGACTTCAACAAGTTGCCACAGTCATCAACCAAATTGACGACCCTAAAGTCCCTCGAAACATTCGGCGCCAAGCCAAAGAGGCCTGTGAAAATTGGTTGCTGAACACGTCAAAGAAAATCGACGTTCGGATTGCAATGGCTCAGTCTAAACTTGAAGAATTGTATGAAGACCCGAATATCCCGCCAGAATTTGGAACATTAATCCTCATGATCAACACCGAATTGGAAAAGATCCTCACCGAAGTGCTTTGATCATTCTTCTTCTTCGATAGCCAGCAGCATCTGTTGAAGCAACGGGCGCGTTTCCTTGTCGAGTTTACCTTGATGCAAGGAGGAGGTGACCTCTGCAGCCAAATCCTGATGGCTGCGCAACGCATCTGCCACATTAACAATCAAATCCATCTGGTCGTCACTGACACGGTTACGGCGCAACACTCGTTGGATTGTAATTCTGCCCGAAATCAACTGGACTTCACGATCGCTGTACCCCAAGACCTCCTGCAGTTGCCCAAGTGATTGGGATTCAAAAGAGGACAATCGGCCGTCTTTCATCGCCTCTTCCCAAGCCTCATCGATGGAAGGGGCACGTTCTGAGAGCAAAATTGAGATTGGTCGTGTGGCTTCGATATTCTCGAGCACAATCTTGATGATGACTGCGAATGGAACTGCCAAAATCATCCCTAATATGCCCCACCCAGCAAAGGAAATGGCCGTCACAAGAAGCAAGAGCACGGGTGACAAATCGAGGGCCCGACCAGCCCAGCGAGTTTCAATAATCTGGCCCCAAAGTTGCTGGTTGGTCAACAGAAGAAGGATGAGCAGAGTGAGTGCAGCCGGTTCAAGTAAAATCAATCCGAGGATGATTGGTGGTAATGTAGCGATAAGTGAACCAATGTAGGGGACATAATTGAGCAAGAAGGTCAAGAGCGCCCAGGTGAACCATAGATCAATACCGAACACGAGCATGACAAGACCGGCACAGACCGCAGTTCCAAGTCCCACGCCAGTTTTCACGACGATGTAGGTGTTGACACTTGCTTCAATTTTAGTTCGTACAATTTGCACTTTTTCACTCGCACCACCGGGCCAAGCACGTTCAATTCGGCCCGGAAGGAGACTTGCTTCGAAGATGATAAAAATCAGGAAAAACATGACCGTTATGCTTGTTGTGAGCAGGGAGCCAACTCCAGCAAGCATACCGACTGCCGCATCTGAAAGTTGCTGGTCGTTTTCAAGAACCCCCCAGGCAGCTAGATCTTCAACGAGCGTGTTGTTGATTGCATCGTCCTCTTCGAAGGCCACCGAAAGGAGAGGTGTGGTCTTCAAATCATGCCATCGCTCTTCAAGCATCACGTTGTAATCGTCCATT
Source organism: Euryarchaeota archaeon UBA433 (assembly GCA_002495535.1). Classification (GTDB taxonomy): domain Archaea; phylum Thermoplasmatota; class Poseidoniia; order Poseidoniales; family Poseidoniaceae; genus MGIIa-L1. Next base: position 32,332 of record DAFX01000076.1, read on the forward strand.
TTCTGTTCATCAGCGATGACTTCCGAGGCTTGGTAGTAAGCAAAGAAAGCCGCAGATGAAACCACTAAGAGGGTCAGAAGGACCATGGTAAGGTACGACAAAATGACCGGAAAACCATTGGTCGAAAGGTAATCGGAACCCGGTTTCAAAACGAAATAAATGGCCAGTGCAATGAAGAATGGTTGCAGGACTCCCTTGAGAAGAATCAGCCACACGACTGCCAAACTGATGATGATCATCGCATGAGCAAAAGTCGAGACTCGTCGGTTGAATCGTCCGGTATCCCAAGCAGTACCCACCTGTTCCATACCCTCACGGTTGGAGATTTACCTATTGAAGATGTTCCAGTTTACTCCTCTGAAGTATCTTTTCCGGATGGGTGTTCGTGTTCTTCATCTTCAAGTGTTGGCAACCGTAACGAAAGGAGGGCGGCAAGAATCATGAGCACACCACATAAATGGAAAGCAGTATGGTAATCAAGAGGCCATGCTCGGGCATCGGTGTACACCCAAACAAACCCTCCAGTGAGTGGGCCAAGAATTCTCGACAGCGCTCCCACTGATTCTTGAGCACCCATCACCACTCCAAGTTCGTAGCCCTCTGTCTTGGCGATCCGAGTGAGGAACGATGATGAAGAGGGTTGGAAAAGCCCGTTGCCAACTGAGATCAGTGCGCCGACTAAAAGAATGTGAATCCAGCGGTTTTCAAACTGAGTATACGGGATGAGAACAAGTCCAATACCAGTGACCATTATGGCTAAGGGGATAAGCCGCCGAGTGCCAATTTTACGGCTGAGTGGTCCAATCAAGAAGCCTTGTGTAAGGATACCTGAAACGCCAATCATAGCAAACACACGCCCATTGTCGGCCTCGCTGAAAGCCAAGCCACCATCGGCGGGAGACATTTGGGTATACAGAATGAACACGGCGTGCATGATGGTAAAGCCAAAAATGAACAGCATTGACACCCAAATAACAACTGAGACTGACCCAGAACGGAGCATTGAATTGGTGTTGCGCATCGTATGAACCATACCTTTCGCCCACGATTTTCGTTCCCCTTGGGTCCTATGTTCTTGCGGAAGAGATTCCGGCAGATTTCGAACGGCAACAAGCAAGGAAAGAACGGAAAGAAGACTTGCTACAGCGCATGGAAGCAGGTATGGGTGGCTGTCAAAGATCGTACCAACGAAAAATTCCCAGCGACTTGCCGGATCTGAGAGTTCACCACCAATGAAGGGGCCGAATGTGAAACCTAAACCAAATGCGGCACCGATGAGTCCCATTCGTGTTGCCAACTGTTGAGGCGTGCTTACGTCTCCAATGTAGGCGCGTGCAACAGCCAAATTTCCGTTGAATACACCGGCAAGGAAACGAGCAGCCAGGGCCATGACCAGGGTGTTCGCAAGCCCAAACATCGTGAAAAAGACGGTGTTTCCCACCAGCCCAACCATCAACACTGGGCGCCGGCCGATTCGGTCTGAAAGTGAACCCCAAAATGGAGAGAACAAAAATTGAGCCGCTGAGTAAGATGTCATTAGGATCCCAACCCAAATGCCAATGTTTGCTTCTTGGCTGGCGGGTGTCAAATCTTCGACCAAATAAGTGAGGAATGGAATCACGATGCCAAAGCCAATCATATCGATGACTGTGACCAAAAACAGAACGAGAAGGGCACCCTTGCTCGCATCAACAACCGGAAGTGGTTGGTCGACCTTGGTGTCCATACCCCTCGCCAATCAAGGGGCCTTCTTGTACCCAACGCACTGTAAAAGTGTGAGCGCTGGCGTTCAAGCAGATTGAACCTTGCTTGGAATCGGGGTGAGGCGATCGATAACCGCACCCAGTCGCTCGACAAGTCCTTCTTTTTCTGCGTGCTTAATGAGCGCGATCTCCATCACCTCATCGAGAGTATCAACAGGAACAACCTCGACCATCTTTTCGTATTTTGTGTCCAAGAGAACATCTTGCAAGTTGGCCCGAGGGATGACAATGGTCTTGATGCCTGAGCGAGCTGCCGCTTCGATCTTGGCGGTCACGCCACCAATTGGAAGAACTTCTCCACGCACGGAAAGAGACCCGGTCATAGCTAAGTCTTGGCGAATTGGAATGCTTTCAAGTGCAGAAATAATCGCAGTAGCAATTGTAATTGAAGCCGAGTCGCCATCAACGCCGTGTGTATCAACGAACTGGATGTGGATGTCGTAATCAGAAATGTCTTTGCCGGTCAACTTCTTGATCACCGCACTGACGTTGGTGACGCTTTCTTTGGCCAAATCAGACAGCCCACCAGTAGCGTGGATTTTACCTCCTCCGCCTTGGGAGGGGGTCACAAGGGCCTCAACAGGAAGCATGATGCCGCTAAAATCAGAGAGGCCTGAATTTGCCCCGAGCACCGCCAAGCCATTGACTCGTCCAATGCGTTCACCTGAATTGACAACGAGGGCGTAATCTTGGCGGCGTTCGATCATCCGGTCTGCTACTTGCTGTTCGAGTGGTTTAGCAATGTTGCGGGCACCAAGAACGTGGGCTGCTGTAGTGAGCGGCGCTCCTTCTTCCATGGCGAGGTCGCCTGCAATTCGCACCAGACCTCCAAGTTCACGAAGACGGAGTGAGAGTTTTCCTCTGCGCCCCGCTCTGCGTTGTGCTTCTCGTAGAATAATCCCCACAGCACTCTTTTCAAAGTGCGGTATTTCCCTGCTCGTGCCGATATCACGGCGTACTTCTTGAGCGATGAACCGAATCAACCGACGTCGGTTTCGAGCGGTGTCTGGCATTTCTGAATTGACATAAACCTCATACCCGTATCCTCGAATACGGCTTCTTAGAGCAGGGTGCATCCCTTGAATTGCATCAAGGTTTCCAGCAGCGATGAGGATGAAATCACAAGGAACGGGCTCGGTCTTTGTGAGAGCACCTGAGGAACGTTCTGAGCGTCCAGAGATAGGAAAGGCTCGTTCTTGCATGGCGGTAAGAAGGGCTTGTTGCTCCTCAAGTCGAAGGAGATTCACCTCGTCAATGTAGAGGACCCCTTTGTGGGCACGGTGAATTGCACCCGGTTCAACACGGTCGTGAGCTGGCGTCTCCATACCACCTGATTGGAAAGGATCGTGGCGGACATCACCTAGCAGTGAGCCAGAAAGGGTAGCCGTTGCGTCCACAAATGGAGGAGGTGAGGAATTTTCATGCTTCACCAAGACCTTTGGAATTCTGCTTTCGTCACCAGAACTCAATCGGCCACGGATGAACATGTATCCGAACATGAGTAAGAATCCTCCAAACAACAGTGTAATGATGTCGCCTGATTGAAGTGTGGCAATGAGCAATAGGAAACCTACGGCAGCAAATGCGATCAGCAACATTTTCTGAGAACGCTCACGTTGTGTTCTCATGGATTCTTTTTGTAACTTAACAATGCGGTCGCCACGTCCTGCTGGAACCGAACGAACCCTTGGTTCATTCTCGTCATCTTCGTTTGGATACACAAGTAAATCTTCCAGTGCGTCCTTGGGAAGTAAGTCTGTCATGGACCTTGCTAGCATGGACTTTCCAGTTCCAGGGTCCCCGATCATGAGCATATGGCGACGTTGTTCAGCTGCCTTTTTGATAACGATTGAACCTGCTTCTTGTCCGATGACCTGATCGACAAGACGGTCCGGAATGGGCACGTCTTCAGTCGATTCGAAATGGACCGATTGAATCCATTCCTCGACGCTTTCCGACATGACCTCGTCGGCGTCTGCTACCGGCTCTGGAGCCCACACAGTAACTGGGACTTCGTCGCCCTGTGGTTGAGTGGTTTCAGCCTCAATGGAGCCGATATCCTGCTCTTCGGCAGGGGCATCGACCTCCTCAATGTCTTCGGTCACAGTAAGTCCTCCACGTTACTCCCCTTTATGGGTTTACAATCCACCATGTATCAAGATGGTGCCACCGATGATCGACTCAAAGTTGGTCATCGAGGTATTGTTGGCCGTAGTATGCCCATTGCTCCATGGACCAACCCGCAGGCAAACCTGTAGCAGGCAACGGAGGCCCAGCAGCTGGTTGTTGAGGGATCACTGGGGCAGGAGCCTGGAAGAGTTGTTGTGCACCACCGTACATTGAATTAGCAACCATATCGCTTGCTGGTACTGTGCCTGCGTTCCAAGCCACTTCTGGCTCATTCTTGTTTCCACGAGTCATCATGAGGCCAATCAAGAGGGCCGCGATGACGACACCAATCACAACCAGAGCAATGGTTTCCACTGGGAGCGAATCAGAGGTGTCAGTAACGCTCGCACCAGAGTTTCCATCAGTCGGGCACACTGCCCGTGGGTCGTCACACGCAAGATCGAGATCTGCCTCAACTTGGGTAAGTTCTGCTTCCAGTTCAGTTGTGTCACCATCTGCTTCAGCAATAGCACCCTTGAGTGATGCCTTTGTAGCAAGGAGATTGACGACGTGCGCTTCAAGCGCATCATCGGACATGTCGGAGGGCGTAGGTGCCGATTCAGTGATGTCCCACTTGATCTTCGTTAAGGTCTTGAAATCATCACCTTCACTGTCAGTAGCGAGCATTTCAAGCTCGTAGTAATCACGGTCAAGGGAGCCATCTTGACGTGCAGATTGTCCCTCGAAAACCAATGATGGCATGTCAAGTTCGTTCTGCCATCCTTCGTTTGATTTGGTGACATCCATCTCATAGGTGAGCAAACCGTCACATGTCCCGGTCAGCGAGTTGCATACGTTCCATGTGGCAAGCATGTAGGTGAAGACTGGAGCGTTGTCGGTGAGGGTCATCGAGATGGTAGGAGTTTGACCGATGTAGGTGTTGGTCATGTCGGCGTATATGTGACCTGTTCCATCATCCACCAGCGAGATTTCGAGTGGAAGGGCGTCATAGACGTTCACTGCAATAGTGTAGGTGTTGCTGTCGTACTTGTCCATAACTTCAATCGTCACACTTTGCATACCAACCTGTTCGAACTGAAGCGTTAAGATTCCAGTGAGAAGGTTGTAGCTCGCTGCACCAGCTTCGGATGGGGTGACGGTGAGGAAGGCTTCGGAGGCCGGGTTATCGATGTCGGTGATCCGTGTGACCAGATCGACCACCATCTGTTCATTCCGCTTGAGTTGAATGGATTCCAATTCAGTCATATCGATGCGAGGTGCGTCGTTTGCTGGGTTGATTTGGACGAGCATAGTTTGCTCAGAAATTTGCTCGCCGTCGCTCGCTCTGAGGGTCACGACCGCTTGGCCGTTGACGTCGTCATCGACGGCTTCAAAGCCAAGAGCATAGGCATCGAGGGTGAATGAAATAACATCTTCATTCGTGCTGCTGACCATCGAAACAGAGAGCGTGCTTGCGTCCACTGGTTGCCCTGTGTCATCGGTGTCCGACAAGAACGGAAGCAAATCAATCACACCACTGCCACCTTCTTCGATGGTCTGGGTTGGCAAACCTTCCCAGCGTGGTTGTCCATTTTCGAGGACGTTGAAGAGAAGGGTTCCGTATGGGAGTTCACCAGTTAGTGAATAGTCGCCGCCATCGTCCACACGAATTTCCATTCCTTGTTGACCGAGCGGGCAGCCGTTAATTTCGCTCCATGCGAATTTCACTTCTAACTCAGTGGTTGAGGGGTGCCAGGCGACGAAGGACGGGCTATCAGAAGTCACTACAAGGTCGCTCAATGGCGTTTCAGGATCCGATACATGGCCAGTCAAATCAATCTTGGTCGTAATGTCACAAAGAACCGATGGAATTGGTTCAGCAACGATTGAAGGGATACCATTTGCCAATTGGAAGACTTCAGAACTGATGATCCAGTCGCTTGTTTGGTCTCGTGAATCAACGGTTTGTGAACGAATGTCGTACCATCCCGAGGACATATCCATCGACGGACTCAGCAGGTATTCACGTCCTTCACTAGCAGAGCCAGGATACATGATCATCTCGCCACCAGAAACAATTGAGTTCGACCACTGGTTCATTCCAGTAGGGGAGACTTCGATATTGAAGCTCATGGACTCAATGGTGTCCACATTGTCATCAGCATCGCCCTTAGCGAGGATGTTGAATTGTGTTCCTCGTGCGATGATGTTGTCGCCTTCCACTTGTGCCTTCTTGGCGAGCGGTGGACGGTCATGGTCGAGTTCAAAGGTAGCGAGGTTGTTTGCACTTTGAGTTTCATCGACAAGGCCCGTGATTCGAACGCCGAAGGTTGTCTTCCAGCCGTTTGTTGGGAGGACAGAGGTATCAAATGAAACGGATGCAGGTTGAGTTGCGCCCATAGCGAGGTTGTTCAATGAAACGCTGTCGATTGCGACTTCGTTCACTCCGTTTTTGTAGAAGAATTCGATGTCCCCTCCTGCTGTGTAGTCCAAATCGCCGACGTTGCTGATGGTCGACGAGAGGGTGATTGAATCCCCAATTTTGTACGAAGAAGACGCTGCAGGGTGGGAGCCGGATGCAGTGAGAGGGCCGGGGGCAAGGTCCATCTTGGGTCCCATTGTTGAGTCGATTGCGTGGTAGACGTGTGCGGAACTTCCGCCGACTGAAACGGTGTTTCCTGCCATGAGAACACCCACAACGATCGCTTTGTTGAGACCGCCGGGAACAACTGAGACAGGGACACTGGACCAAGTTTCTGATTGAGAGACGGAGGTAGGAGTCACGCTGTGGAATGAGGTACCAGATCCACTGCTCTTGGACTTGTATGTGTCGTTGTCGGTCAACCATGCCATCCAGCAGTTGTACCCGTGTGGAATTCCTGAACTGTAGGTGTATCCCGTGCAGTCCTTGTCGACAAGAGCTGCGTAGAGTTTCATGTTTGTGGCTGGCGATCCAGAGCCTGAATAACGGTAGGAGATGTCCACGTCATAGGTACCGCCAGATTGGGAAATCGATGCTGACATCCCGTAATCGTTGGTTGTTGCAGCCATTCCGCCACCGGACGAGAAGAGGGTGTCGTAGGTATCGTAGTTAGAAGAAGCACCGCCTTGATTCTTGTCGGTTCGGTCGCCGAAGTATGCATCGGGAGCACCGCCTGTGGACCAAGCCCAGTTGTATGGTGCGACGTTTCCTGCCCGAGCGGTGTCGGTGTCACCGTAGGATGCTGACATGTAAGTGATGTAGACGTATTCATCGGGGTGGAGTTGTTTCACTGCATGGTGTGCATCAGAGCCACCGCCAGTTTTCGAGCAATGGCCGCAGTTGTCTGAGGAAATGTACTGGCCAAACACAACGTGACCGGGGCTTGTGGCGCTGCTTGCATGTTGGACAAGAGGCGTTTCATCCAGCGTGGTTTCCACGGGATTTGAATTCATTTCAGCAGTAAATCCGGTGAGGACACTCCCCACGAAAAGAGTTACAATGGTCAAAGCGAGAAGGCGAGCGGGCATCTTCATGTTTCCTACACACCCTAGTTGGTATTTTAACCAACCCCTTTCCCGACTGCGCATCTAAATTTCCAAACGGGGCACTCCGTTGCTATGAGATTATAATAAGAACAGATGTATAATTTTCGCTGGAACCTTAACAAAAGAACATCTTGGTCCACGAAGGATTGAAACCGAGCGTCGGTTGGCATCGCTTATGGTCAACGATGCGTGGGCAGTTCTGGTCGAAGCAGAAGGGAAAGTCCATGTTGTGGAAATGTCGGCTGGCGTTCGCAAGATCAAAGGTTTGGGTGTTTTTGATCCTGTTGAAACAATCGGGAGCGCACCCTATGGCACCGTCATCACCCTTGGCCAAAAGCAATTGACGAGAATGCCGCCCCGCCTCCCCGAACTTTCCAGAGGAATGCTCCGAAGGGCACAAACCATCAGTGCCAAAGACGCTGGCTACTTTATCGCAAAACTTGGAATTGGATCGGGCGACCGTGTCCTAGAAGCAGGACTAGGCAGTGCAGGCCTCTCGATGCACATTGCGAGGTCACTTGGAGGAAGTGGAACGCATGTCACTGTAGAACCACGATCAGAACACGCCGATGTTGGCCTGAAAAACATGGAGCGTGCACGAGCATCTTGGCAGGAATTCCCCGGCCACCATCACGTTCATGGAGCCATTGAAGAGGTGGTTGATGAAATTCGCTCTCATTCGGAGTTTTTTGATGCAATCATTCTCGATTTGCCTCAACACCCCACTGCAATTGACGCTGTCGCCTCGCTGCTTGCCGTCGGCGGGCGTATGGCGTGTTATTGCCCCGTGACCAGCCAAGTTGAACTGGCATGGGAAGCTGCTGAAGGCGCTGGCCTCACCGTAGAATGGGCTGGAGAACTCATGGAGCGCCAATGGGGCAAGGCATCGAAAGGTGGTATGCGACCAGTCAACGGGCCATTCGGCCACACTGCTTTTCTGCTCATTGCTCAGAGAACGTCAATCGAATGAGATTCATTCAATCACGCGGATCGTAGTTTGACACTTTGGACATGTAAAGCGGAATGGTGCCACGCTGCTTCGAGGCACACCAAGTCGGGCGTCACATGATGGGCAACTGACCTTGCCATCTTCCATTCGACACTCGTTGTACCCTAGGGTTGCTGGTTCAGGTTCCGAGGCTTCTTCAACGACTTCGTCCTCCTGGTCCTCTGATTCAACCTCAACTCCGCCCCGACGTGAGCGTTGGATGTACATCACGCTAAGAAGAAGCAGGGAAAAGACCCAACCACCGATCAATGCGTTCAATGTTGAATTCTGATCCAATTGGAATCCAAGCGGCAGGGTTACGCCTTGTGGTGCTTGGGCAGGACCGGCAACTTCCACAGCAAAATTTGGAGATTGGTCAGAAGAAGTGGTTGTCGTAGCATCGATGGTGTAAGTGACCTTGATGAATAAGTCAGCATCCTCTTCATTTTGAACGTTCGAAGTAAGGGTTAATTCAAAGTCAACGCTTGCAAACGGTGCGAGCACAAAGGCCGATGTGCTTGCATTGTCAACATACCTTGACCATTCCCCTAAGAGCATGGCTGAACCTTCACCAGCGAAATCCAAAGATCCCGACACTTGGGTGTTGGCGAGGTTTT
>DAFX01000076.1:41641-41988 GCA_002495535.1 Euryarchaeota archaeon UBA433
TGGGTGTTGGCGAGGTTTTCAACCGTTACAACGAGAGTCGTACCGCCTGAATAGGGTACGGCGTATGAGGCGAGATCGGTTGTGACTTGAAGGACATTACTTGCATCCCATGACGGTTCAACAGAGTAGATTTCAGTGTAGGTTGCAACATACTCGCTGCGGGCCGAACTGGTGACTCTGAAGAGCAATTCCCCAAGCCCAGATTGTGCAGTGTCTTCAATGACACACGACCATGGAATTGCGGAAGACGAAGCACCTGCTTCGAGGTTGAATTGAGCCGTCACACCACAATCCAAACCAACGGTGGTCAGCAGAAGTTGGTCTTGGCCCGTTCCACTGTTCTGAAC
>DAFX01000020.1 GCA_002495535.1 Euryarchaeota archaeon UBA433
AATGGTCAGCGTGGGTCCACATCTTCGTGACCTGGCATCTGCTCACCGTATATCGGCACGCAGCAATGGAAATCGGCGACCTTGAGATTTATCTTGAGGAACTTTCGCTCATGATTTTCACCGTCTTCATGGGTATTTGGTCGCTCACCTCTCGTGGCATTGGCTCAGATCTTAAACTCCTCAACAACGAAAACGCCCTACCTTGGGGCCTAGCGTTTGGGTATGCGTACGCCGGCAGTGTGGCGATGATCAGTTCAACCTTAGGTGATTTGCGACTTGTCATGATGCTTGGCCACATCATCGCAGCGTTGACCGGCGTCTGGATGCACCGAGCAATTTTGAACAGCGTTCTTGGCAAGCATGAAGACGACCAAGAAATTCAAACTATGGTCGAATCGGTTGAAGCGACCAACACCCAAACGGAAAACACCGAGGACTTGGATTCGGAGCCGGTGGTTGAAAAGGACGACTGGAACGAGCACCTTGACAGTGATTGGGAGAAACCAAAAGACATTGGAATCCAAGCAGAAGTTGAATGGGAAGACGTCATCAACATCGATGATTAATCGCTCGGGCGAATGCCCGCGAGAAGCGTCACCACCCGAATGGTGTCTTCGAGGTCTTTGCTCACCCTCGCGCCGAGGATCACCTGAGCATCATCGTCGAGCGCTTCTGTGAACATGTTCGCAACCGCATCGACTTGACCAATGGTCATGCCAAGGCCACCTTCTACTTGGATGAGGCAAGCGCTAGCACCACCTACATCCAGGGCTGAAAGCGGCGCCATCATCGCCGATTCGAGGATCGAGTTCGGATCGTCCGGACGGCCAGTTCCGACAAGCATGGTGGCTTCTCCTTCCTGGTCAACAATCGCTCGCAAATCCATCAGGTCCAAGTTGATCAGGCCCATCTTCATTAGCGTACGGATCAATCCATCGACCAAATCCTCAACCCACTCAGCACCCATCTGCCAATTGCGACCTTGTTGGCGTGCTTGACGAGCAAGCCGATCGAGGGAAAGACGAACGGTGACGTGAGCGATGTGCTCCAAGCGCTCTAAACCGGACATTGCTATCTTGGTCCTGGTCGACTGAACTTCGAAAGGTAAGGCTGCAACGGCAAGCACCAGAGCCCCAGATTGCCGTGCTTGGCGAGCGAATTCATGGGCTGCACCGGTCCCGGTCCCACCGCCGAGCCCTGTGAGTAAAATCACCAGTTCAACATCCTCCAAGATGGTGTTGGCAAGTGCTGAATACCCGCGCATACGTTGTTCGGCCAACGGCGGTAGTGCTGCACAACCGACCGAATCGAGGGTGTGACCTAGCCGCAACAAGTGGGCGCCATCCGCCCCCTCAAAACTCACATCGTCAGCATCGATGAGCAGGACACCCGTATCGCTGGAGGAGCGTGCTTTCGCACCCTTCGCCCAGGCGCAACCGAGGCCGCCGACGCCTGCAATGAGAATTTGCTCGGCATCCATATTGGTTCCTTGGGTCGATGCCAAATGAACTTTGGCGAAGCGCGCAATGCCTCAATCGACGTAGCGCAAGTACCGACGTCGAGCATCTCGAGCCCAAGCGTTGTCGGGTTCAAGGGCCAAAACACGATCGTAGTATTCGATAGCAGTTTCAAATTCAGACAAGTGACGGCCGTACAGATGTCCGAGGTTAGAAAGAACTGGGATGCACTCTTCATCGCCTTTGAGCATGGACAGCAAGAGCCGTTCTGCGGCTCCCAAATCGTTTCGCAACATCATCTCTTCAGCATCGTCGAGAAGTTGAAGTTGTTCAGTGCTCAAATCATAAACGTTGTCAAAGTTTGTCGTCATGGTCTCACTGGTCCGAAGACACCGGCACACCCCAAAGAACCCTTCTACAAATTGAGGCTCAATCGAGTCCGAGATTTTACCGGCGTGTTAACGCCCGAACGCGCCACCCTCTTAAACTGCCGGATTTCGAGGAAAAAACGGCACACTGCAAGGCAACGAACCATGCGTTCTGCTGGGAATGTTTAAGGAGCACTTGCGAGTCGGTTCAAACACTTGGGTGAGGCTATGCTACGCGAGTCGATTTCTTCACGGACCGGACTGGTAGCCGGGCTCATCCTTTTGCTGCTTTTGCCCGGGCTCGTGACCTCATACCACACCGGCATCGGTGGCGAACAAAGCAACGCTGGAGAAACCATTGATGATGTGGCAAAAGAAGGCTGTTTGTGCCACAATGGAGATTCTGACAACTCATTGCAAGTGATTCTTGACGATGTGCCCTTTGGCTGGATTGGTGGAGAAACGTACACCATGACCCTGCAGCTGATCGGCGGACCTGCCGCAACTGGGACCTACACTGCAGGCTTCGCAATGCGAGTTTCAACCGGCGTGCTCGGTGGTGAAGGTGTTCAAAATTGGGAAGAGGATCTCACCACACTCACCCACACTGAAGCCTCCTCGGCCGTCGAAGAACGGCACTGGATCATCACTTGGGAAGCCCCTGCAAGCGGCGAGGGCACCGTTAACTTCTGGATCACAGGCAATTCGGTCAATGGCGACCAACTGCCTGGCGTGGAAGACAAGTGGAATCAACTCCTGTTCGCACTTCCAGAAGGCGACGACACCACCGACGCTCTTGGCACACGCACCCTGTTTGCCGGTGACGGAAACGTCAGCCCGCCAGAGCCCGCCCACCACGGCGTGGACCTCCACCACATGGGTGCTAAACTCCGTGCACACTGGCTCGGTCTGCTTGGGTTCGGTGCCGTTTTAGCGGTTGTTGCGTTTGCGGGTTTGCTGCTGCGCTACAGTTTCTCAACTTCCTACCAAGGCCGTTCAAACCAACTGCGGCTCCGATACAAACTCATGCGACGAGGTGACCAGTGATGGACGATACAATTTCCACCCTTTTGCGGGGCGTTGCCAAAGGAACCATCACCGTCGAAGATGCACGCAAGGCACTGGAAGATGCCAGCCTCACCGAGGAACAGATGCACGCTGCGATTGACCACGGCGTGTTCAACCCAGTTGAACCAGGCACCATCGTCAGTGCTTCACTCGCACCTTCAGGTGGCTCATACCTCACCATGTTGTTCTTCGTCTGGGGTATCTTCTGGTCGTGTTACTGGACCTTCTCGATGATTTACGGGCTCGCAAAGGGCTGGGACCAACAACAACTCGCCTACCACCTCGGCATCATGCTGATCACCCTGTGCATGATGGGCATGGTGTACCTCAAATTCGTCCTCCCCGACACCATCATCGTCAAGCACGCTCAGAACAAGTTCGTTCCTGAGCACACCAAAGATTGGAAGGAGTACAAGTGGTGATCCATTATGGCACGTGAATACAACCTCAAACCCGCTGTTGTCGAAGGAGCAGCAGCCAACGATGCAGGATCCTCGTACATCAACCGACGTCAATTCCTCCGCTATGGATTCAACACCGCAACCGGTGTCCTCGCAGCATCGCTGGGCGTTCTCGGGTTCGCATCCATCCTTCTACCGCCAGGTGGTTCAAACGCTGGTGACCTTGGCGTTGTTTACTGGGCCAAGGGGCGAGAAGACGAAGCATGGTACGGTGCAAAGCACTTGCAGTTGATGACAAAGACAGACTTTGTAGAAGAAGCTGCGAAATCCAACACCGGAACCGCTGGCGCTGCCGGCATTTGGAACGGTGTCCCAGTGGTTGTGAATTACGTCAACCACTCGGAAAACAAAAACACACCTGAATCCAGCGGCTTGGCTCGCTTCCAGTTCATGGAAGGCATCGATGAGACTGGAAAGACCATCGGTCACTTCGAAGATCTCAGCGACGCCGACCCTCGCATCTTCCCATCCGAAAACCTCGTTATGATTTTCGGGCGCTGCACCCACTTGTGCTGCATCCCAGGATGGCAACTCGTGTCCAACTCCTTCACAGAAGACTCGTGGACGCCCGGTGGCGGTGACGACGGTGGAACCAAATTGTTCTGCATTTGCCACTCCTCTCGGTTCGACCCAACAGCGCTTGAGATGAACACCAACCGGAACCGGTCAAACGGTGCCACATTCAACTACGCAGGTATTCGCAAAGCAGGTGGACCTGCGCCCGTGGGATTGCCGCTGATCCCAATTCAACTCAATGGTGACGTCATCGAAGGCATCACCGATTACATAGACTGGTACACGTACTGCGACTGAAGGTGATACAATGACAACAATGTTCTGGATTTTGTGGTTTTTCATCGCCTTTGTTATCGTCCTCGTGGCGTTGACCCTCCGTAAAGAAAACGACGACCTGCCTCGTCGTGAGATCCTCCGTGCCGTGGAGTCAACCGGCAAGATGGGCTTCGCAGAACGGTTGTTCTTGTGGATCTTCTCATGGTTGGACACGAGGTTCCGCCTCCAGGATTACTGGAACATGTCGAAAGGCGCATACTACAACATGCACCGACAGATGCCATTGACGCACGCAGAGAAGTACAAACTCCGAATCATCTGGTACTGGTACCCTCTGTACTGCCTCGGTGGAATTTCCTTCCTTTCGTTCATCATTCTTGTCATCACCGGAACTGTCCTTGGCATCTACTACGTACCAGGTGGAGAAGGCGACCCATCGCCCGCATACGCCAGCATGCAGTTCATCATGACCGAACTCCCGTTCGGTTACATCATTCGTGCGGTTCACCACTGGGCGACGCACTTCATGGTAGCAAGCGTGTTCTTACACATGTGCCGTGTGTACTTTACCGGTGCATACCGCAACCCTCGTGAACTCAACTGGCTCATCGGTGTTGCGCTCATGGCCCTGACCATCGTCTTCGGCTACTCCGGTTACCTTCTGCCGTGGGACTCCCTCGCATACGGTGCAGCGGTGATTGGAATCAACCTCGCCAACTCGAGCCCACTTGTTGGGAAGTACATCGCAACCCTCTTGTTCAGCGGATCTGCATTGACCCCGAGAACGGTGACTCGAATGTACTTCATCCACGTCTTTATTCTGCCAGTGATTGTGACCACGTTGATCATTATTCACTTGTTTATTGTATGGGTGCAAGGCATTGCGGAGCCACATTGATCTTTGGAGGTATGAATTATGGGACTTATTGAGAATCTCGGCCGTGTAGCCTCTTCCTATATGGAAGAAAAAGAACAACTCCAAATCGCAGGCGAAAAGCGCGTACGCACAAGAACCGGTCACGGTTTCTGGCCGCAAGAAGTGCTTCGTGACTCGATTATCTTCGCCTTCATGGGTGCAGTCTTGTTGTTTTATGCGTGGTTAATCCCTCCACCACTTCACGGTGCTGCGGATCCATACGCACAAGCAGGCTTCGTGTTCCCAGATTGGTACGTGTTGTTTTCCTATGGATACCTACGATGGGGCGAATACCTGCCTCAATTCACCGTGCCGACTGGTTTCATTGGCGAAATCGTCGGACAACCCGTGTTCCCTTGGAACGCTGCTTGGTGGGGCGCTGCTCTCACTGGTATCCCGGTCAGCATCTTGGCGCTTCCACCCTTCCTAGGTGGGCGTGAAAAGCGACCTGTTGAAGACCCATGGTTTGCAACTGCAGGTGCAGTGTATCTTGCCCACATTTGGTTCATCTCCGTTTTCTCGATCAACATCTTCTTGGAGTTGTATGGCAAAAATAGGTCTGATTTTTGTAAATTGGACAGCCATGGTGATCTGTTATGTGGTACAAGAGCGCCATGGTTAGCAGATGCTTTCAATTCCATCCCGTGGATGATGACAGGAGTTTTAGCTTGGATTTGTATTTACTTCATTGCCAGAGCCTTGCTCGTCAAAGCATGGGGTGCTGGGTTCACGCCAGGTCATGCCAAGCAGATTTTGATAGGCTCCCTGCTCATTTCAACCGCCGGAACCGTTGCCACATGGGACACCTATGACGATGGATTCTGGGACCAAGGTGGTTTGCTGACCATCAAGGGATTGACGCACGATCTCTATCCTGAACTCGAAGCAATGAGAGGGCAGCCTACCGATGTGCACGTCCACGACGTCAATGAATTCACGGATGACCGTGGATGGAGCGACGACGGAGTTGTTCCAACCACCGCTTGGTTGGACTGGAGCATTTACCAGCCAGCACGTTATATCATCACCGACTTTAGTGATTCAAACGGTCACCAGAACGCAGAATATGGCATCAATGCCGCAGCAAATTCAACCTCGTTCAATGGCGGCGAAGGATGGACTACAGCGGGAGTCTTCACGATCACTGAAGACCTGAGCCACTTCCCTGAAGGCCACCATGAGAGCGTTGAAACAATCACAACCGACCTCGCCTGTGAATACCGAGCCTCGGAACGAAAGATCAACGACATCAACACCGTCAGCATGATTGCTTCCACATTGACGCTCACGGACAGCAACGACAAGACCGTCACCAGTTTCGATGATTGTGAAGGTGCAACACTCGAACTCGCAGTCGGAGAGTACGCTTACGAATACACCGTTACCGTCAGCGGAGCCCTGGCTTACAACGACAGCATCGTCACTGAAACTTCCTTTGCAATCGCCAGTTTCCAACCCCTGCTTGTTTGGACTGAAGATGCTCCTAAGGCACTCGCTGGGCGAACCGTTGATTTGACCAACGACAGCCAGATGGCACTTGGAGGCACGGCGTTTGCTTCAATTGAAAACCCGACCTACCACACCAACCCTAAGGCACTTGACGCAAAACTCACCTATGCAATGTTCATTCCTTGTTTGACCTTCGGTGCCGTTGTGTTCGTGCTTCTGCGCTCAATGGCCCGTGGCTATGAATTCGAGATGAACAAGTGTTACGGATGTGACCTTTGTGACGATGCGTGCCCTGTGCGATTGTTCAACGGCGGTGACAAACTCAACATCATTTACAACTCATGGAACAATGAGGACGATGGTGTGCCGCTGTATTCGTGCCTGACATGCACCGCATGCACCAATGCGTGCCCGCAACTGGTGAACTACGACTCCTACGTCGACATCCGCCGGTCCCTCATCGTTGGTGGACCGCAAGCAGAGATCCCTCACACCGTGCTTCAAGCCGTGCTCGCTGCAGAAGCGGAGGAAGCGGCTGACGATGACTTCATCGCAACCGAAGACTACCCAATCACCTCCAACATTGGCTACTACCCTGGCTGTGTTGACTACCTCGACCAAGAGATGGTGTTCTCCCACGTCAATGAAGGCGAGATGAACCTCGGCGATGCAACCACATCAGCGTTCACACTGTTTGATGACATGAACGTCGACGTTAACTACCTCGGCCGTGACTTCCTCAAGTGCTGTGGCCACGACCAGAAGTGGCAAGGCCTCGATGAAGTGTTTGAGAAGCTCAAGGCGTACAACCAAAAGAAGATCGAGCAGTCAGGTATTGACACGCTTGTTTCCTCGTGTGCAGAATGTTTCCGAACCTTTGCTCGAGATTACGAACTCGAAGGTGTCAAGGTTATGCACACCACAGAATTCCTCGTTGAGAACGGCTTCGACATGAACCTCAAGGCAGAAGAAGAAACAACGGTCACCTACCACGACCCTTGTCGACTTGGACGCCAAATGGGTGTCTATGAAGAACCTCGTGAACTCATCGCTGGTGTTGAAGGTGTTGAAATTGTTGAGATGGAACACAGCGGCGAAGACGCCATGTGCTGTGGTGTCTCGAGCATGATGTCCTGCAACGAGAACGCTCGTGCGCTCCGTGTCACACGCATGGAAGAAATTCGAGCAACCGGTGCTGACACCATGCTTACTTCTTGCCCGAAGTGTGTCTCTCACTTTGAGTGCTTGAAGTTCGAAGGTGATGAGCGCTACGCTGACATCGAGATCCTCGATGTTGTGTCCTTCCTTGCACGCCAAGTCGAAGCAAAGAAGGCTCAAGCAGCAGCAGCCGTGCAACCAAGCACCACTGTTGAAGCTTGAAGTGATTCAGACTGAACGAAATCCTTCCTTACGAAGCAGAATGCTGCTGGTTGAAAGGCATAAAAACGGCCGTGTTCTAGGCTGTTTAATGATTCGACCAGAAACGATTGGCAGCCTCGTCATTGGCATAGTATGCCTGGCCTACGGAGCCTACTGTATGGCCCACGGTGGGACGCACACTCGAAACACCACCTGGTTTACTCGCGAAGAAGCCCCCAAAACATTCTGGAGTTGCATGGGATTGTACCTATTAATTGGTGTTGGATCGTTGTTCAATTTTGCCTACATCAACTTCCTAAAGTGACTTCAGGCCGTGCAAAAGAAAACCAAAGTCATTGATCCCAAACTGAAGACGAGGGTTTCTCAGCAGTTGGTGCCTCTTTGACCGATGTATCCCAAACACTCGATGGTGCTGGATGGGAGGGTACAACTTGAGCAGGCTGGCCCCACACGTTCGAGGAACTTGGAACGGGTTTCGATTGAACTTCCTCATTCAATGGCACTGAAATCGCGCCAGATGATTCACCC
Source organism: Euryarchaeota archaeon UBA433 (assembly GCA_002495535.1). Classification (GTDB taxonomy): domain Archaea; phylum Thermoplasmatota; class Poseidoniia; order Poseidoniales; family Poseidoniaceae; genus MGIIa-L1. The sequence goes on from DAFX01000020.1 coordinate 8,420, forward strand.
TCTTGTCCATTCTTTTGGACCATTCTTACGAGGAATTCGTTGATCTGGTCTCTGTACACATCTGATGGACCATAACTAAGCGACCAGATATGCGTTGCTCGATCCTTGAAAAGGAAATCAATCCAACTGTTCAGTGGTTCTCCACCATCGCCATTACTGCTCGGTTTTCGCCTCTCGATCGACTTGATTTGGGAAAGTGGGCCAAGTATGGTCCACTCTGTATGTCGGAAGAAGTACAATCTGCGTTTCTTGAGGAGATCTGCTGGCCCATCAAGAACATACTGTTGGCCACAGGTGAGCAAAATGGTGAGGGGCAATGAAATCCAGAATATAAACCACGGAGGGGGGATGGCGACCAGGGAAAAGACGGGCGGGATGAACACGAGAGCCATGGCAATCTTACCTGCCTTTATTCGCAAATCCCCCGGGTTTAATCCTACGACGAGGATTGAGTCATCCTGTTGATTGAGTTCCACAATGCCTCACACCGTACGAACTCATTGCTCATAGACGAGCCACGAACCAGATGATTCGTCGTAGTAAGAGAGCGTTCCATCGGCTCCTTTCGACCAGTTAACTCCACCTTCTTCCCATTGCTGTGCTTCTGCAATTTCCGGAAGTGCTTTCGATGCCGACATATTCTGTTCAGTCATCGCATCTCCATTGTTAGCTTCAGCAAAGACTGAGCCAACCACCTGTGCTTCATCATTACGACGTACAACGAGCAGCGCGCCCAACCCGCAAAGAACGAGCAAGGCAATGATGGCGTAAGCAAGTCCGCCGCCTCCTTCTTCTTCCACCGCCGCTTCTGAACGAGTTGCATCGAATGGTGCTGCGTCAAATCGGTCGGCGACACCATCACCATCGCTGTCGAGTGTTTCATTCGCATCGAAGACAAAGTCATCCACTTCGTCATTGACGCCGTCGCCATCTGTATCAATTTGATTCAAACCGCAGCCTTCGTCATTGATCACCGTTTGATTTGCTTCAGTGCCTTTGCATCGGTCTTCAACGTTGACAACACCGTCACCATCGTCGTCTTTCTGATGTTCAGAGCAACCGTCCAAATCTGGTCCATGTCCAGCGGCAGTTGCTGGGCATAGATCGTAAGCGTCCTTGACACCGTCTTGGTCTTGATCAGTTTGGGTTGCAGAGCAACCATCTGGATTCACCTGCTCGTTCAAAGGCGTTGCTGGGCAAAGATCGAGCGTGTTGTCAATCAGGTCCATGTCGTCATCGTACTGGTCTGGTGAGCAACCTGATGCATCGGTCACGGCACCAAGCACTGTGTTTGGACAAGCATCCACGTCGTTGGTGAATGAATCATTATCATCGTCACGCTGTGAGTTTGAGCACCCTGTTGAATCAGCTTCTTCACCGCTAGGGGTCATCGGACAGAAATCGTCAGCGTCCATGACACCATCCGTGTCCGAGTCCCGCTCATCTGCAGCACAACCTTGGCCGTCAACTGGGAGGCCAGGTGCAGTCATTGGACACTCGTCTAGATCGTTGGTGATTTCATCGCCGTCTGAATCGAGTTGTGAATCTGCACAACCGGCGGAATCAATGCTCGCTCCCAGAGCGGTCATTGGGCACAAATCAAACAAATCCATTACGCCGTCGTTGTCCGTATCTTCTTGAGAGCCAGAGCAACCCGATGCATCGACCGTTTCACCGGCTGGGGTTTGTGGGCAAGCATCTTGGTCGTTCATGACGCCATCGAGGTCGTCATCCTTCTGAGAGGAACTGCACCCGTCTGAGTCAACAGATTGACCGGCAGGGGTGTTCAGGCACAAGTCGCCGTTGTTGCCCATGGCGTTGTCGCCATAGCCATCGAGATCTCCATCTGCCCATTGAGTTGAGTCGGTCTGGAAGGCATCTGGTGAATTGCCGGTTGGATTGTCACCATACCCGTCGCCATCAACATCTGACCACTGTGTGCCATCCATTGGGAAGGCATCAGCATCGACACCGGCTTGATTGTCACCAAAACCATCGCCATCAGCATCAGACCACTGTGTTGGCTCATCTGGGAATGCGTCTGCGTTGTTGCCGTTGGCGTTGTCACCATAGCCGTCACCATCAGCATCTTCCCACTGTGTTCCATCGGTTGGGAAGGCATCGGGCTGGTTGCCGTTGGCGTTGTCACCATAGCCGTCACCGTCTGCATCAGCCCATTGAGTGGCATCGTTCGGGAATTGATCCCCATTGGTACCGGTGGGGTTGTCTCCATAACCATCGCCATCTGCATCCACCCATTGTGTTGCGTCGGTTGGGTATTCATCAGCGTTATTTCCAGTCGCATTGTCGCCATAGCCGTCACCATCAGCGTCAGACCACTGTGTTGGATCGTAAGGGAAAGCATCTGGATAGTTTCCGTTAGGGTTGTCGCCGTAACCGTCACCATCGTAGTCGCTCCATTGGGAGCTGTCAGTTGGGAAGGCATCTGGATAGTTTCCGTTGGGGTTGTCGCCAAATCCGTCGCCGTCCATATCTGAGTGTTGACTTGCATCGGTTGGGAAAGCATCAACTGAGTCATTGTAACCGTCATTGTCCGAATCCTTTTGAGTCAAAGCGCAACCATCTAAATCCACCATGGCCCCAGCAACCGTGTTGGGGCAAAGATCATACTCATTTGCAACACCATCGTTGTCATCATCGAGAACGAGGTTGAAGCAAGCCCTGTCACCAATCAGTTGCACATAGGCACTTGAGTAAAGCAAAACTTCAGCACAATAGTTGCCTGACATGTTTGGCGTTGAATACGTGAAGGTTGGTTGACTCATATTTTGAGCGGTGGCAGTGAAGTTGAGAAGACCGCTTGAGGCCATGTTGGCTCCGGCTGAATCTGTGACTTTCACCGTGTAGTAGTAATCGTCGCCAACCACGAGGTCGGCTCCCCTGACAGCGACATTGTTGGTCGTAGAGGTGCTGCTTGACGAATAGGAGTCAATCACCATTGTTGGCAACTGAGGAATGAAGAGGTCGTCATGAATTCCGATGTAACCGTCGCCCGTTGTGAAGTTCAGTGTCGAAGTAGGGAGGTACAACACGCTCACCAAGATGTGGTCGTTCATGGTGGTGATCCCCGACCAGTTCACCATCCATGATTGAGAGGTGGAGGTGGAGGTGAAGTTCACCATGTCTTCATCCACAAGGGACGCCTGAAGTGCGAGTTCTACATCATTACTGACAGAAATATTGTTGTTAAATTCCACTTCATCAAGGACGAACCACCATAGCGTGTAGGCTGTATTGATGGTCAGGTTTGTAGCAGAATGACTGCCAGTTGTGGTTGATAGAACGCTTGATTCGAGGATCTCAATGTATGTGCAATCAGAATCCAAGGACAGCGAACCGCTGGCGTCAAGCATCTCCACAGTAACGCAATAATCCGATTCGACCATGGTTGGTGAAACGACGGTTGCCGTCATATTGTAGGTTGTTCCATTCGCAGTAAAGTTGGTCCCTGATGCTGCCCCTGTGAGAGAGGTGCCGTTGATGAAGAATTGAGTGCTTGTTGTTCGTATGGTGTAATTGGTACCAGAGGTGATGCCATCAACCTCAACAAGGGAGGAGGTCAAATTGTTCATGGTCACAGCGATAGTTTCGAAGGATTGACCACCGCCTGGCAAATCCGTTGAAATTTCAATATCATAGACGTTTGTTGCGGATGAATAACCAAAGACATCGAGGTATGTTGTTTGATTGAGTGAGGCGGTCACTTGAAGCGATTCAAGGTTTGATGTTCCGCCCGAACTGGTGATGTAACCACCCGAGGCATCGTCCCAGCCTACGTCGAGATCACCGTTCGAATGAGTGAAGGTGACGTTCACATAATAGGTGACGCCGGCAATCATACTGATTTCGAAATAGTCCACATCAATTGAGGAATCGATCGAGAGACCCGTGCAAGAAATTGGGAGGCCGGAAGCCATGGTTGCCGTAGCTGTGGAGTCGTTGGGTTCCAGAATATCCGAATTGAGGGTCCCGTTTCCTGCGCAATTGGTCGGAGGTGATGTCCCATTCCCTCCACCAGTGCCGTTACCACCCGATGAACCGGTGGAAAACGTCCAGAAGTCAAGGGTGTAACTTCCATATCCTGAGTATCGGACAATTTGGAAGTAAACCGTGCCACCATGTGGGCCTGTTGAGGCGTTTGTGGAAACAACCTCTGGATTATTATTGATGGAAACTTCGATCATATTCATTGAGGAATCATAGATCCACAATTCGAAATCGTTTGTGTACGAACTCCCGTTGGACGAAGTGTATGTTGTGTTGTATGCAATTTGAAGGGTCACACCTTCATTGGCGTTGAGCGTCATCGAGAACCAATCCTCATCGTCACCAACATCCAATTCACCGTAGAGCGCACCTGAACTGAAAGGAGCAAAGCCGTTCATATTCATCACGGCTTGACTGCTGTTGATCGATGTGGAGTTGTCTGGCAAGTCCATGTTCGAACCAAGATCGTTCTGGTTTGGCCCAACTGCAGATGCGAGTGGTGATGCCAAAGTTACCGACATAAGTGAAAGGAGCACCGCCAAAAAGGCTGCGGATATTTTTCTTTTGACAAGAGTCTGCCGTTCGTTCATAGATAGATGGAGAGCAGCCTCGTTTATGAGCATCTCGCTCAAAAGCCTGTTTAAATCGCCGTGGGGGCGACATGGCCGTCTTTCTTGTCATCGGGTTTTCGAACCCTTGACCATACGCCACTCATCAATTCATCATGGTGCTTGGTGCAGTAATGGAAGCGACGGTATGCTTCGCGGAATGAGTACGCTTTCTTTCCGGTTGCGACAAGGTAACCCTCTGGAGAAAGACGGGAGACGATTTCACCCTCTTCACCGCAACCAGGAAAATCACACACTGCTGCTCCGCCCATACACAAAGACAAACGCTGACACCTCTTTAATGGTCGTACATCACCTCGGGATGACAGGTGAATTGTTGGATCGATTTGATTCACTCTTCGTCTGGTTGTGCAACTGGTTCAATGACAACCAAAGGAATGTTCGCTTCGATGGCTTGACCTTCTTCACACTGCACCGAAACTACTGTTCCAGTCACTGGGGCTTGAATCTCATTTTGCATTTTCATCGCTTCGAGGATCAAGATGACCTGACCTTCCGCCACTTCGTCACCAACATTGACCTCCACCGTGACGACTTTCCCCGGGATATTGGCCGAAACGGTGCCAGATTTCTTTTTCTTGCCGCCACCGGATCGCTTTTTCTTCGATACGGGAGCCGCATCTGGGATTTGAATGGCAAATGTTTTGCCCTCAACCGTAGCGCTCCATTCCGTACCCTCGCCCTCGATTTCGACTTCAAATTCAACGCCGTCGATAATCACTTTTCGTGTTTCAGACATAGGTTCACTTCCATGGTGAGCGGCTTGCTCTTCGATGCATCAGGCTTGATTGGCCCGTATTGAGTCTGCGATGATCTTGCGACCAAGCCAAGCCCGGCTTTCGTGCAATTTGTGCCGGATCATCACCTTGTTGGGTCACCTCAGCAATCACCGCTGCGAGAGCGGCCATCCTCAGTGTTGCAAGGTCTGTTTTTGCCATTCAATCACCTCAGAGCGGGATGTTTCCGTGCTTGCGAGCAGGACGAAGTTCTTCCTTGTCGAGCAACATCTCGAGGGCCCTTGCCAGACGTCGACGAGTTTCGTTTGGTTCGATGACATCGTCCAAATACCCCAAAGCTGCAGCCTTGTATGGGTTTGCGAATTTCTCATTAAAGTCTTCAGTGAGTCGAGCGCGCTCTTGTTCAGCGTTGCGGGCGTGAGCGATTCGGCGGCGATGGATAATTTCGACCGCACCATCGGCACCCATGACTGCGAGTTCACCTGTTGGCCATGCCACGTTGTAATCGCCTCGGATGTGCTTCGAGGACATCACATCGTAGGCACCACCGTACGCTTTGCGCATAATGACCGTGAGTTTAGGGACGGTTGCTTCAGCAAAAGCATAGAGGAGTTTAGCACCGTGGCGAATGATGCCCCCCCATTCTTGGTTCGTACCCGGCAAGAAACCTGGAACGTCTTCAAGCGTGATGATTGGGATATTGAACGCATCGCAGAAGCGAACAAAACGAGCTGCCTTATCGCTTGCATCGATGTCGAGGCAACCTGCCAGAACTTTTGGCTGGTTGGCGACAACCCCGACCGTATGACTGCCGAGATGCCCGAAGCCGACCACGATGTTTTGAGCCCAATCTGCTTGCACCTCTAAGAAACCGCCATCATCGAGGATTTCACCGATCACATCAAGCACATCATAGGGCTTTGTTGCTACGTCTGGGATGATGGAGTCAAGAGCATCGCACAGGCGGTCCACAGGATCTGAAGTTTTCTTATCAGGTGGTCGCTCGAGGTTGTTTTGAGGCAATAAATCAGTAAGTTCACGAGCCAACATGATCGCACCTTCATCATCGTTTGCTGTAAAGTGAGACACGCCGGATTTGCTTCCGTGGGTCATTGCACCACCGAGGTCTTCAAACGAAACTACCTCATTGGTTACAGTTTTGATGACTTCAGGACCGGTGATGAACATGTGGGCCGTTTGGTCGACCATGATGACAAAATCTGTGATTGCAGGCGAATAGACCGCTCCACCGGCACAAGGGCCCATAATCACTGAGATTTGTGGGACGACACCGGAAGCACGAACATTGCGGAAGAAAATTTCAGCGTAACTTCCCAAAGAAGCAACGCCTTCCTGAATCCTTGCACCGCCTGAATCGTTCATACCGATCACGGGACGGCCTGTTTTGAGTGCCATGTCGAGTACTTTGCAAATTTTCAATCCGTGCATTTCACCCAAAGAGCCGCCATACACTGTGAAATCTTGAGCAAAGGCAAAAACTTCTCTTCCGTTGATGGTCCCATGTCCGGTGACGACTCCGTCACCGGGAATGATGTTGTTGTCCATGTTGAAATCTCGACAGCGGTGTTCAACCAAGGCGTCAATCTCTTGAAACGAACCTTCGTCAAGCAGCATTTCCATGCGCTCGCGTGCCGTCATTTTACCACGATTATGCTGAGCATCCACCCTGGCTTGGCCGCCGCCGGCCTCGCTGCGAGCCTTTCGATTGCGAAGGTCTTGGAGTCGTTGCTCTGTCGATGACATAGGCTTCCCATGTCGAGGGACGGAAAACCCGCCCTTATGCGTTGCCACTCGCCGGCCGGGTGGAAACCCGTTCTAGCCACACTACCGAAAGGAGGGCAAAAAGCGGGGATTGACCCACTGAATGGCTTCGTGAGGGGTGCGTTGATAGGGAAGCAACCAATCCTCCATCCATGGGCGAACCTTTGCGCGTCGTTGTAGCCAAACCCGGCCTTGACGGTCACGACCGAGGTGCGAAAGTGGTTGCCCGATCGCTTCGCGATGCGGGACACGAAGTCATTTACACAGGTTTGAGGCGCAGTGCCCAACAAATCGTCGACACCGTACGTGACGAGGATGCGAGGTTTCTGGGCCTTTCCTCACTCTCAGGAGCACACGGGCATTTGTTCCCGAAGGTATGTGAATTACTTCGAGCAGAAGGTCTGAACGACGTCATCGTCTTTGGAGGTGGCATCATTCCCGAAGACGATCGTAAAGCCCTGTATGAATGTAAGATTCGCGCCATTTTCGGCCCGGGTACGCCAACCTCTGAAATCCTCGACTTCATTGAATCCTCCAATCAGATGGACGATGCGGGTGTCGGCCAGTCAAGCACGTGGCATTGGTCACCAACTGCGTGAGGTGAACACCTATGCAGGAACTCGTTCAAGCCGCAATGAATGGCGACCGCCGTTCTCTGGCCAGAACATTGAGTGCCCTCGAAAACCGAACCATCAACCTCGAACAAATCATGGCCATAGTTGGCAAGCCCGTTCAAGCAACAAAACACTGGCAATCCCTCGCCATTACCGGGGCACCAGGCGTTGGTAAATCTTGCTTGTTGGACGGGTTGCTCACGGTGTGGGCTCAACAAAACCTGAGGGTTGCTCTGCTCGCAGTCGATCCATCTTCTCCACGATCGGGTGGGGCGTTATTGGGCGATCGGGTTCGCATGACGGTCGTTGACGACCCAGTCCTCAAAGAGCGAATCTATTTGCGTTCGATTGCAACTCGAAAAGCATCAGGAAGCGTGCCTCTTATCGTTGCAGACATGACTCAATTTCTCCTCGCCCTTGGATGGGACCGGGTCGTGATCGAAACGGTCGGTGCTGGACAAGCAGAGGTGCGTTGCGCTGCCATTGCTGACAGAATACTTGTCGTCGAAGGACCCGCACGTGGTGATGGAGTTCAAGCAGAAAAGGCAGGACTGCTCGAGTTAGCCGATGCAGTGATCGTCAACAAATGCGATTTACCGGGCGCCCAACGCCATGCTGACGAACTTCGCGAATCCTATGAACTTGGCACCGGCACCACCCCTCCAGTGCTTCTGACGTCAGCCCTTCATGGCACGGGGGTGCCGGAAGCTGCGACCATGTTGCTCGATTTGGAATCCTCTGGTCGTTCAGAACGAGCACGCTGGCGAGAACGGCTCTTAGCCCACCACGAGCGCAGGATCCTTGAGTCTTCAAAACTGGACGATGTGCTCAAAGAATTAGCGGTAGGTTCAATGACGCTCGATGATGCCATTCTTTCCATTGGAGAGATGAATGATGAGTGAACAAGTGGAATTAACGAACCCGGTTGAACTTTCCGTTGGTGGCATGAGTGGCCATCTTTTTCGCCGTGGAGTCCACATCGCAATGAGTGCGGTGCCTGTGGTTTATTTCGAGCTCGGCGATGACATTGCTGATGCTCTGAACACTTCCGTCCAGCAAGCGGTTTCAATCATCATTCTCACCACTTTGGCTGTTGAAGCGCTTCGGCTCAAACTTGGATTCACCATTTTCGGTCAGCGCGATTACGAAGCGCACCAGGTGTCAGCACTTGCTTGGGGTGCTTTTGCAGTGGGGTTGGTGTTTTTACTCGTACCTCACAAAGCCTATGCCTGGCCAATCGTTCTTTCCTTATCGCTCGGCGACCCTTTCATGGGTGAATTACGCAGAAGGGGCATGGAGAGTAAAAACGTCATTCTCTACTCATCGATCATGTTGATTTGTGTTTGGGTTGCTTGCTCGCACTTCTTTGAAACACCGCTCTTTTTGGCGTTGATCATGGGGCCACTATGTGTGGCCGCTGAATGGCCTCGCCTCCGCTACATTGACGACAACGCAACCATGGTGTTGATTCCCCTTGGTGCTGTTCTTCTGCTCGAACCGTTCTTGATGATTATGGGCTAAGAGCATAAAGAGCGCTCAATATGTTCAAATGATGGCGCCCTGTGGAACGGATTGGTGACGTCAATGAGCGACGAGACAAACTCTTCAGAACCCCCCCAAATCACCTATTTTGTTGGCTTTTCCATAGCCATAATCCTCATGGCTGTTGTCATGGTCAAGTACCCAGTTTGGTGAAGTCCTCCACCCACATGGGTTGAAGAAGTCGCATCCAGTGGGACTGTTATGTGCGGAATCGCAGGTATGTTTGGTCGTCCAGACCTTCATGTGATTCATGCCATGAATCGCCTTCAAATTCATCGAGGCCCTGATGGCAATGACACATGGGCGGACGACGATATTGCTCTTGGCCATACCCGACTTGCAATTGTGGATAAAGCAGGTGGGGATCAGCCTCTTTTTGGACCCCGAGGCGAAGTTTTGATTGCCAACGGAGAAATCTACAACCACATGTCCTTGCGCAGCCAAAACCGAACCTATCCATTCACAAGCGCTGTTGATTCTGAGTCGATATTAGCTCTTCACACAGCAGCGAAACTGGGTCGAACAAAAGCAATAATGTCTGCTGAAGATCATGCAAAATGGATCGGACAACTTGACGGCATGTACGCATTTTGCCTCTGGGATGCTGAATTGAAGCAGTTGATTTTGTCACGCGACCCGCTTGGAATAAAGCCACTTGTCCGTACAAAGGTGAACGGCAGTCTCCTCTTTGCCAGTGAAGCAAAGGCCCTCAGGGCTCATGAAGAGCATGTCCCTCAACTGGATGAATTGGCACTGATTGCTCGACTTGCTTGGGAATACCCACTTGATGGAACAACATTGCTCAAGGATGTCCACCATGTTCGGCCTGGCACGGTCGAAGTATGGGAATTGCGCAATGGTGAACCCACTCAAGTTGGCAAGGCAAATGTGGAACGCCAGGGACTCCGACCGGCATCGACATGGGACCCTGCCACACAGTCTGAAGCATTGTTAGAATCCTTTGTCGACGGTGTCAGTCAGCGATTGATGGGCGAGGTCCCAATGGGCATCGTTCTTTCTGGAGGACTTGATTCATCCCTTGTAGCTGCCGTTGCGCATGAAGCTGCTGAACGGGCAGGTCAGCCCGTACCAGAATGCTGGACCGTCGCAGAGAGTGAAGATAATCCTGACTGGATTGCTGCGGAAGAAGTGGCCGCTTCATTGGACCTTCGACACCACCAATACGTGCTCGAAGCCGATGCTTTTGACCAAAAACTTCCCGATTTGACATGGCATGGGGAGGACTTCGATGTCACAGTATTGTTCTTCCAGCCGCTGTTCCAAAAAATGGCTGAAAAGGTCACAGTGGGCCTATGCGGCCAGGGGGCGGATGAACTCCACGCCGGCTATCCACGCTATCGGAACTTGCGCGAACATGGGGCGCTCATCGATGCCCGACTCGCTGCGATGGACCACCCCGGTGCGCGCCAGATTGAACAGGGTCAACTTCCAATTGGTGAATCCTGGTACACCAACGATCACAGCGGTACTGCGCACACCGGTTCACTTGAATCATTCCTCAATTTCGAACTTGAGCATGGCCAACTGAGCAATTTCCAACTCAGACTTGTGGACCGTCATTCGATGGCCCATTCCCTCGAAGTGCGGGTGCCATTTTTGGGCAGTGCACACCGCAAGGCCTCAAACCAATTGCCAATGGAATGGCGATTGCCACAATCCCTCGAGGAAAAGGCCGCACTTCGTGCCGCAGCTGACCTCACAAGCCTTCCCGATCATATCGTCCGACGTCCCAAACTCCCTGCTGGTCGCGCAACATCCCCCACCCTCATCACCACCCTCATAGAAGAACTGCGCCCTCGGGGTGAAACGGTCTTAGAGCGCTACCCAAGGCTGTCGAAGGCGTTCAAGGGCCAACCGGAATTGGCGATAGGACTCGGATTGTTTGAAGCAATTCATATACAAGACCGCGGGGCAATAAAACCTCGGACAAGTGCAGTTGCACTGCTCGATGAGGTGATTGGATGACATCGTTGCACGCATTGAGTGAACGCTTGGAAAGCAAGCGAGATGTGATCACAAAATGGATGGACGAGAAACGTGGACAAGTCCCAATTCCATTCTATGGAAGCGTTGACGTCCGCGACGCAGGTTGGAAAATTGCAGTCGTCGACGCCAACCATTTTCCCGCCGGTTTCAACAACATCGACGAGCAAGACCTTCCCACAATTTCAAAATTGATGGGCGATCATATTTCCCGGAATTACGGTGAATGCAGTTGGATCCACCTCTATCCCGAAGCACACACTCGGAACAAAGGCTACGTTGAGAACATCGCCACGATTCAGAAGTTACTCGAAATGGCAGGCTACAGGTGTACCGTCGGTTCGCCTGTGTTTGAAGACCGCGGATGGCTCGATGGACTGTCTGGTCCATTGGAATTGACGCCAGTTGAGGCTCAAAACATCGATGGTGAAGAGCGGTTGTTGGTTGCTGGGGAAATCCCTTCACTGATCCTCCTCAATAACGACCTAACGGAAGGCGTTCTTCCAGGCTTAGGCTCCCAAGTGTTCCCTCCCAAGGAAATGGGATGGCACCGCCGAAGGAAATCAGAGCATTACACTGAATTGCAAGCTTATGTCAATGAAATCGCTGAATTGCTCGACATCGATCCTTGGCATTTGATGAGCGAGTGGTTCGTTTCGGAAAACAAGTGCCTCGAGAAGGAAACATGCAGGGTTCGTCTTGCAGAAGAAGTGGATGAATTTATTGAGGGTTTGCGAGAGAAGTACGCGGCCCACGGCATTGAAAGGGATCCTGTGGTCTTCATCAAAAACGATCGTGGCACCTACGGTCTCGGCATCATGGTCATCACAAAAGGCGAGCAAATCCTCTCTTTGTCCAATCGGAAAATGAACAAATTGATGTACGCAAAAGGTGGAGTCGATGTTGAAAATTTCCTCATCCAAGAGGGAGTGCCAACGTGCTTGAGCACGAGCGAAGGCGCACCCGTGGAGCCGGTGGTTTACCTCGTTGACGGTCAAGCAGCCTCGTGGTTTTACCGCATCAATCCAAAAAAGGGTGACAATGACAACCTCAATTCTCCAAGCGCTCGCTTTGAATCAATCCACGATGTGGGTGAAAAATATGGCGAACACGCTCAAGGGTGGCACGCACTGGTTGCTGAACTCTCTATGCTGGCTATGGGAAGTGAATTGCTGGCCTACAAAGAAAGTGAACAAAACATTCCTGCTTAAGTGAATGGGCCTCCTCGGCCAACCATGCACAGGGCATGGGTGTACATCCTCACCATATCCATCGGTCTGTGGGTCTCCGCTACGGGCGCACAGGGCCTGCTGTCGGATGAATGGGCAGAATGGCCGGTCAACCTTTGGTGCTGGGGCTTATTTGCCTACATCTACCTTCATTCATCGCGTAAAATTCGCATTGAGATGATCACCGTTGTGGCCATCGCAACCCCGATGGAACTCTACTTTAGCGAAGTTTGGAAAATCTACGAATACCAACGGGACTTCATGCCTCTGTTCGTACCGGCTGGCCATTATTTCTTGTTTGATCTGGGACGCATCGTCGCAGAGAAAATGAAAGAATCCTGGTCCATGCCCGCTCTCATGCCCTTTGTACCACTGGTTGCCTATGGCGCTTACACCGGCGGGGACACTTCGGCAGTGTTCTTGTTGGTCTTGGTTTTGGCGTTCACCAAATTTGGCCCTCAGCCCCGCCTCTATGCTGCGATGGCTTGGGCTGCACTCGGAATGGAAATCCTTGGAACTCAATTGCAGAATTGGACATGGGCTACAGAGGTCCCGTGGACTGGTTTGACCGCATGGAACCCTCCACTTTTGGTTGGGGCGTTCTACTGCTTTGGCGATCTTTTGGTCAACATGGCGGTCGTCAAGTTTGAAGGGAAGGACCTTGTGGAGGTTCCCGTATGACCTCCTCCGAGGACCTCAGAAAGCGCAGAGAGGCTGAAGCCTTGCGCATTCGTAGTTCACTCAATCGATTGAGGGGCGAGCAACACGCAGCCGCAAAAGGTGGCGAAACGGCAGTTGCGTTTGTTGAAGAACGTCTGTGCATAGGGTGCGATCAGTGCACCATTGTCTGTGACGATGACGCTATTGATTTGTACAAAGTGGCCATGGCAAGCCCCCTGATCAATGTTGAATCAAATCGAAAGGCACGCATCATTCGAGATGCATGCACCGGTTGCAGGTTGTGCGTTCTCGCATGCCCGACCGATGCCATCACCATGATCGACCGCTGAGGAGGAAGACCGATGTCAAAGAAAGGAAAGGAAGACACTGCACAACGATTTGGCGGCGAATTTGGGCCCTATCGAAAACCCGGGACGCCTGGAGTAAGTTTGTCCACCTTCAAGACCCTCGTATGGACTTCCAACATAGGCGCATTGATTCTTGTTGTCATCGCCCTCGAGATGCTGTTTGTCCGACAAATGTTTGGCTGGGGCTTGTTCTGTCTGATCTTTGGCGTGGCCATTGCTATGTTCCCCTCGAACTACGAAATCGTAGGCATGGATGAAAGCAGCGAAAATGCTTCGTGAGCCACTGCTAAGCCTTCGGCTGGAATGCATATGGCCGTCAGTGAGCTCGTTCCGAAGTTTGGTGGCCATGTACGGAACTCATCAGAGGTTTGATATTTTACGCTATGTTCAATATCGGAGACTCTCTGCCTCTCCTTGTGGGACCTTTCATTCCCTAAGGCATATTGAAATTGAAAGATATGAAGTGGGCGAGGTGACAAAAAATGACTGAATCTGGGCTCGATGCAGTTGGGTCAATTCTGAATCTTACCCTCGGCTTGTTGACGCTTTATCTTGTTCGAAAAAACCAGTCCGTACGCTGGAATGAAAAAATTGCGGGTTTGGCCTTTGCTTGGATGTTTATCGGGAAATCGATTGTCAACATGAGTACGTATCTTATCGATAGCAATTCGTCGGGCGATATTGATTTTGAAAACGTTGTAGCGACCTCAACCGTTCAGTTTTTGCAGGGCATGGTCATGTATTCAGATGAAATTTTCACAACGACGATTTTCATTCTCTGCTTATTTTATCCCATTCCGTTGTTAAGGACGGAGCGCCAAATTAAGATTGGTTTGACGCTGGTCTTTTCATTCTTGATTTACCGTGCGATAGTCTTCACTGCCTTCGGCCCAAACATTCTCTTTATCCCTGGTGCGATTTACTTCCTTCCTGGTGTGGTTTGGGGCGCGAATTATATGCGATTTAGGCAGCTTGAAGTTACACAAAACATACAAGATGCAAAACACATTGCCGATGTAAGTCTCATTTGCCTGATCTTATTGATGGGGGGTATCTGGTTGTATTGGCCTGGAATGCTTTTCCAGGCCAATTACTTTTACACCATTGATATATGGGGTGGTGCGCTATCAAGTGACATATACGATTACTCATGGCAGGCTTTCTATGCAGCATCGGTTGGGTTAGGAATCTGCATTTTGTTTATGGAACTCTACTGTGCCACGAAGCGCAGAGCAAGTCCGATTGGCATTGTTTTTCTTTCTTATTTTCTGATTGGTTTTGCAGGCTACTTTATTCTCTCAAAAACAGCGACAACGGGTTCATCTTTTGATCAATTACAGATGACCTGGGACATGTTCACCTTCAGCGTGCATTATGACATTATGCGGCCAGTTATCGCTATGTTCATTCTTCTAAACTATGGCCTCGTTAAGGCTGAAAACCCATCTGATTTTAGAATCGCTAAAACCGGCACAATTGTCTTGGTCGTCGTTTCTACTTCTGTGTTGCTCGAATTGGTACAATATGTCATGCCCTTCAGCGAAATAATCTCTGCCGCGATTTTGGGTATCATTATTGCAGTCGGTGTTGGGTGGGAAGAAAAAGTATTCAACAATCTCATTACGGAGTTTAGGCCGCTGAATGATATTTTAGATGAGGTTCATTTTGCAACGCCGGAAGTGGAACTCGATGAATCCTTTTCCAAGAAATTCAATTTGACATTTCTTACATACATCGGAGTTTCGTTGTTGTTGGCATTTGTCATTGGAGTGACCGATGGTTTGGTGGGTGGTTGATTTGACTGAAGAGCAGACCTATCTCAGTTTTATGACCCAAGATGCGGGGTCAAAGAAGGCCCTCTCCTTGATGGTTTCATGTATGGTTTTGGCAGTGATGTATCATGCCTTCATTTTCTGGAATGTAAAGGCGGACGAAGTCATGGCGAGAAATGAAGAACCTGTATGGGACGTCATGTTTGAATTGTCCAATCAATCAGCGACTGATTCCCGGCTCATCCAAGATGGCAGTACGGAACAATTTGTCTTCGAAATGGATGAGGAGATCTCATCCAATCGGATGGTTGGTTATCTGAATATACTTCTTGAATATCAAGAAACATCTGGTAATTTCAACGATCCATGCGATGTTGTTAGTGCGGAGATAAAGCACAGTGAAATTGTTGCCGATTGGAACAATGAAAGTAACGTTCTCTCGGGAACAAGCGATGATTGTTCTGCCATAAATTTGTATTTACAGATCTATCCTGATTTTGATGGGGCAACAAAAAACCAACCTGGGTCAACATCAGATGAAGTGATGACGGAGTGGAAAAATAATGAATACGGGATTGGAGAATACCTCCTAAGTGTCGAACTCAACACCCAAGAATTTGCTTCCACCATACCAACACAAGGAGACAACGATGAAGAAATAACCATCACTTGGTCATTTGTCATGTTCAGTCCAAGTGTGGTAGAAAGTGGAAGCAGCTAGCCGTGGGTCGCTGCTAATGCTACGCAACAAAATGCAGTGATCTAGTGAAATGGATAAATGAATAGCATATGTTCGAGAGGCTATCCTAAACACCCCTGTACACAATTAGCCTGTTGACAAGGGCTCTCAGTG
>DAFX01000027.1 GCA_002495535.1 Euryarchaeota archaeon UBA433
TGAAGATTTGTACGAAAACTGTCCATTAGGGGAACTGGATTGGATTTCAGACCCCGTGCTCGACTACGACGGCGATGGTTGCCGCGACGCCACCGAAGATCTCGATGACGACAATGATGGCGTCACTGATCTGGATGATTCGTGTCAAAAAGGCGACTTGGATTGGCAATCTTACAACGTCACCGACTCTGATGCAGACGGGTGCCAGGACTTGACAGAAGATTTGGATTACGAGACGCCAGAAGCGGAAGAAAGCGGCATCGAATGCAACCCCTTTGTCACCACATGCAACGAAACTGCATCCGATGAACTTGAACCTCAAGCAACGGACGATGAGGGTGAGGTGCAGAGCTTGATCCTTGGATTGTTAGCCATGGCCCTTGTGCCGACCATTCTTGGCGGTTTATTGATTGCTTACAGGATCAGATGGTAGTTCATTTGATACCCCTGTGTTGAAGAAGGACCGGCCACTCGTTCCAGCATGGACAGCGTGACCATCCTCGTGGCTTCATCGGGAAAGAACGTAGCACTTGCCAAGGCGTTCGAGCAACAACTTGCTTCGAAAAGCATTCCATTCAGCACGCTTCATCTTTGTGATTTAAACCTTCCAATGTACACCACTGAGCAAGAAGAAGAGGGGACTGAAATGCCAGGCTTCAAAGCCGCTTCTGACGAGGTCAAAGCTGCAAAGGGGCTCATCGTTTGCGCTCCAGAGTACAACGGTTCGATGCCGCCTGTACTGAACAATTTCATAGCATGGCTTTCGACGAGCACTGAGGATTTTCGTGAACACTTCAACGGGAAGTTCGTCGCCTTAGCCACCCACAGTGGTGGTGGAGGGCACAACTTGATGACCTCGATGCGCATTCAATTTTCTCACCTTGGAGCGAATGTTCTGGGCCGAGTGGCGATCGTCAATTCTAGCAAGCCCATCAACCTCAAAACCATTGAAGCACTTGTCGACGGGGTGATTGCATGAAGCGAAGATCATTGAAAACCACAGTTCCAACTCACACTGTTCTCGAAGGAGGGGGTTTCCCTGTCCGCCGCCCGGCCGCAATGGGCTCGCTGATGAGCCCATTTCTGCTCTTGGATGAGATGGGTCCTGTTCATTGGGATCCATATTCGGCAATCGGTGCACCAGATCACCCTCATCGCGGTTTTGAAACGGTCACCTACATGCTTCAAGGTGCGATGCAACATCGTGACAGTGCGGGTAACAAAGGCGATTTAAATCCAGGAGATGTTCAGTGGATGACGGCTGGTCGTGGTATTATTCATTCCGAATTGCCTCAGGACGAATTCTACAAAACGGGGGGGACCACTCATGGTTTCCAGATATGGGTAAATCTTCCAGCGAAGGACAAAATGATGGCACCCCGGTACCAAGACATTCCAGCCAAAGACATTCCAAGTGTACGCTCCGAAGATGGCAGTGTATGGGCGAACGTCATTGCGGGAGAGACCATGGGTGTCAAAGCCGTGATTGACACGGTCATCCCGATCACCTACCTTCACATGAAAATGGATCATGGGTCGTCTCATCTTCAATCCATCAAATCAGGACTCAACGGGATGATTTACGTTTTTGGCGGGACGGTCCACTTGGACGGTCGTGCAGTTCAAGACGGACAGTTAGCACTGATGACGGATGGCGACGAGGTGCTGTTTGAAGCACGAGACGGCGATGCAGAATTTTTGATTCTAGCAGGACCTGAACTCGGCGAGCCAATCGCACGGTACGGTCCATTTGTCATGAACACCCGTGAAGAAATTCATCAAGCGGTGACGGATTATCAAAATGGCACGCTTGCCTGACTGGTGGCGGACGAATTCTTGGCTGAGAAAATATTTCCAAAGAGGCAACTCAGGGCCTATTTTTTGGCAAAGTGCTCGTGCCGGGATTCGAACCCGGGTCGGCGGGATGAAAACCCACTATGATGGACCTAGCTACACCACACGAGCGACAGGCGTTCCACCGACCACCCCTTCATAATGATTCGCTCGCATGCGTTGCCTGTATAGGCCTAGCGCCCATATCCTTCAAGATTCAGATTGGGGTTCGATTTGCAAACTATTCCACCATCGCAGGGCCATGAATGCAGCACCAGCGCCGAGGATGATCAATACGCCGAGTAAGATTTCATTGTCGAGGAACCACATCAATGCGTCGTAGGCTTGGTTGCCGTAAATACCAATCAAAACGGCTTCTAAACCGAAACGCAACCCACGTCCAGCAAGCCCTGCAGCAATGAACGGGCGCTTGTCCATGCCACCCATACCAGCAAGCCATCCAAACACCTTGTAGGGTATAGGTGAAAATGCAGCAATGAAAATTCCCAATGTGCCGTAACGAACCGTGAGCGCTTCGATTTTTTCAACATGTTTGGCCGAACCAAATTTACCAATCAGGCTTCGGCCCCAGCGTTCTCCGATCAGGTACCCAATCAACGAGCCAATCACGGATGATACCGTGACGACAAACCACAGCCAAAGCACCACTTCGACCTTGCCGATGTCATTGAGCAACATCGGAATGTAGACAATGTCGGGTGGAACGGGCTGAATGATGGCCTCGGTCATCGAAATCATGGCCAAACTTGCTGGGCCAAAGACATCGAAAGCATCCAAGATGGACTCCTTCCATGACATGCTTCGAACTGCAGAGTCATCAATATGAAGATGTGGGTGAGCGGTGAGTTCATTGAGTATGTTCTTCGGTCCCAGTGTACATGCGGGTGCTCGATACGGCAGCTTTGCTTCATTGGCCAGTGGAACAACTGGCCGCTGGAGTTTGCGCCGTGAGTCAGCAAGAGGAACTGGAACGAGTCAGTCCGCAACGTTCACTTTTAGTGCAATCGCTTGACTCAATTGAATGGCGTGATGTGCCTCCTAGTTGGTTGCAAGCAGGAAAGGAGGCTGCAGCTGGGAGCGGTGATCTTCCACGGCTTTCAGATGTCGATCTCGACGTGCTTTCTTTGGCCATTGCCCTCGATGCAACCCTTGTCACTGACGATTACAGGTTACAGAATGTGATGCAATCAATGAATTTGCAAACTCAATCGGTCGGAACAGTGGGGGCGAAAAAAGTGTGGCGTTGGGAACTGCGCTGCACGGGTTGCAGGGCTACGACCCCAGTCCCCTCAAATGTCGACCGTTCAAAGAAGGGCTCGGTTGGTGAATGCGATGTATGCGGTTCGCCGATGCATATTAAGAGAGCGAGATGAGGTTTTCATTCCTCAGTTTCGAGGGCTTCTAGCGCCTCGACTTTCTTGGTGAGGGCTCCCATTTCCATGCCTGCTGGTTCAATACCAACAGCCTTAGCGCGTTCGAAGAGCCTTTGTTCTGCTGTACGTCCACCAGCATCCATGTCTTCAATTGCTTTTGAGGGGTCAACTGCACGAGTGCTGTCGGCCAATCCTTTCTGGAATTCACCTTTTGAGCGACCCATTGCGTTTGCCATCTTTGGCAGTCGTTCGGCGCCAAACAGGACAAAAAAGATGCCAACGAGCACGAACATTTCCAACGGACCCAATCCACCTATCATGTTGCTTCCTCGAGTTGGGCTAGAGGCCGATGCTGTTGAAGGCTTCGGCTCGGGTAGGGCTGGACACCCCAATCATCCACCCGAGACGGGGGGTAGGATGGCGACTTCATCTCCATTCGAGGGGTGGATGTCGAGGGGGCACCGTTCCCCATTTAGGGCAACTGTAATCCCTTTTTCCAGCCATTCACTTGCGCCGAGGAAACGAACAATGTCTTCGATGCTCGTATGGTCGGGGAGGGGTACTTTGTGCGTCCTTGAACCGAGAAATTCAATCAATGGTCCAAACACGATCACCCGGACTGAGCCTTGGCCGTCGTGATCCATGGTACGGGGTTTCAAGCGGTAGTTTATCAACGCACTCGGTTGTCCTTGATGCATGAGCACAGCAATGCAAGCCTCTGGTGTATGGAAACTGTACGCCTCCGGGGCGTCGACAGTCGAAGCAGTTCGGGGTGTAAATGTCGAGTTGAAAGTGGGCGAGATGGTGGCGATCATGGGGCCTTCCGGTTGTGGAAAAACCACATTGCTGAACGTCCTTTCTGGAATCGATGTCCCAAACGCGGGGAATGTCACGGTCAATGGCAAACCGCTGTTCGGCATCAATGACAATGAACGTACAATGATGCGTTCGAATCACCTTGGTTTCATCTTCCAAGATTTCAATCTCCTCCCGGTTCTTTCCGCAGTCGAAAACGTGGAATTGCCGTTATTGTTGCTCGGCGTGCCAGCCAATGACTCTCGTAAAAGAGCCATGCAAGCGCTGGTTGATGTGGGGCTGGGTGACCGCAGCCAACATCGCCCGTCTGAACTTTCAGGTGGCCAACAACAGCGAGTTGCTGTTGCTCGAGCAGTTGTTCACCGTCCAGCCGTGATTTTGTGCGACGAACCAACTGGGAATCTTGATTCCAAAACCTCATCTGAGGTACTGAACTTGCTGAAAAAGATTAACCTTGAGCAAAAGACCACGTTTCTGATTGTCACCCACGATGCCGACATCGCTGAAATGTGCGACCGTATTCTGCAAATGGAAGACGGACTGATTGTCAACAATGGGACCACCGCTGAGGAGGAATGAATCTGTTTCTTTCCCTGGTCTTGCTCCTTGTTACCGTTGCCATCTTGGCAGCGATCGCGACATGGGGTCTGACCAGGACACACACCGCCTCACCTCTGGTTATGTTGGGGCTGCTTGCGGTTCCAGTGATCGATGCAGCGCTCGCATTCTTGGTGCTTGACTGGTGGCTCGTTGAGGGTGCAACCCGATTTGTCGGAGCTCTTTCTGTCGGCATCATCTCGCTCATGTTCGTTCAGCCCTTGCTGGTGCCTCAACGGCTCGTAGTTTGGCGACTGGCCCGTGAGACGGTCCTCCGTCGCAAGCGACAATCCGCCCTTCTGATGCTAGGCCTCATCATCGCTTCAGCCAT
This sequence comes from Euryarchaeota archaeon UBA433, assembly GCA_002495535.1. GTDB lineage: Archaea > Thermoplasmatota > Poseidoniia > Poseidoniales > Poseidoniaceae > MGIIa-L1. Next base: position 4,972 of record DAFX01000027.1, read on the forward strand.
CATTACTTCTTCGCTTGTGGTCGGTGATTCACTCGATGCTACCGTTCAATACGAAGTTGAGGGCTCGTGGGGAGAAACGGACATCACCATCAGCGGCCTTGACCTTTCGACTGGGGAGCGCGTGGCGCTGGGCGAAAATGTCGCCAATGAAGTTTGGAATCAAGCCCAAGTGCAGCCCCTGTTGAAAAACGCCCTCGAAGGGCAACAGCAAGGTCTCATTGCCGGGGTGAGCGTTCAAGGGGCGAGTCGCTCCTTGCCCAGCATCACTTGGCTTGCGTTCAACGCATCCATCGACGACGAGCAGGTATGGCCTCCACTTGGTGATTTGAACGGCGTAAGGTACGCCGAAATTGGTGCAGCCAATCTAGACGGCACAGACTTGAACGTCGTCATCAATGAAGTCTTGTCGAAAGAGCTCGATCTTTCACAAGGAGATTCAATCGAAATCGGGTGGTACATCACTGAAGAAAATCAAAGGGTTCGCGTGACTGAAAACGCTAGCATTTTGAATGTGGTACCAAACAGCGGCCAAGCCGCTGCTGCTGGAACTTCATCCCCAGCCTTGTTCACCGACTTGCTCACTGCTCAACGACTCCAAGCGCTTGAAGGGCGCATCAACACCGTGCATTATGCAGTTGGGTCAAACCATGATGATGCCTCTTCAATCGAACCGGTTGTTGAAGCGCTTGAGGGCCTTCTCGACCAGGCGCTCACAGCCAACGAAGTTGGCATTCAAATCAGCGTTGATGCTTCGACCGGTGCGTCAAGTGTGTCCTCCGAAAGAGGCCTTGGCCGCCTTGCGAGCGAAGATGTAATCGGCTTGCGTGAAAACCTGAGCACTCTCGGTTTCGATTCGATGATGGAAGTCCTCCAAGTCCCACTGATTGAATTCAAATTCGACGATGAACCACTGCTGACTCTTGCATCGGATGAAATCGATACGCTGTCGGTTGGGGCACGAGGTCTTTGGCATTCAAGTCCAGCTGGCTTTGGCGTACAGATTGAAGGGACTGGTGAAGCCTGGCTGTGGCGCGCTCCTGATGGAGGTTCAGTGCACGATTTTTCCCTCTCCGGCGACGGAACATTAGCAGGGGTAGCCCATGCTGATGGTTTGGTCATCGCTTCAGAAAACGCCCTTGAAGAAGAGGAATGGGCTTCTTTTGATTCTGAACGCCCTTTTCTTTCCTTAACTTCCCATCAAGACCAATGGTATGCTATTCAAGCGCTAGAGGACGCGCTCGTGCTTCACATGTTCTCAGAAGATCTTGCTGCCCATCAGCAGCATCAATTGAGCGTCCCTGTTCCATCTAAAATCCTCAATGTGGATTTGATCTTGGACGACAAGATGTACCTCGAAGTCGAGGGCTTGCTCTCGGTGGATCGGTATGTTTCCACAAACGTAGACATAAGCAGCGAATTCTCTCCACATGGCTCTGAAGAGTGGCCTGATTCAGAACAGCAAATCGCGCTCGCTTCACTTCATGCAAGGTGCAACGAAAAAGCGTCGATCAGTGCGTTTGTTCCCGTACAGCATTGGTGCACCTATGACGGTGGTCTTCTTCGATGGCAGGAAAGCCAAGACTCGGTTGAATCCTTGCGTTTGCCAGCACTTTCATCTGCAGGTGGATTTGGCACAATGCCCCAAATGCTCCTTGCTTTTGGTGGGCAAAACGCACCCTTCGAGGTTGAAAATGACACCATTTTGGTAAGTTTAAGGTTGAGCGATCTCCCTCTCGAAGAGCAACAAAGTGCTTTTTGGTTGAAAGGACTGATTCCGTATGCCTTTGGAGATGACACTTCACATCGGCTCATCAACGCAGGATATTATACAGAAGTCAACGGCTTGGAAGACCTTTCCGAATTGGATGGTGTTGTGCTTGGTTTGGTCAGCCTAAGCGATGCCGAGGAACTCTCATCGGCTGCTGAAAACGAACGCAACTTGGTCGTTCTTTCACCCTCGGACACAAGCGGGCAAGCAGCATCTCTTGCGCTTGAAGAGTGGTTCGATCAACAATCAACGGGGTCGGATTTGAACCTCAATGTTCGCGCGGTCAAAGTAGAGGCAGCGGCGTTAGCGGCTGAATCATCTGGTGTTCTCGCTGCTATGTTCCTCGTGTTCGGTTCGTTTACCATCGCAGCGGGGGTGCTTTTGGTGCTCACGATTGTGTTGATGCTTGCAGAGTCACGCCGCAGTGAGTTTGGAACTTTACGCTCAATCGGAATGTCTCAGTCGGACGCTCGCGCTCTTGCGGTGATGGAGGGTGGTCTGATTGGTGCCCTTTCGGCAGCAGTCGGTTCACTGTTTGGTTTAGGCCTTGCATGGTTCATCAGCATCGGTTTCCAACAAATGTTCAGCTCAGTTGGTTCTGGGCAATTTATGTTTAAATGGACGCTGAGTTCCCTCTTTGCCGGTTGGGCCTGGGGCTTCCTGTTAGCCATGTTGACCCTCTGGGCGACCGCAGTTTGGACGGCGCGAACAAATATTGTCGTTGCTCTCCGTGGTGGACGCGAGCCAAAATCAGAGTCCGTATCATGGGTCGTCATGTTGATTCAAATTGTCTTCGCAGGGGGCGGGGTGCTTTTCCTTGCTCTTTTGCTCGTGCTTGGTTTCGACAGTTCATTCGCTTACTTTTGCTGGGTGGTTGCTGGTGTGTGCTTGCTCATTGCACTGGTGCCAGCCCTCACTCTCGAGGTGCCAACGTTGCTTCGACAACGGTCGCAAGGTTGGTCGAATCTTCATCGGCATGCGGGGCGGAATACACTTGCCGTGCTCGGACTGTCCTTGCTGGTTTGGACGGTTGGCCTGCACGGGATCGACCCGGTTCGCGAGGGCATGACTCCCGACGAACTGTCTTTCATCGTCCTCGGACTTGTCGAGGTGTTTGCAGGTGTTCTCTTGCTGACAAGCGCTGCCCCTGTTCTCGTCGGTCGTCTCGGGAAGTCAAAGCGTTTGACTAAACGCTTCGGACCGGTTCTGCCCGTTGCTCTAGCACACCCGCTTGCTGCCCCAGTGCGTACGGCGGTGGTCATGGGTATGTTTTCGATTACTGTCTTCTCAGTGGTCGTGCTCGGCGGGTATGCGGAACAATTTGACAATTACTCGAGTTCTTTCGTGGAAGATGCTGAAGGCGAGTACGAAATTCTTCTCACCGGCTCGCGTTCGAGGCCAATCGAACTTCCGGAAAATCCAGAGGACTGGAACCTCTCTTCGTCCATCTCAGACTCGATTGACTCAGTGGCGAGAATTCAACGCAGCCAGGTGTTCTTAGAAAACTCCGATGGAGATCGTATGCCTTACCTGTTGCGCGGATTTGATGAAAATTTCTCTGCCCATGGTGGATTGCCACTCTACCAGTGGGATCCAAGTTTGGGTGCGACCCAAAAGGAGGCCTGGATCACGGTCGGTTCTCGAGACGATTTGGTCTTTGTTGACGCCTCGTTTGGCCTCGAGTCAGTTGCCGATGGTAGCGGTTTGTCTATGCTGAGTTTTTCAATTGGAGAATCAATTTCGCTAATTGATATTTCTAATCCTGGGAACACTCGGAATGTTAAGATTGCTGGCTTCATGGAACAGTCGTCATACCTCTTTTCAGCCGGGGTCTGGATTTCCGACGATGTGACGTTGGAACAGTTCGATGGGCGGCTAACCCGGATGTATGTCAGCGTCTCAGAAGATGCCAAACCCAGTGATGATTTTTCAGACTCCGATCGTCTTTCGCCTATGGGGAAGTCTGCAGATGCTCGCCATGCATCTTCTGAATTGGCCCTCGACTTGGAACGCGATCTTAACGGCGAGGGGGTTCAAGCCAGTGTCATTGCCAAGGAAGTGATGGTGATACAATCTCTGGTGCTCGCCCTCTTGGCAATTTTTGAAGCCTATCTCGCTTTAGGCCTCATCGTTGGTATTGCGGGGATCGGCGTTGTAACGGTTCGTTCAGTCTCAGAGCGTACCAAAACAATCGGCGTGCTGAGAGCCCTAGGCTACCGAAGAAGCATGGTGATGGCCACATTCATGATCGAGGTAGTTTGGGTGGCCATCTTTGGAATGCTGAATGGCGCCGTGATCGCTATTGCCTTCCACAGGGCATTGTACGAAACGTTCTGGGAAGATCAGGGTGCGGCCTTCACACTGCCCTATGGATCTATTTCGGCTGTACTCGTTGGAGGCCTCTTCTTGGTGATTGTTGCCACAGCTTACCCAATTAGAAAGGCTTCACTTATTCCCCCCTCGGCCGCCCTACGAGAATCTTGATGTTCTTTTTCAAACCTTTTTCATCGAGGGCATCGAATAATTTTCACATTTTTCGGAGTCTCTGGGGCTTCAAACAAAACCCTTATGCTTCTCAGTAAGCGTTTTAATCGAAGCATAGTACCTCATTCTAGCCTCGGAAAAAGGCTTCCGAGGAGACCTTCTTACACAAACATTGTTCCTATAGTATAAATACGACGCATGTCGTGGAGAAGACTACCGAACCATCGGAGGTATTGAAATGAACAAAACAACCCCTATGATTCTCGTTGCAATGTTGATGCTAAGTCTAATGGCAAGCATCGACATCACCGAGTTAGAAGAAACTATTGAAGTTGACGAAAGCAGCGCCCGTGCTGGTGCAGATGCAGAAGTCATCGCAATCACAAGCCCGAAAGAAACCGTCTGCACAAATGTAGGCTGCCGCAACACTTTGAATGCAGGCGAAATGACCCATTTCGAAGCCTACATCCAAAACAGCGGCGACGTTGACATCACTGAAATGTCCTACACCGTTGGTGTCTGGCTTTCAGACGGTCAAGGCGGTCCAACCATGCTCGCCAAGGATGCTTCAGGCAACGATCTCGAGTGGGAAAACACAGACGTTGTTTGCGGATTTGCACAAACTTGTGCGTTCCCTTCCCTTGCAGCTGGAAGCGTTTTGGGTGGCGGAAAGTACACTTTGATGTACGGTGGTAGCCCAATTGAATGGACTCCAATCGTCGGAGATTACATCATCAAAGTCACCGCAGACACCCCAAGTGACGCCGACCCAGGTAACGATGAGCAAATCATCGAAGTCAGTGTCGTCAACTGGTATGACATTCAAGTCGACCTTTCATGGGACAGCGGTAAAGCAGCAGAATCCGGCACCGACGCAAAGGCTTGGACCTTGTCTGTCATCGCCAACGGTTCTGACACATTCAACCCACGTGACGTCACCATTCGTCTCACGGCCAGCGGAGACATCACTGGGCTCGTTGGTGGTCCAAACAATGACGACCTGTTAGCTGACGCCTTCTATGACCTCACCGTTGGTACCCAAACTGTGGTCGAGACATTCACAAACGTTTCAACCGACCCTCCAACCACCACTACCGATAACCGAATGATCCTTTCATACTTGACAGAAGTGACCTACAGCGGAAGCATGTCAATTGACGCAAGCGCAGACGAAGCAAATTACGCCCTCAGTGCTAAACTCATGAGTTACAAACAATTCAGCCAGTGGGACTCCTGTGTCGAAACGGATCCAAACACGAACGAAACCTTGAATCACGTCTGCGAAGAAGAATTCAGTCAAGATTCCTACCCAAACACAAACGAGGATGAAATTCTCGGTTCGGCAAACATTTTCCACGACATTCGTGTTTCCCGTATGACTGTGGCTCAAGGCTACAATGCGGACGGTACTGGCAACCCTACCAGCATGATGACTGACGACGCTCCTGCAGACCTCAACGTCGGTGTCTCCTACTTCCACGTGGAAGTTGAACACCGTGGAAGCGACTCAATGGAGAATTACGATTGGAACGTGGCCCTCACTGTCACCGACAGTGCAGGAACAGAAACTTCCGTCAATGCCAACTCTTGCGAAACTGGATTGGAACCGTCCTACATGTACAAGCAGCTTGGTGCTGGCGAAGTACTCGATGCAGATGGAAATCCAATGACGGATGAAAACGGAATGCCAATCGGAGCAGAGCTCACAGGATACGCTTGTATGATGGTGACCTTGGATGCCGGTGAACACACCTTTGATGCACTGTTGACTCTTGAAGGGAAGACCGTCGATGCCCGTCCGTCCAACAACGACCGCAGCATGACCGTCGATGTCCGCAACAACAACCCACTCATCCTTTCTCTAGATTTGATGAATGAAGGTGACTTGTTTACCAATCAAGAAGCACCATTGCAAATGTCCGCAACTGTTTTCGATGTTGACGAACCATCTGGCCAAGGCCTCGAATACTCTTGGACAAGCGCTGGTGAAGCACTGCCTGGGTGCGAGCGCTCTACGACCGCACAATCCTGTACCGTGCCGATCTTGGATGCGTACGTTGTGACCTTCCCTGTGTCGTTCACTGTCTTTGACTCAAACGGTGGATCTGCCAGCCAAGAATTGACTCTGACAATCTGGAACAACGGCGGTGCTTCGGCCACAACCGACTCTGGCTTGACCGTCTCATACGCTATCAAGTACCTCTTGCCCGATGATTTCAGCTTGACAGCCACAGATGCAGATCTCTCAAACTTCGAGAACAAGGAACTCCCTGGCTACTCTGGTACCTACAGTGCAGTTGGCGCAATTGATTACGCACCTGGCACCACATTCACCGCTTCTGATGTCCTTGAGCAATCGATGGATGTTATCGTTGCAAAGGATCTAGAAGCGACCTCGCTATGGTACGTGACCGATGCAGGATTGTGGACGCTCATTGCATCCTCTCCTACCGACGTTGACGCAACAACCCAGATGTTCTCTTACGAATTACCTGCTGACAGCCCAGTGTTGTCCCCTGGCGCACTCGTGCTGATGGGTGGTTCACTCGCTCAAGCAGATGTCCCAGACGCGAGCATTGATTCATTCAGTGCTGCAGCGGCAAAGGGCGGAGCAATCGTCCTCAATTGGGATGTGGCAGGCACCATGCTTGAATCCGACAGCATTGATGTCACCATCTGTGAAGGTGAAGCTGGATGCAGTGATGCATTCACAACAGGCCTCGGAGTTGGAACTACGACCTTCTCGTATTCTGGATCAAACACAAACCATGGCGCTTTCTACAATGTGCTTGTTGAAATCTGCAACGAAGTTGGATGCAGCACTCCTAAGGGTGTTGGTAACGTCACAGCAGACAAATCCGTTGACGGTGGCGTCTCTGCAATGAACTTCGCAGTCTCCGAAGCTGGAGAAACATGGGTTATTGACTGGGACGCAACAGGCGAAACGTTCGATGTTGCTTCGTGGAATGTGTGCTACCAACGTGGTACCTTCAACGCAGCCAACATGCCAACCACCTGTGCTTCGACCGCAACAACAGATGTGACGCTTGACAAACCAACTGCGGCTGGTACATACACGTATTATTTCACCGCAGTCCCTGTTGACGCACTTGGTAACTCAGCAGCAGCTGGTGCTTTGAACAGCATCGACTATCAACGCGACGCTGACACAAGCAACATCGATGATGGTACTAACGTCACCGGTGATGTCACCTCCGGAGAAGTCCCTACTTGGACTTGGGGCGTGATTGGTGGAGTCGTCTTCGCAGCGTTCATTGTTGGAGCGTTCATCCTCTCCCGTGGTGGAGATGACGACGAAAACAAAGACTGGGATTACTGATCTCCAGGGCTGAGTTTTCGTTAAGCACACATCCCCTTACGAGGGGAAGAGCCGCTGAGGGGGCCGTTTCGACGGCCCTCTCAGCCCCCCCTTTCCTCCTGTTTCCGTTGAACGTTGTCAGAAAGTTATTTTTTTACACCACTCTCAAATGAGTGCGGCTGGTGAAAATTACGACTTGAGGTGGCGAAACGACGTGCTGCAAAAAGATTCTTGCAACCGTAAAGATCCCAGGCTAAAAACTCAAATCATTAACGGTCACAAACGAACCGCAGAAGAATGTTCGATTTTATCAAAAAATGGTATCATGTAACCTGATTGGTTATTCTATCTCAACCTCTAGATTCAAAGATTTCGTACCCCAACTCCTATAAGGGGTGCAAGGCGTGGGATGCTTTGCATACAATCCGTATGGGTGAATGACACATGTTGGGAAATAATAGAACCAAGAAAACGTCAGTCTTCAGCGGCATTGGCATCGCACTGCTGTTGTGCGCTTTGATGGCCCTTATGCCTATGGCTGGGTTCGTCGACAACAACGCAGGCGACGTGGAGTTTGTTGATTCAAACACCACAGCAGAGAATGACTTCTTTGCACTGCCAGAAGCTGTGAAGACAACTGACTATGAATACGAACCATCCGATGAACTGATCGGCATGAGAGACCAAACGACCAAAACCTACGTCACTGAAGACGGCAAGTTTGCTCAGCTAAACCACGCTGAGCCAGTCCACTTCATGGACACAAGTGGTGCATGGGAAGACATTGATTTGAATGTCGTTGCAACTGCTAACGGTTGGGAAGTTACCGAAAACACCTACAGCACCCATTTCGCTCCAGAAATGGCCTATGGTGTCGCAGTGCAACCAAACCAGTTTGTTGACCCAATCGTCACAGGTATCGCACCAATGGTCGTTACTTTGGACGAAACTGGCACCGCGCCACAGCCTTACCACGTTGCACCATCTGAAGATGGCGTCACCGTTGGTGGTAACGTCCTAAGGTACCCAATCGGCGAAGGATTCGATCTTGACTACACTGTCGAGTCGAATCAACTCAAGCAGAACCTCGTCATCCGCGAGCGACCTGTCCTTGAGCCAAACGCTGCCTGGTTCGGTCTTTCAGAAACCATCCAAATTCCATCTGGTTTCGCTCTTTACCTCGGCGACACATTGCTCGGCGAAGAAATGACGCAAACCCAGGAAGCCCTCGAGATTCGACACGTCGAGACCGGTGAACTCCTTGCAGAGATCCCAGTCCCAATGGTCGTTGAAGAAGGCGCTGAGGAACCATACACGGCAACTTACTTCATCCAAGTTTTCGGCCCACAAGTGGTCATCACGACTGCAGTGGAAGCTGACTGGTTGATGTCTGAAGATCGTGTGTTCCCCCTTGCTATTGACCCAACCATCAAGGTCAACAGCAATGCTGGTGGATACTGCTACCGCTACTACCGCAACTGCTACTCGAGTTCGTACCGCTACACATACAAGTACTACTCGCAGATGCGCTACATGCCTTGGCACCGCTACACCTTCACTTCTGCCAATGCCCTCCCAAGTGGAGCTACCGTTGACTCGATCAGCTGGAAGTCGTACCTCAACTACCGCTCTGGATCCACTTCGACCTCAGTGATTGCTACCGTCCTCGAAGACTGTGGCTCTCCGACCTTGTCGTCGTACTCTCACACGATGCCTACCGGTTCGTGTTCAGGGGCACTGTCAGCAAGCCAGATTCTCACGGGTAGCAGCTACAACTCCGCTGCTTCCCGCCGAATGATCACTTCCATTTGGAACAGCGCTTCGTTTGACACATACTCCATCGGTAACACTGGTTGGAAGACCGCAGACATCTGTACCTCAGCAACAACCTGTGCATCAGGTTCCGCTGCAGGATACATCACGTCCGCTCAAACCAACGCTGGTACCGTCGGTATCGGACAGCGAGTGACCGCTAACACCTACCTGTACAGTTACACACTCAACAGTGGTTCGTCGAACTCTTACATCCAAATCACCTACTCTGGTGGCTCGGATACCGACGCTCCTCTGTCTGACTTCGTGCCATACAGCGGTGTTACTTCGTACGTCGAAGGTGCACGCACCTTCTTTACGACACTCACTGACATGTCGGGTATTGATACCACAACCGCTAACGCACCAACGCTCAACTACGCACTCAACAACGGTTCTTACACCAGCGTCAGTGCAACAAGCATTGGTACATGTGGATCCACTGCCTCCGAGTGCCAATTCAAGGCATCCACTGGCACCATCTCTGCAGGCGACTACGTCGAGTACTACTGGAAGTTCCAAGACCTCAACACCGCTGGCGGTGCGAACGTTGGATACGATCCTGCACTCACTGGCGCCCAAACCACCCCAACACCTTACTACTTCGCAGTGGAAGATGTTGCGGATGCAGGAACCGACAAGAAGCTTACCGTGTTGACTACCGATGTCCACGCGGCAAACTACTACTCGCCAGGTTCAAGCCAGTACTTCGACCGACAGATGACCCACTTCGACGGAAGCGATGAATTCTACTTCGAATTCGACACTTCGTCTTGTGGAACCGGTAGCAGCTCTTGCTTCTACTCCTCGTCGTATTACTTCTACTCGAACTGGATTGCTCAGCACACGACAACCGCTTCGTCTGGATACAACGGCATGGGTGGAACCCGGTCAAACATCGATCAGTTGCACAAAGACGATGGTGGATACCTCACCATCTCTGCTGCTAACGGCCCAGGAATGAACCTCATGTTCCTTTACGACAGCACAAGCAACGCCTTTGCTATGGTCGGAATCGGTACATCGACTTCAATCGACGAATCGCTCAACGGCGGAACATCCGCTGACAGCAGCCGCTCGTACGGTTACACCAATGCATACAAGATCACGCTAGGCTCCGATTACGGAGGCCACTTCGGCAAGTTCGCTTTCGGTAACGAAACCGGCGGTGCTGGAACAAACGCTAACCGTTTGTGCGTGACCAGCAATGGTTTCACCTACTTCTGGCGCAGCCCATACAGTTCCTACAACGACTGCTCTCCTGCTTACTACTATGCTGGTGCATACTCTGGTGTCACCAACTACAAGTGGAGCGGATTTGCTCTCGGTATGGGCTACTACGGCCGAATCGCCTCCACTGGTGATGTCACCTACAAATTCGGAAATGTTGCACCTACGCCTGATACGTTCAAGCCTGAATTCACCCATTCTGCACTTGCTGATTCCCACAGCAAGGACCGAACGATCAGCACAACGCTTTCCGATGGCGGCGACCCACCATCTGGACTCAACGTCAGCACCTCCGCTGGTGTTGGACCAACAATGTACTACCGAGTGACGCCTGATGGCGGCACCGCAGGATCCTGGACAGCTGTTGTCATGACTCAAGAGTCTGGCTCCACACGTGCAGAATGTTCCCTGAGCAACTGCGAATGGTCTGCTGATGTTGAAGATCTAGAACGCGGCGACACCGTCGAGTACTACATGAAGGCACAAGACGTCTCGACTGTTGCGGCTGGAATCAACGTCCAGACCACAAGCACCGAGTCGTTCACTGTCGGCGATCCAAACAAGATGTTCATCGTCGAATGGCGAGACATGGGCTACCGAACAACTGACGTCTGTACGTACCAAGCCGTCTTCTACGACGTGACCAATGAAATCGAGTTCAAGTACGACGACGCTTGTACCGTCTCGTACGATGCTGCAACTGTTGGATTTATGGACCAGACCCGAACAATGGGTCAAACCATCCGCCACCGAACCAGCACCCAGTACATCACCGGAACGAACCCTCACCCGGCGAACTACCGAATCTCCACCTCGGCGACCGGTAGCAGCTACGAGTCGTTCGACCGTGGACTCTCTGGATTGGTGAACGCAGACGCTTCCAACATCATGGGATCCTCTGGAGGATCTCCGTCTGGTTACTACTGTGCATCCAGTTACTACTGGAACACATGGGCCAACAAGTGTGCTGATAACATTGCCATGCCTGATGGATTCAACTTTACCTACTTCGGTACTGATTACAACTACACAGACAGCAATGACCGTATCAACCTCGGACGACACGGTAACATGCACTTCCTGAGTTCTGGATCAACCGCTTTGGTTCGCAGTATGACCACATGGTATGGAAACATGCCACAGTTGCCATACTCCTCCAGCAGCTTTGCCCGTGCAGGTACAATCGCACCATACTGGTCGTACTACGGAACATACTACTGCTACCAGAACAGCAACTACGATTGCGGTGTGTACTACCGAACCATGCCTTTCGAAGGCAAGGGTACTGACGTCACATCCGACATCACCCAAGACACCACTTGGGACGCTACTGACAGCCCAATCCGAATCAACCCAAGCGGTGACTACCTCACCATCTCGGCTGATTTGACTGTGCAACCAGGTGTGACCATCCAGGTCGCAGCCGGCAAGGGAATTTCCTTCGACGGCACATGTGACCAGATGGCCCTCAACGGAAACAGCACTGACCCAATCCTCATCGAGGGTGCAGACGGCGCTGATTGGATTGGAATGGCATTCACTGCTGCTTGTTCTTCAGGCACGGATGACCGCCACACGTTCTCTTACGTTGATTTCAAGAACACCTCTGACGCTGCGATCTCTGCAGGTTCACGCCACGGATCCTCGCCAAGCACCAACTCCAACGTTGGTAACTTCACGATGGACCATGTGACGTTCACAAATGTCGGCTCTGCTTTCTCCCACGGAAGCGGACAAGGCACTGTAGTGACCATGAGCGATTTCAGCGTTGAAGGTGCAGACTCTGCTTGTTTCGACTTTGCAGAGGACTCGGTGGTAACACTCACTGAAGGTACCATGAAGGATTGTAACACCGACGGAACTTCCGGCGGTGGTGCAATTGTCAACGTCGCTGGATCAACCGGCGGTGCTCTCTTCCTTGAGAACACCACCGTGACCAACGCATACGTCAACCTCATCGATGTTGACTTTGCAACTGTCACCGTCAGCAACGTGACCGCTAACGCAGCTAACGCCCAAACCGGAACCGCATTCGGCTCCGCAGCAGGCAGTGGCAGCGAAGTGGTGCTTCACAACTTTGATGCAGACGATTACGCAACGGTTTCGATCGAAGCAATGGACGCTATCATGATGACCGACGTCGACTTTGGCAGTGCATTGATGACCATCACTCCAGGCGGTACAGGAAGCACAGGTAACGGACCATCTGCAGATCATGCCGTCTTCGAAGACGTCACTGTTGGTGATACAACAATGACCCGTGTGCAACCTGGAACCTTTGACAGCGTGACCATGGGATCGTTCTCGATGACTGGAAACGCAATCACCTCGACCATGGTGTCCATGAACAACATGGAAGCTACATCCGTTGTCGTGAGTGGTTGCGGTTGGAATATTCACATGAATACGCTAACGGCAACTGGTGTCAGTTCGAACGGATGTTCGATTGCTGGCAACACCGTCACCATCGAAAACGCAGACATTGCGCACAGCGACACCGTAAATCCAATGATTTACGCACGATACTCCGATGTCACCGTCGGACAATCCGCTGTCACCACCTCGGGTACCGGTCTTGCTGACTTTGCCTACGCAGACACCAACTCTGATGTCCGCTTGATTCACGTCCTCGTTGACGGAGCTACCTCCGCTTACGATGGATCTGATGGTAAGGTCTCCGCATCGTCTTCTTCGGAAGTTTGGTACGGTGGTCTTGCGACCGCTTCCACCTACCGCAATGCGCTCATCAACGGCGTAGCAACTCAAGTGTACAAGTCCGGACACTACGTCAGTGCAACTGTCGTTGATTCCTCCGGAACTGAACTGTTCCAAGTTGGTTCTCACGTCACCGACCAAAGCGGAATGGCCACTGTTTGGGTCATCACCGCTGACGAGTCTGGTAACACCTACGATGACCACAACTTGCGAGCGTTTGGTGCAGCAGGTCAGAATGAGACCCTCTACACCGATGCTTGGTATCCGTCTGACGGAACCTACACTGTGGGAGATTCGATCGACCTCTTGCTCGAACCCGCACCAGTGGAATTCGACCAAGCAGGTATGGACTGTACATGGATCGCTAATAACGTGACCCTCGCTACAACCTATGATGCAGCACTCAACGCCTACGTCTTCGACAGCACACCAATGACCTTGGCTGCTGACCTCGAACTTGATGGCTGCCACATTGTTCTCTTGGGATCCGTTCTCAAGGTGAAGAGCACCGCAACCAGCTCCCCTGTTTTGACCATCAGCGATGGTGGTTCACTCAAGGTGACCCTCTCACCTGATACAGGTGCAGTTGGTGCTGTTAAGGCAGTCTCGAGCACCTATGGACTCCACATGGATATCCAAGATGGTACGCTCGAACTTGACGGCGGAACCCTCCGTGATGTCGCACAAGACACCGCAACTGGAGCCGCCCTCATGATCAGCGATGGTGCAACCTTCGTCATGAGCAACAGCGCTACTGTGTACGGAGCATCCGCATCCACAGCTGAGATGGCTACGGTCAAGGTGAACGGTGGAACTGTGAACATCGCAGATTCAAGCATCATCAACACCGCACAAACTGGAACCGCCCTCTGGGTGGAAGCATCCGGTGGTACCATCCAAAACGTGATTGTGAAGAACGCTGCTGTGGGTATCCAATCCTACAACGGTGCACCTCAAGTCGACGGATTTACCGCAACTGACAACACCGTTGGTGTCGATGTTTACGGCGGTATGTCCCTACCAACCGTTTACCGCAGCACATTGCTCAGCGGTGAAAGCACCGGATGGAAGACATACAAGATCGACTTGTCCACCTACCTCTCGGAAGACTACCTCCAAGTTGGATGGAACAGTATCTACGGTGGCGGTAACGCTCACCCAACCTACAACTATGCTACCTCCAAGTACTACATGATTACTGACCGGTACAACATTGAATTGGAAGACAACAACGGAAACGCTTGGAACGTCACCCAATCCTCTGATCTCGGTTACTACCCATACAGTGCTGCAGACCCAGCTTCCGGCGTCGGCTCGACCGCTACCTATGCTGCTGGTGCAACCGGTGGTGTGCCAAGTTGGTCTTGTAACTACTACGGCTACTCGTACGGTCCTAACTACCCATCAAGCTTCGAGGGCTACTTCTACTACATGTGGCGCTACTGGCCTGGCGGTCCTGGAACAACCCCGTCTTACCCTGCTTACTACCAAGCTCCTGCTGAGTTCGGTTTCGATTGGGAAAACATCGACGGCGTTAGCCCATCTGGATCCTACGCTTACTACCCGTACCACTACTGGGGTTACTACTACACCTCCTACCATGGTGGTACCAACGGACCATTCACGCCTCCTGAAGGCTATGGTGGCGGATACCCATCCAGTTACAACGTCTGCCTTGATTACGCCTACTCATATTACATGAGCCCAGGACAAGGTGCACGCTTGACCATGCCTACCGTTGATATCTCTGCCTCGAACATCTCCAAGGTTTCGTTGTATGTTGACGTCCTGCACAACCGTGCTGACAACTTCCAAGATCGATTGGAATTCGTCGCACGTGCTGGAAGCGATGCTGCAGACCTCGGTGAATATGTCCGTGAATCTGGAACGCCCTTGTTCAAGGATGGTTCTATCACTGGAGCAGAAAACGGTATTGAAATCGGTGGCGCATACGCTGCAGGTGCATTCGAGAACATTGCAGTCTCGTCCCCAGTTGATTCCGGATTGGAAATAACAGGACAATCGGCTGCAACCGTTGATGGATTGGAAGTTGATGGTGGAACCTATGGTGTTCTCATCAGCAGTTCCGCATCGGGTGCAATTGAACTTGAAAACGTTGATCTAGACAGCCAAACCTCCGCTGGTATCTACTATGCAAAGGACATCTCTGGAGATGTTACTGGTACAGTGACCAACAGTGGTGGTGCTGCGTTCAAGTACGGACAAAACACTGACAACCCTGTCACCATGTCCGGAATGACGATCTCGACTAATGCCGTCGGTATCGATACAGCCGGTTCCGGTGAATTCACTCTGACCGACATGACCATGTCCAACAACAAGGATTTCGTCATCAGCGGAAGTTCGATGATTGAATACGTCGAAGGAACAGTTGATGTCGACTCTGTCGATGTCACTGGTAATGGAAAGTTCACCAGAATGCGAACATTGGACGTTACACTCAGTGCTGACTCCAATGCAGTTGCTGGTGCAACCGTGAGCCTTCTCGACGCCAATGGTGGCGCAGCAGGTGCAGCGATCACCGATGCAAATGGTGTTGCAAACGACCTGACCTTCACGACCGCAACTGTGGACGCTAACGGTAAGAACGTTCCATCACTCGCTGGATACACTGCAATGACCGTGGCTGAAGTCTTCTACAACAACACTGTTGCTGACTTCCGTCATGCGAACACAGCTGTGTCTCTTGTCGACCAAGCTGGAAACGCTGAATCGATTGCTCTAACTCAGAAGATCAGCCATCGTGTTTGCTGGTACTCTTCGAGCACCGCTTACCAGACTGTTTCACCATGTTCAGGTTCGTTCTCAACCACTGGTTCCCGAACCCTTAGTGACGGTGCTGGAGGCACCGTGAAGGAATACGGTTACTATGGTGGAATTTCCACCAGCTTGACCAACGAAGTGGTCATGGTCGATGTACCATACCTTTACTTCAACGGTGGAACCGATTACGACTTTAACGGATCAACCCTACTCACCACTGGTGTGTATGATTACTACGGTAGTTCTCGCTACTACTCCAAGAGCCCTGGTGGCGCTGGACTGTACATGAACGACGGTGGTATCTATGGCGTGGCTGTAGACGATGAAACTGGAGATGCTTACTCCATTGAACTCGGTTACTACTTCTACAACTTCGAAAACTTCGTGATGAACAACACAGTGTTGTCTAACATCGCTACGATCGACATTGCAAACGGTTACAACTACTACAACAACTACAATTGGGAAGTAGGAAACCTCGCATTGACGAACTCAACCATCACCCACTACAAGGGTTACACATCGTTGAACAACGCGATTCAAGTGACCGATATCTGCATGCAGATTTCTGGTGGCGACGGTGGCGTTGTTTCTGGTAACACCTTCAACAACTGTGGTGTCGGTGTGATGCTCGAGCGAGCAACATACTACAACTACCACAACGGTGTGGTCGGAGCAGACAACATCACTAT
>DAFX01000064.1 GCA_002495535.1 Euryarchaeota archaeon UBA433
GCCACCGTGGCTTAGCGGTATAGCACCTCATTGGTAATGAGGAGGTCGCGAGTTCAATTCTCGCCGGTGGCTCCACCCAATCACAGGATGATTGCCCTCAACACCGTTGTCATTCATCATCATGGTCGGCAGCACCGCTCTCAATCAAGTTTTTGAGATCAGCAATTTCGAATTTGAGGTCTTGGAGGATCTTGGAAAAACCATGATCATCTTCATCTTCAATGTCGATGGCTGCCATTGTGTTGGTGAACACAGCAATGAACATATTGAGAAACGTGAAGGATGTACTGATGATGTAGGTCACAAAAAAGGCCGCAGCCCACCAACCTTGTTCATCCACGATCATCCGAGCAATACCGTTGGACCATGATTCAAGGGTCATGATTTGGAAAAGTGAATAGAGCGATAAACCAAGGTTACCGAAGTACATCTCTCCAGCATCCCCTCCATCGCTAAATAACATGGTGCCCATAACTGAAAACACATACATGACAATGACCAAAAGCCAACTTATTGCCGCAATACCACGCAATGATCTCAACATGGCTTCCACCATACGTTGCATCTCTGGCATGCTCGATACTAAGCGCAGGGCTCTGAAGACACGGAACACACGAAGAACACTCAGCGGTCCTGTCGTCGGTGATATCGAACACAGAATAATTACAAAATCAAAGTTATTCCATGAGTCCTTGAAGAACCCAAAACCGCCGCCTAATAGACGAATGAGCAGTTCAATTATGAAAATCCACAGGATCACAGCATCAAGTGCCTCCAAGACGGTTGTGGTGGGTTTTGACCATGAAAAGGTCTCCATACCAATGGTCACGGCGTTGAGAACAATTAACGATAGAATAGCGTTCTGAAATCGAGAACTTTCAGACAAATCATGGCACTTTGAACTAAAACTCATGACGATACGTCGCCTTGGTTGCTTAAAATTTTTAACCCGAATATTGGGAGGAGTACCGATTTAATCTCATTAACATAGGCAGGCGTGACTCGTTGTCATGACTGCCAACCACAAACGACAATGTGCACTAGAAGATGGCGCCGAGAGAGAGATTTGAACTCCCGAGGGACGGGCCCACGCGATTTCCAGTCGCGCGCACTACCAGGCTATGCGATCTCGGCTTGTAACCCGCCCACTTGCCTTCTCCGTTTAATGCTCACTGAAAAAATCACTCGCAAGAAGGAGGGGGGACGGGCGAAAGAACTCATATGGTGACCCACTAGCCCTGCCATGAGCGAGGAGGTCGTTCCTGACTCCACTGTTGATGGGGTTCACGGAGAAATGCCGTTTCGCCTGCGGGATTTCGACCCATTCTTCGCCTTTTCATCGATCCATAGATTTGGTGAACCCGTCGATTCACTCCAGTGTCAATTGCGTTTCCAATGTCGATTGGCCCTTCATGAATGGGAACGAAAGCATTGGGTCACTCTTGCCCTTGGAGCAGTTGCGTTCCTACTTGGTTCACTCTCGACCGAAATCACCAGCGGTGGCGACCCAATGTTGATCGGAACAGAGGGCCTTCAAGCCCTTTCAGCCGTTGTCTTTCTCCAAATGTTGGTCTCCATCATCTTATGGGGCTGGTTTGCCATTCAAATTTGGAGCATGTTCCCAATCATGAGAACTCATGCCATTTCCTTACTGGTGTTCTGGAATTTGTTCGTCGTGGCCCAAATCTTTTACCACGAAACGAACCCCGCTTTCCCACAAAATCTCAACCTTTCAGACACGATGGTTGGGACATTGTTTGTGCTCATCGTTCTTTTCTTCATCTATTTCTTTTGGAAAGCAGTCACAGAAACAAGAGACCTCCACATAGAAGAATATCACCTTCACGAAGATGTTCGATTAATGGAAATGGAAATGGCTGAGCATTCCCTTATCGGATGGGGCTTCGTTCTGGTCGCTTGGACATGCACAGCTATGTTTTCGGCTTGGGCAGGTACGCATTACATCGCAAACCGAATAGGGGGAAGCGGCCTCATTCTCACCGCACATATCATCACCGGACTCGCTACACTCCCGATGTTGATCATGGTCATTTGGTACCCTCAGAGAATGCTTGGCCAAGACACAATAGTACGAACACGGGCTGCATTAGCAGCCGAAACAGAACTTGCAAACGCATCTGCTCCTTCCGGACCCAAGAGCGGTTCTTTTTGCCCAGAATGCGATGCTGAGGTCCCAATTTCACGGAATAAAAACGGAGAATTGCAACTGCCGTGCCAAACTCAGGGCTGCTCAAAAATATGCACGGTTGGCTCAAAGTGCCCCAGTTGTAAAACTCCGGCACCAACGCGCTTTGATTGTCCGACTTGTGGCATCAACGCCCCAATATTAGATTTCATTTCAGACGTGGAGGCATGGTAATGGATTTCAGAGCAAAAAGAGAAGACTTCCCCACATTGAGGGATGAGAATGCACCGGCTTACCTTGACAATGCCTGTGTGACGCTGCGCCCCGACAGTGTGATCAACGCAATCCACGAGTATTACACCACAGGACCTGGTTGTGGAGGGCGGTCGGTTCACCGTTACGGGACTAAAATATCTCAAGCAACATCTGCTTCACGTGCCAAATTGGGCACATTCCTTAACGCGAGAAGCAACAATGAAGTCGTTTTCACCAGAAATGCGACCCAATCTTTGAACCAAGTTGCTCATGGGATGTCTTGGGAAAAAGGAGATGTGGTCCTCACAACTGACCGGGAACACAACTCCAACCTCGTGCCGTGGCTTCAACTGGAGCAAGAGCAGGGTATTGACCACAGGGTGGTTGCGTCCCGTCCAGACAACACGTTTGATCTCGAGGCTTTTGAGGCGGCCTGTGCAGATGCCGGTTCAAAGTTGAAGATGGTATCCGTAAGCCATGTTGGCAACTTGGATGGAATCTGCCTTCCAATCAAAGAGGTGGCAAAGATCGCTCACGATCACGGGGCGCTTATCTGCGTCGATGGGGCTCAATCTACACCTCATATGGACGTAGACGTACAGGACCTCGACATCGATTTCATGGCCTTTTCAATTCACAAAATGTGTGGCCCATCTGGCATGGGTGGCCTGTGGGGTCGTTACGAACTTCTGGACAACCTCCGCACGATTCAAGCCGGAGGTCAAACCGTTCAAACATCACATTACGATTCACTTGAATGGGCCGCACCTCCGGCACGTTTCGAAGGTGGACTTGGACACTTTTCAGGCATGATGGCGACTGGAGCGGCCATTGATTACCTCAGTGCATTGGACATGAATGCTGTCCAAGAACAGGAAATAAAACTGAACCGGATTATGAGCAAAACAGTCAGAGGGTTGGATGGTGTGGACATCATCGGTCCAGAGGATGCCGCCCAACGAGGAGGTATATGCTCAATACTCATGCATGAATTACCAGCCCATGATATCGCATTGTTGCTCGACGAGGCAGCAGGCGTCATGGTCCGAAGCGGCCAACATTGCGTTCACTCTTGGTTTAACAACAGAGGTCACCTCAACGGATCGCTCAGAGCATCAGCATACTTTTACAACACGGAGGAGGAAGCGAAATTATTCGCAGACACCTTTGAGGAAGCGGTCCAAGCGTTCAGTTGATGACTATGGATGAAAATTTTAGTTGGGACGATGCTGTAGCATCCGTGGCTGATGGCGCCCAATTACCTCAATTGCCTCCAATCCCACAAATGGATTCGGAGCAAAGCCGTTTGATTCCACCCTCCACACGAGAATCACAACATCTTGAGTCGGATATTGCGATGGCCAAAAAAATTGTCAGTTTCAGCCTCTCTTTGGTCATGATCGTAAGCCTCGCTTATGTCGGCTTTGTGGTGTTTGACGGGGCGGAATTCACCGGCTACCGCCCGGGTGGTGCTGCTTTAGAGGCTCAAGAGACGTATGCAGATTTGATCCAAGCAGACCAAGTATCGCTAACAGGCAAGGGAGTCACAGTATGCATCGTTGATTCCGGTTTGAACACGAACCATCAGGATCTCGAAAACCTTGAGGTTTCAAAATGGAAAGACTTCGTGGGAGGAGAAAGTCAGCCCTATGACGACCACGGCCATGGAACGAGCATGGCAGGCATTCTTGTTGCAGACGGTTGGATGCAAGGTATCGCTCCTAAGGTCGAACTCTTGGTTGCTAAAGCTCTAGCAGAGAATGGATCTGGTGATGACAGTGTCGTTGCCGAAGCCATAGATTGGTGCGCCAGCAATGGAGCACAAATCATTTCGCTTTCACTCGGAGGTGCTCCTGGTATTCTCCCCTTCAATTTTGGAACCGATCGAAGTTCAGCACAGGCTGCTGAAGACGCTATCGAATCTGGGATTTACGTGGTCGCTGCTGCCGGTAATGACGGAGGAGAAAACGACGATGGTGACGTAGCAACACCCTGCAGCGAAACGGCAGTGATATGCGTGGGTGGGGTCACACAATCGGGAACGCACTGGGAAGGTTCCTCTGTTGGAGATAACAACGGCCGTTTGTGGCCACTACCGATCATCACCCCCCGATCAGACCCGCACAAGAAACCAGAGGTTGTAGCCCCAGCTGAGATGGTTGCAGTCATCAACAAAGAAGGTACATGGTCACTGAGCGACGGAACCAGTGCAGCAACCGTATACGTCACCGGCGCTCTTGCTCTGCTGTTGCAAAACAACCCAGAGCTTGCTGCGAACGGCTCACAAGGGAGCGTCTCAAACATCAATCAAGTGAAGGAATGGATGGCACAATCATCACGACCAAAAGCCAATCAAGACGGGCATGATGACAATTATGGCTATGGTTTGCTGCAAATCGAAGCACTCATTGAGGCTGCAAACCCTGATCCTGAATGATTCAGCGAGGGATCATTGCCACCAAGGTTCCACCAAACAACGGCATGAAGCCAATATGGTGAGTTTCATTCGACGACTGGATCAATTCAATCCATGCGTTGAAGCCCTCGACCAGTGCCATTCCTTCTGTGTCCTCCGGATCCACATCACCAACCGGCATGTCTGGTTCAAGGGTGAAAAGAACACCTCCCGGTGCAAGGAAAGGAAGCATCAATTCGACGTTCTTTGCACGAATTGAGGACTTCCCATCGACGATAATCGCATCCGCTTCGGGCTGTATCGGGGCATCTCCCACTTCCAAACCAGTCGATGAAGCAGCTTTCCAAGCGAGGGTTTCCCCGACCAACGCATCGAGCACACCTACGACGATTTTCGTGTAGGACTCACCCTCATACCTTGTCATTAGCCGATGAATGATGACCGCAAACTTAGCACCGTTTTCGATGATATCATAGCGTTCTGGAGTGAAACCATCCTGAACAAATAGATCATAAATCCATGCTGAGCGGTGACCAATTCCACCACCTACTTCGATGACTCTGTTCGGTTTCAAGCGACCCAGTGCATCTCGTAGGCGACGATGTGCTGAAATCGACCATGTCGAGAGGCCCATATGTTGCAATTGGGTGCTGATATTTGCAGCGATTTCAGGTTCATCCCGTACACGAGAAGCATCTGCAGTAAGCAACTGAGCGAGGATCTCATCCTTGTTCACCTCTGGAGAAGTGGAATGCTCGCTGGCCATGTTTGTGCCTCCTGCAACTTCCCCTTGAAGCCTCGCATTCCTCTAAAGAGGCCGGTGACTTCAAACGAGAGGGATTCCGCGCCTAGCATGGGGAAGCGCATGGATGAACCTGAAGAAATGGAGGATTTCTATGAAGAGGAGGAAGTCTTCTTGGAAAATGCAGTCCATTGTCCGGTGTGCGATGAACTCACAGGTCACGAGATCCTCACAGAGAAATTGAAGGGCACTGGAAAAGACTACCTCCTGAAGTGCATCGATTGCTCAAAGGTTCACACCGTCCACCTCAGACCGCCACCAGTCGTGGAAATTCCGTTTATTCTCACAGAGGGACCATCCTCCAGCACCTCAAAATTGGAAATCGATGCTGATGAAATGATTGAGCTGGAAGATGTGTTCAAGGATGGGGAAAAACTTTGGAAAATCAACCAAATTGAAATGAAAAATGGCCGGAAGGCAAAGCGGGCTGAAGCGAGTCTGATTGCAAGGGCTTCTGCACTGCGATGTGATATGGTCCGAGTGAAGATCACCATGACTCGAGGTGAAGATTCAGAGGCGGACGTGCTCATCGTTCCTGAAGCAACAACATACACTGCGAGTAAACTCATCGAAATTGAAGGGCATGAATGGCGGATTCGTGCGATACACACCGGAAAGGGACGAACATTGCGAGGCACTGTAGACGCTCCAGACATCAAGCGTATGTACCTCCATGAACCGCCAAACCCGGAGCATTTCGAACCGCGGACGCCTCGTGAACGAAGGCAGGCTTGGAAAGAAGGTCGGTTGGGTTTCAATCCAAACCCGGTTCTGCCCAAAGAAATCATCAAAAAAGGTGTCAAGCCTGAATC
Organism: Euryarchaeota archaeon UBA433; assembly: GCA_002495535.1. GTDB lineage: Archaea > Thermoplasmatota > Poseidoniia > Poseidoniales > Poseidoniaceae > MGIIa-L1. Next base: position 6,432 of record DAFX01000064.1, read on the forward strand.
CCGACGGAAAAAGAAGCCAAGGCGCTGATTAAGGACGATTGGTCCAAGGCATCAAAAAGGCCTTTGCGACTTGGGCTCCAACGGTTGGATTTTCCTTCAACCTTCGAATGCTGTATTCGTACCATTTTTCCCCATACGGAATGTAAACTCTAGTCCGATGACCTGCGGCAGACAACTTTCTACGAAGTGGCCCACGAACACCAAGGAGCATTTGGAATTCATACCCTGGCCCTTTGGCATTCCGAGCGGGCCCAGCATTCGGTCTGGGATCAGGAATCCCCGGACCCATGCCGTGGGATTCGAGAGCGGATTTTGCATACTCGACCACAGGAAGATCATGGCTTGCAATCGAACAGTACGCACCTGCAGCGAGCATGCGATCAATGCAGGCGTTTGTAGCGTCCACGATGTCTTGATAGCCCGAATAGGAGATTTCTTCCGGCTCGAGGTAAATACCCTTACAGATTCGATAATCGGCTGCAGGCCCTAGATCCACCTCTAGGTCGTTGATGTCATCGAGGGTTCTAAACAATCGACCCTGCAACACCGTTCCGACATTTGTCAAGCCTTGGCGATGCAAATCCAGAACCACTTGAATCGTGTCGGTTGTGACCCTGTGGTCTTCCATATCGAGACGGACAAACATGTTGTGCTCGTTGGCCATACGAACAAGTTTTTCGATGTTTTCCATTCCCTTTTTCTTGTCGATCAGCAACCCGAATGCAGTTGGTTTGATCGACAAATTGGCATCCAATTTATTTGAGGAAATGGCATCGACCACCCTCACGTATTCCTCGAGGAAAAAATTAGCCTGTTCAAGGTTGGTAATTTCTTCGCCAAGAACATCGACAGTGAAGCACGCCCCTTCTGAACTTAGACGTTGCATCACTTCCACGGCATCATTCAAACTCGGACCCGCCACATATCGGCGTGAAACCCAGCCGACAAACCATTTCGGCATTCGTACAGTGGCGGCGACAACGGTTCGTGAAAAAAGCCCGACCATGCCCCCACCTAACAACCGCTCAGCATAGGGGATTCATGAGGCTTGTTGCTTCCCCTTCAGTCAATTCTCGTTGCCAAGCAAGTCGAGGACACCCTTCCGATTAAGAAGAGGGGCTCCAAGATCTTCCAGATGGCTGCGTATGGCTTGGCGTTGCCATCCTTTGAACGCTTTCTTATCCATTGAAAACACAATATTTCCACCCGGGAAAGCCGTCTGAGTTGAGTGGAACGCTGCAGAAATCGATTGGCGCCAGAGCCCCTCTGCTGGTTCTCCGTCAAGGGGTTGAGTGCCAAACGGTAAGGCATAGGTTGCCAACATGTGCCCGAGCCAAATACCTTCGTTGGAAGCGGTCATGTTGCCCCTTGGCGCATAGTGACCTCCCCCCAATGTGATGAGCACGGGCTCACCTGCATTGATCTTAGAATCCCAGTTGCCAATACCAGAGGAACCATCTAAGCCGAGACCCTCGTGGATGAGCGCCCCAAGAAGTTCTGCTGCCCCTTGATGCCCCCATGTTTTTTCGGTCGAACCAACTTCGATGAACAAACTGGGTGCCTCTAGCCATGGACCGTGGTGCGTCACCTCCAAGGAGATGTCAAACTCTTCACCCAAATCGACAACCTCTGCTCGCTTGAGCAACGAACGCCACCACGGGCCAAGTCGGGTTGACGGGGGGGGTGCATCCCCCGCTTTACCACCAAAAGGGGGCTCAGATGAAGCATCGAGTTGCATGACCCCAATTGGGTGAAGCGTCAAACACGCCCTGCCGCTTCGCGCCACATGTCGAGAAGGAAAGATCACTTCTCGGACAAATTCCCCAGTGAGGGACGTCCATCTGCGATCGATATGATCCTCTCGCAGAATTCCATCGGGGAACCTCCACATACGCACATCTCGATGCGAATAAGCAGGCATGCCTCCTAAATCACCAAGGCTCTTCCAAGGGGCAAGGTCCAGCACAACCTCTGCTTGATTGGTCGAAGCGATGTCTCCACCGCTGACCACAATCAAGACGACACTGACTTGCTCCATGGCACCTCGAGGTGTTGATGGCTTTTCATTTTGTGGAGTGGGAGCATTGACAAACCACGCCAGCAAGGACAGGGCATGACCGAAGGCTTGCCGCCCAATGTCCCCTTTCACGCCTTGACCGTCAAGGCCCATGAAGAAGGATACATGGCTGTAGGGATTGATGGGGAGTTTCTTCGCCTCGATCCAGAACTGGGTCCGATTGGTGATGTTCATCAGCCGTTTCCAATGGGTGTTCGACACACATGTATGTCCGATGGCGTTTTCGTTGCCACGTGGATTGATCACGAACTCCTCATGGCACGGATGGCTGCGATTGACTGCAGTCAGCCTTTGCAGGATGGCCCTGACCGAGGCACCCTACGCACGCGCACAACCATCGAATCAGCGCACCATCCAAAAGGTTCCATTTGGTCCCACGTGCTTGACGCTGAGCCATTGGCCCTCTGTGGCCATTCCCAAGGGTTCGCCTTCGTATTGTACAAAAAGGGAATTTATGCGATGGGGAATGATGCTGGAGAACATTGGCGAGTCGAACTGCCCACCTGGCCTGAACTAAAGAAACTCCCAAGAGCCAACGATGTGATTGCCGCAACAAAAACGAAGGGGTTGTTGAAGGTCTGGTCTCGAGGTGGTGGCTCCCAATCCTATGACCTCAAAAATGGTGACCTCGTTGCCAGTCATGTGTTCCGATACGACGGGGTTCTCCAACAGGTGTACGCCTCAAATGGACATGAATTGTTGGTCTACGACAATGGTTCAATAGTTTGGAGGCATGAAGATTCAATCGTAGCTGAGGGAAAATTGGCTGGTCCCGTCCAGCATGCATACTGGAGCGAAGAAGAGCAGGCATGGCGAATTGCAGGATGGAGGGAGGAACTTTTCATCTCTGCCAGTGGATTTGAGCGTAGCGAAATGCAAGAAATACCCGTACATATCATGAACAAGAATGGGACAATTCTCATCCTTCTTAACAACGGGACATGGATCCGTTCCAGTCTTTAGACACAGAGTAGAGCACGATGAGAGAAAAGGCGTGACACCGCCGTTTCAGATTCACTCGTTTGGAACCGTATAACCACAGCGTCCACAAGATTTTCGATTCTTGTGAACGGCCAAGAACACACCTGGGCCACATTCCGGGCAGAATTCTGCATTGCGGATCAAGGTACCGTCTTCACCAATGGAATACTTGGACCACTTGGCACCAGCCTTAGGACCGTCGCCCATCACTCGTCACCTCCTTCGGAGGTTTCTTCAGCTTCTGGCGCTTTAGCGGACCAGAATTGCTCATGTCGCTTGTGAATGTATTCAGGTTCTACTGCCATGGAGGCTTCATCGCCATAGATGTAAGCCATGCCAGTGGTCAAGGGTTGTCCAAACCGAGTGTTGCAGTCCTTGACGACAATGCAATCTGGGTTGGAACCAGGTTCGAGGGTTCGGACCAAGTCCATCACTTCCTTGCGGGAAGGGGTAGATTTTCCGATGTGCTGCCAGCGGAAACTAATTTCCACTCGGTTGAGAAGTTTGTTTTCGATTCTGTTTACGATTTCCATGTTGTTCATCTCCTTATCGGTTGCTTACTTTGAGAGCGTATTTGCCGGGTAGTTCAACCTCGAGGCGCTTGGCAATTTCAGAGCGACTTGCGTTCATGATGATCACATATCCCTGGTGATCGGTGGAAACTTTAGCAGATGGGCAACGAGGGCACATATCGACGCCATCCTCTAGGATGAGGTGGCATTCGGTACAAGCAAAGGGAATCTTAACCATAATTAGCCACCTCACTCGTTATCCTCTGCGATCCAGTCGTGGCATCCAAGACCTGGTTGCTTGCTGGTCAAACCAATCTTGGACCGGCGAGGATCTGAGGTATCAGGCGAAAGTGAAACGATGCGTGCTCGAACGGAGTTACCAACGCCGATTCGACGGCCAGTTTGGCGACCTTCAATCCAGCCCATGCCGACGTTTGCGTCGACGTGGTCTTCCATAATCTGGGACTTGTGAAGCAAAGCTTCCATTGGACCAATACGAACGAAAGCGCCGAATTCGTTCACTTCTGAAACAGCGCCTTCAACCACTTCGTAATCCTCCATGCAGAACAAGACTGCATCAAATCGAACCTTTTGGTAAATCGCACCGTCTCCGTGGATAATGCGACCACGACCGAGGGGCTCGTGGTTGGTTGTCAAAAGGATGAAGCGGTTTTCTTCATCAAAACGGCCCTCAAAAGCGGTCATCGAGAGTCGATCGATATGATCGTTGAGTGATGCGCCCTTGCGCATATATTCAGCAGGAATGCGGATCGTGTCTTCCCTTGAAACAATTTTGTACATACTATTCACCTCTGCGGCCAACCGCTCAGAGAAGATGTGTGAAGAGGAGTGGGGAACCCATTCCGTCCTTCACCGGCACCCGCCTCTGGAGAGAAGTCGACCGTAGTCATTCTCGCCACCGACGACCTCTATTTAATGCACTCGCTCCTTCGCAAGTTTGAAACTCACTTCATATCCGCTCAATGGTTGGGTTTTGGAGAAGAAACTGGGGAGAGATAATCGATGTTTTCAGAGACAGACCGCCATAACCCATAACAACCCCCCGAACCTGCTTAGTATTCATGACAGAGAAAACGCAGGACGGCGTTGGAAATTTCATCTCTGTTTTCTTGCCAGTTTTGATGTTCATAATGGCATCGTGTTCACCCTTCCTTACGACCTTTGATGATTCACCTGCGCTCGAGGCGCTAGAGGACCCCATGATGACCTCTTCAGGGGATGTGTGGGATGGTTTGGATCAACCTTGGGGCCAGTTCGGCCGGACACCGACCCACAACGGTAGCATGCCCGTGCATGGTCCCAACGGAGGACCTGGCGCTGGTGCGGTCGAGGATGTGACTGTGCTCGGAACAATCGACGCACCCGGAATCAACTGGGCTGCACTCGATGACCAAGAAGGGAGCGATGCCTACGGTTCGATCATAGCGGACTTCTCCAACAGCATCACTGCCCCAGAGGCTGCACTGGAACGATGCGCTGATGAGGATTTATTCGGGGTCTTGGTGCACAGCGACACCACTGACACCTACCTGACACTCGTCGCTGGTGACGATGCGAAAATTGCATGGCAGGTCAACGTAGGTGAAACAAATGATGTCCGCTCAACCCCAAGCATCGTCGACATTGACCAAGATGGAAAACAGGAAATTATTCTCGTGTACGACACACAGAACGCCTTGAACGTCGAAGTCTGGTCGCCCGAATTGACGTGCAGCGAATCAGGCTGGCAAAAGAACGGCCATGAAAACGAACAGGTCTGGAGTTACACAGACGTGGATTATCGAATAGGAATTGCAAGCCCACACACGCCAACCTCACAGAGCAACCACCTCTCCGTCACCCAACCTTTGCTTGCAGACCTTTCGTTGGATGGTTCACCTGAATTGGTTTTGGCCGTGGTGGATGAAACCTCAAACGATCCAACTGTGCTTTCATTCAGCTTGACCACAAGCGCACCAAGTGAGGCGGATTGGGAGGTAACACTCGATCGTGGCACTCACCCCTCATCACCTGCTTGGGCCGCACTTGACAGCAGCACCACAGCCATCGTACTCACCACCATTGACTCGAACGGTGGTTCGATGTGGATTTGGCGAATCGATGGTGCATCGGGTTCCCTCGACTGGGAACGAGTGGCTGTGCAAGGCACAGATTCAGATTCGGATGCCCCCCGCTTGAGGCTCCCAGGTCCGGTCATCGCCCAACTGGACAACGACGATGCGCCGGAGATGATCCTCACCGTCCCAACAGATGCCAACGGTAGGACCACTGGACTTGGGGCGAGGTACATCGGTATGGAGATGACATCGACCAGCGAAATTTTCAACTTCAGAGCACCAAACGGATACGCAGACTCTGAACCATTGGTGATTGACACAACCGGGGACGGATTGCACGACCGCCTCTGCTGGGTGACTTGGTATTCAGAATCCCAATTCTCTTTCAACCGAAAGGGCATGGCAGGCTGCCATGACATCAGCGATGACACACCGTTCAAGGAATGGTCACGAGACCTTCAGAGAGGCAACGGAAACGACAACGATGAAATTGCTGTCGCTTCACCAATTTGGCTCGATATTGATGGAAATGGTGCGCCAGAATTGGTGGTCCCCTTTGGCATGAGGCTGTGGGCCTTTGACGGTGAAACCGGAGCATCTGCCGACATCAACAACGCTTGGTCTTCGCCAATGGCGATGCCACACAGAGTATGGGCAAGTCCAGCAGCAGCCGATATGGATGGTGATGGGACGATCGATTTGCTGATTGGTGACACATTGGTCTCTCAGCTCGTAACTGATTTGGCACCCCTCGCCGACAACCGTGGAATCAGTTTCAACCCCACAAGCCCAGACCCCGGAGACTTGGTCACCGTAACAGGTCAATTTTCCAACATTGGAACACTTGAAAACGAAGAGAACGTCGACGCTGTGATCCGTATGAACGGAGATGAAATCGCCCGAGAGCGATTCGCAGATGTAGATCCAGTTTCGCCAACCGGTGAAGGAGGCCCTCTCACCTTTAGCGCCACATTCACCGCGGAATTGGGAGAACACGAATTCACGTTGGTCCTCGACGTCAACAACAACCTCACAGAAGCTAGGAAAGACAACAACAACGCTACGACGACGCTTACAATTCTCGACCCATATGTCGCACGTATCGACCCCCCTGTAGAGGCGATTCGAATCTCACCAGGTACTTCTCAAACTGTTGATGTTCACCTCACTGCGACTGGATCGAGAGCTGCTGATTGGACACTTGCTGTGAATGACGATGCGCTGCCCAACGGCTGGTCATTTAGCATGGCAGGGGGATCATCAAATCAGAACCTCATCCCGAATGCACCCGTTGGGTTGCAATTCACAGCCACGATTCCATCGACGGCGTTAGGCGATGAGAATTCCTATGTCGATCTTACGCTCACCCTCGATAGCGATTCGAGTGTGACCGCTAGTCTTCGTTTGCCCCTCGAAGTCTTACGAACTCGGGGCTTATCTGTTGTTGGGCCATCAGGATTAGGGGAAACCGCTGGCCATGGTCGCCCTAACCACGACGCAAGTGCATGGCTCGTCGTCGAAAACCTTGGCAACGCACAGGAATCAACCACCTCCATTGATTGGACGGCCCCTTCTTGGGGGGGAACTCCTTCTCTGTTCAGGGCAGATGGTACAGAAGTGTTTTCGCTGACCCTAGCCCCTAACCAGGACATCGAGTTGTTCGCACAACTGCCTGTTCCCGCAGGTGTTCAACTTGGAACTTCGACAGATTCGATGCTCACCATGTGCATTGGAAGCGGAGAAAGCACCCTTTGCCAGGAACTCGACGTGAGTTTCCACGCCACACGATTAGAATCTGCACCAGCCCATGTTCGAACCCTGCCAAACACAAGCATCGAGTGGACCTTTGCTACGATCCTTCCGTCAAATGGGACGCTTGAATGGAACATGGCCGAGGCTCAAATGATTCACACTGGCTGGATTTGGTCGGGGACCGGAGATTTGCAAGTGAATGGAACCTACCTCGAAATGACAGGAGCCCCGAACGCTGCTGCATCAGGCACCCTGCACCTCTCCCTGCCCGTCAATGCTGTACCACAGCGACACTCGTTCACAGGAGCGGAGGCAAATCATGAGTTCTATTCGCTCAACATGACACTTCATGTGCAGCAAGTGTTTAGATCATCTGCAACACTTTTGGAACCGTTACCATCTGCAGGAGAAACCGCCGTTTCGTTAACCGTGAACGAAAGTGAATCGATTTTGTTGCGCCTGGAAAACCCAGGGAACGGGGAAGATCAATTTGTGCTGAGTGCACGAGCAGTTGCTGGAGATTCGATGGCCGAAGACCCGTCTGTTGCATTCACCATTTACAACCCAGAACGAACACTTGGCGCCCTTGCGACGACCATAGCCACCGTTGACGTGGTGCTCTCTGAGGACATTCCCGCCTTATCACCGTTTGAATTGATCTTCACTTGGACCTCTCAGGGGGAAGGTGGCGTTGCCTCGACCGTAGCATTAGCAGTGCAAGCTGAACCAGATTTCCAATGGTCAATCGATGGAATTCAAACCGAAAATTCATCAATATTCCCACACCAACAAGTGGAAGTGATGATGAACATAACCAACATTGGTAACACGCCAGACACACTGACTATTGTCCCAACCTTCGAGACTCAGCATGCAGGAAATGACACGTCGCTTTGGGCTGCAAGTTCGACCACTTCCGACTTGCTCCAAGTCAATGAATCCACTGCGATGCTTGTGGCATTCACAGTGCCAGAAGATGCGTGGTACACCACCGAAACCACGCTCACTCTCAATTTGTATTCAGGCACCGTCCTCGTGACGAACACGACCCTCCAGTACACCGTAGGTCACTCCTCTGCATGGCGCTTCAACCTCTCTGACACATCATTGACAATAGCGCCAGGTGGAGAAAACCTCACCCTGACGGTCGAGCAGTTGGGGAACCACCCTGAAGCGCCTTGGTTCACCAAAGCAGGACAAGGATGGCCAATTCTTCTTCCGGAAAACGGTGATGTGGTCAACCCGGGCGAATCAACATCGATGACGGTATTTGTCACACCTCCCGAAGAAGCATTAGCAGGAGAGGTTGGGGTGTTGAGGATCAGAATCTCCGACGCTAATGGAGCCGGACAAATTGTACAGGAGATCCCAGTCCGTGTTGGTGAAGAAGCAAACATAAGCATCGAACATCGAGGGACTTGGAAGGTCAACGAACAGGGTGGCATGCCGACCGCATGGGTCGAAAACAATGGAAATGATGTTGCAGTGATGCAAGTGGCGGTTACTGGCTTGCCAAGTGGCTGGTTGGTCAACGGTTCTTCACAAATTGTGGTGGCTCCGGGTCAAATTCTTGGTTTGCCAATCATGCTCACTCCCGACTCAAGTTGGAATGAGCAGCGGTTCATGGTAACAATTGAAGTCAACCATCCAAGCCTCGGCCTGATGCTCCATGATTTAGAAGTTGAGAGCGGCACTCACACATTCCACACCACGCCAGTTCACTCTGCCCGGGTAGGAACCAGCATCACTGTTGAGTTTGGCCAACCAGTTGATGATCTACTCACGAGTACAGAAGCAGTGACGTTTTTGGAACAATCCGTACAACTGACGGCAGGAGCCGTTGAGAATGAAGTTCAATTGGAGTCTTCCTTCGATCCGAGTGACCGAATGTCAATCTATGTGGCAGGCTATGAATTGTCCGAAGTTGAGGTTGATTGTGACCTTACACAACAAGCCTTCAGCAACCTCGGGCGATTGACTTTGGAAGACACTGTAGGTGAGTGCACCATGATTGCACCGAGCGATGCAGAGGTTCGTGCGACCATCATGTTAGTTTCCGACCATGGAGACACCATCAATCTACGAACAGAAACTGTCCTTCTTGCCCCGGGGGCCAATGGAACATACGATGTCAATGTAACCGGGTGGGACGCAAGCCCAGGTGTTCATTCAATCAGCGTAATGGTGATTGACTCGTATGGGCGTACATTGGCAACAGACACCATCGATGCTGTCGCAAGGGCCTCTGGTTGGAACGTTGGTATCTTTTCATTCACTGCTGATGAAGTGTTGAAGATCAGTGTCCAGCGCTCTTCATGGTCTATATTGGAAGGCGTCAACTGCCATGTAACAGTAGCCAGTAAAGACAGTGCATGGAGCACTGTTCGCGTCATCGACATTGCCGAGGGAGATTTCCCTCCAGTGGTGACGATCCCTGCCCCAGAAGGCATGACAAACGATGAGGAACTGGTTGCAACGCTGAAGTGTGATGTTCCATACGACATTGATGACAACAGCGACGATGATGAAAAGATTGCGTTCTTCAAAGCGCCTTCTGAACCACTTGTCGAAACCAGTGAACTCGTTGTGAGCCTTGGATTTGCGGCAATATTGCTCATCGTAGCCTACCTTGCTGGCGTCATGAAACCGTCCACTGGCGCGGCAAAGCCCACGAAGAAGCAGAAGAGCAGTCCAAAGACTGCAATTGAAAGCAAACCGACAGACGACATCAAAGAAGTGGAAGAAGAGGTCGATGAATTCTCCTTTGAAATCCCAGATGAGATTGAACACGAGCAAGCGATACAGCCGGAAGTGCCTTCCGAGCATATTGATACGATTGAAATTATTGAAGCACCTGAAGAAGAGGACGCAAGCCCATCTGGACGTTTGGCGTCCCTGCGGGATGAGATGGGAACTGAACCAGCCTCTTCTGCCGAAGGCCGGGAAGATCGGATGCGCCGGTTCTTTGGAAACGAGTGACAACCACGACGCAAGGCCTTATCATGGATTGGTGGAAGCCGCAGTCATGGACCTCGATGGCCTTGATGGATCAACCAGTCCTTTCATCACACTCGATGCTTGCGATGGCACACTCGTGGCCGCTCTTCTCCCTGCATTAGAAGCAAGTCAGGCAGGCGATGGGAGCGTTTGGTCCAAACTGGTTTCAGACCACACGGCACTTGAGGCGAGGCTCAGGCAGCAAGGAATTGAAAACCCAGAAAATCGAAGCACCATCCCTTGGGACGATGCAACACTTTTGTTCACTGCAGTGATTGAATTGACAAGAGAGGGACGAAGTGTTCCACTTGGAGATGGAAAAGCTCGAGAGCGCATTGGACGATTCCCCCATGGAGACGGATCCCCAATTACTTACATGATTGAATTTATGAGACCAAACGATCAACGTGGCGCACTGACAGAGCGAATTGGCATGGACGTCATCATTGGAATGCTCAACCAGTTGAATTACGGACTCTGCGACCAACATGTTGGTCACCAACGCTTCAATCAAGGCCGTGCGGGCATGGACATTCGTGGCTACCTCACCTCGGAGCAAGTAGCTCACCTACGAAGGGGACTTTCAGGCAGAGGATGGAGCGTTACAGCGGACGAACCAATCGATGGCGGAATGAGGGATGCTAGCAAAAATTTGCTCGCTATTCTCAGAGCTGCAGAACGACGAGACGTCGGCGTTCTTTTGCGTTCTCATTCCTAATCAGAAGTGCTCTGATGTCAGACGCTCATACATCGATGCGTACAAGTCAGCAGTTGTATCGATGACGTTTTGAGGAAGTGCTGGGATGGCTGGATCTTCTGTTCCAGAGTCCCGTGCTGCTTTCAGAGCTGCTTGGTGCCCGGTTTCGATGTAATGCGTTCGAACAGATTCCTTCGAAAGTTCAATGCATTCCCCGTTTGCGTAGGCTTCAGCATCCCACCAGCGGTCTTCGTCTAGCGTGCCGAAGGTATCTACAAGGACAATCTTACGACCTGGACCGAGAGCGAACTCTTTCTTGCCATCCACGTGAATGAGGCCATTCTTAGCCGCTTCACGTTCAATCAGTGCGTCAATCTTTAGCACTGCGTCAAAAATTGCATTGAGTTCCCCTTCGGTGATGTTTGAGATTTCCAAGGCTTCTTCATTGGAAATGTTTCGATCGAAGGCTTCGAACTTGGTGGTGACTTCCAAAAATGGTTTTTCCAGTTTCGCACCGTACTCGCAGTCTGCAGCAACACCAAGTTGCTCAGGCGTGAGTTCCCCACGCTGAAATCTGCGCCAAGCAGAACCTGACAAATAGTGGCGACAAATGATTTCGAGAGGAACGAAAACCCATTCCATATCCCGAGGGACCATTCCTGGCTCCTTGATGATCTCAACTTTTCGAACGAGACAACGGTCAGGTGCATTGACCTCAACCAGGTGGGTGCCGCAGATGCCCTCGTCTTCAATCAATTTGAACCAGTGTGCAGTTGTACGATTGAGCGATTCACCCTTGCGTGGAATCAATGATGGAATGATTTGGTCGAACACAGAGATCTGATTAGTAAACCGAAATTCCAGGATGTCTGGGTCATCGGTCGACCATACTTGCTTCACTTTTCCTTGATAGAGCATCTCTGCCATACCACATGACCGTCAAGATAGGCCTTTGAACATTTCAGTCGAGAACTTGTGGCTCAAATGAGCCCAAGTGCGTCTTCCATACGGTTCAATTCAGGCCCCGTAGTCTCTGTTCCTGCAATAATGCCGTAATTAGAGGCGCATGAACCTGCACCAACATAGGGTGAACCAAAAGCAACCGTACCGACCATTGGAGGAACGCCAAGGACTTCTTCAATCAACAGGACTTCTTCTGGCGTCACATCTGGATGCAAAAGTACGCCTTGATCGTTGGTCACACCGAGGCTTCCCACAACATCTTGGCCGGCAATGGTTGTCGCCGCAACTTGGACGCCCATGACCTCAGCCATGATTTCAAGACCGTCTGTGGGAATGCTTGGGGATGCGATAACGCCTTGCTCGTTGACGAGGAGCAGATTACCGGCAGTGTTGACACCACCTTCCATAACAACAACGTCACCGAAGGCGGTAAGCGCGTCGATATCAGTTTCTGTAGCGATGTCTGCTACAGCCATACCACGGCTGTTGCCGGCAACAAGAGCCCCGATAAGATTCGAACCACCTATGGAGATTGGATGCATTTCAAGACCTAAAGAGGTCTCAATTTTTTCGAGAACATGAACTGGAAGTTCAGCTGGATGAAGGACAACGTTGCCAACAGCAGCAAGATGGATGCCAACCTGATCGCTGCCAAAAATGTCCGCTGTGTCAATGGGCATACAGGTGTCCTCTTTTGGGGTGCTGTCGGGTATGTTTTATCAGTCTATTGAACGCAAAAAAGGCCGGTACTCCAATTGGAGTAGCCGGCCAAGCGCCCACCGAAGTGAGATCTGAGGATGACCCGAAGGTGAAAGAAGAGGGGCACAGTGACTTCCTTTCCCGTGGACTCTCGTACCACAGTATTGGGAGAGACGCAGGCAGGCTTGACTTCTGGGTTTGGAATGGGACCAGGGAAACACTACCGCTGTGACCGTGCACCCATCTTCCTTCGAATCGGAT
>DAFX01000106.1:0-3313 GCA_002495535.1 Euryarchaeota archaeon UBA433
CCCGCTGTTCTCTCTTTCCAGATTGCTGGCCCAGCTGGTGGGAAGGCAATTCTGGGGGGTGTATATCTCCATCGAAAACGTTCGAAATTCGGTTCCAATGGAGGACTTGTGCATTCGAATTAATTGCGGGGATGCTGCGCACTGATTTGTATCGTTTTTCAAGGTTTGAACAAGGGAGGTTTGCAGCATACTAGCAGCGTAGTTTTGTGCAATTGACTGGTTCGCAGTCTTCTGGTTATGTCCCTTGTTTACTTCCTTGTATTGATCCTCCAAATGCATCGTTTGTCACGGGTCAGTCATAGGGAACCCAACGTTCCCTCTAACAACTGGAATGAACCGACCCTATATCAATGGCGCGACGCGATGAGTGTGTCGGTCATTGAGCATAAACCATAGAAGCAGGCAAAAGAATTGATGCTTTGTGGGCAAGAACGAAGCGGCAAACAAGATCTGCCAAATTCGAATTTGCAAAAGAATGCAGACGTTCGTTTCCATTGCCCTTTGCGGGTGAAAAGAGTTGCATTGGTTTTGCGTACCTACTAAGCGCAATCTTAGCTGCTCGAATAGCGTTTGAACTTGGGAGCCCACCACTGCCATCCAACCCGTTGCCAAGGAAATGGGCGAGTTTACCCTGCCTCACGCCTGACGTGCCCTCCATAGCAAGCATTCCGAGAATGATAAATTGGTCTCGAGTAGGTGCATCCCATCGAGAATGATCGCCTGAAAATTTATTTTGGATTTTTTCAAGGAATTTTTTCTCCAAGTGAGGTAAATTTTCTGTTGAAGGGGTTTGGACGTCTGGTCTTTTGTTAAAGGGGGCGTCTTTGGGCAATATTTCAGAAAAATCTTCCCATTTGTAAGCAACTTCAAACCAATTTGACAGTTTTTCGGAAAAATATGGATCTGGGCCCCGCATGTTGTAAAAACTCGCTTTAATTAATTCTGGAGCCAGGGTCGAAAAGCCATCTGGGTACTTTTCAGCCAACGTTTGAAGCGCCTTGAGGTACTTCTCATTCTTTGACCGTTGGTGTTCGGCTTCAGTCTTCATTGATTCTATGTGACTCGGGGACACATAATATGGTTTGTTCTTGTTGATCTGTCTAATTTTCATCATATCCCCTCCAAACGACGTGCGTCGTTAGAAGATCACTTACGGTGTTCATCTGTTCTTATCTTCATGTTTCACAAAATCGCATCGGCGATAGGCGTTTCTTCTAAATTAGAAAATAGCGACCCTATTTGAATCTCCATTGGTGAATTCAATGGTCAAAACTTCTTCATCATTGAACGATGGGGGCCTATATTCGGAATCACATAGGGCTCGTCAATCAGTTTCCACCCTTGTGAAAGGTAGAATGGGATCGCTTGTTCTCTGGCTTGTAAAAGCCCCACCTTTGCATCAAAATGGGCCACTGAAGCGTTCTCGAGCATCGAAAGGACCTCGCTTGCGTGCCCGCGACGTTGCGCTTCCGGTCTCGTTCCCATTTGCCTGATTTGGATGGCTGGCCTGTTTTCCGGGTCGGAAAGTGGCCCAAAGGCGGGACATGTGCTTGCGTTGGGGCCGGCGTGGTCGGGTGCAGAGCCGTCGCTGTCGTTGGCGATGAGATGGGCTCTGCCAACAGCGACAATGTGTTCACCATCGGGGACCCATGCATGAATCGCTTGACCGTCATCGGTCAATCGCTCCGCTCCTTTCTCAAACCCAAGCGGTGCCCTAAGCACCGCGAACCGACAATCGAAATACGATTCAGAGGGCATGTTTGGGGGAATTAATACGGCCGGATGTACAATTTTCACTCTATCGCCTCAGGTCAAGCAGCCATGCGCCGAACATTAACTCTGTGATGTTGGCGAAGAAGGTGGCGGGTTAAAGTTCTCACAAGCTGCCTCCGTAGGACAGGATAAGAAGGGCGATGAATCCAAGGAACAAGAGGATGGAGAGAAGCGCTGATGAAAGCAAGCCCCAGCCAAGTGCTGTTTTGCCTTTCACAAACGACACGACGATTGCTATGACATACACGAAGGGCGTCATACAGAATATTCCATCGACAACCTCTGCTGGACTGATCGTTTGTTCCAATTCATAATTGTAGGTATTAATGTTCACTTGGTAGGACACCAGGTCCTCGCCATTCGGAATAAACCACAGTGTTTCATTCGAAGGGGTCAGTTCGCCAATCGTGACGTGCTCTGGATCGCCAAAAAAGTCCACGTCCATTCTGTAACCCTTTTCGGAGTGGGTAGCGTTGCACTGGCGGTAGAAGGACTCCGATTCACAAGAGGTGACCATGAGGATTTCGTTCGTTGAAAAAAAGACAGCGTCAAGATAAATGTGAAGTGTTCTATTGGTTGGAGTGAATGTGCTGTTCAAGTAAGAAGTTGCGGAGGCGTTATCCGTTTCGTGTTCAGCAGCGTAAATGCGGGCGTATTGGGTGCCGGTGTCGGTGAAAAGACGGCCAGATATGTCGTTCGGGATGTCTGTAGTTCCGTTGTATGACACAGAAAAAGTTCCGTTCTCTCCATCAATGACAAAAGCCAGTGGTTGGATCTGCGTGGGTGTTTCGAGGTATTGGCGTACCTCGAGGGAGTGGTCCCAGAGCACCTCACAAAATACCCCTTCTTCCCAAGGCCGAATTTCATCCGAATAAAGGGAGCAATAATCCAACTCGTGGTCAGGCGGCAATGAAATTTGCGCCGAATAATGTCCGTTTTCATCGGGACTCATGAACGCCTCTTCATAGCCATAAAAGTCATCGTATTGGTCCGAGGCGACCAAATCCCCTACGAATACGAAGAGAAGGCTAACGGCGATGGGGGCAATAAGACCGATGAAGAATTGGCCCCATCGGAACGAAGTTGGAGGGGGTGTGGCTTCACCCCATTGCGGTTCATTCTTGACATAGATCGGAGGATTGGCCCCTTCGGGAGAGGGTTGGGGGGTTGACTGAACGACTGGGCTTTGTGCCCCCCCAAACGCTTGTCCCAGAAACACCGGTGCCGGCGCCGCAGGGGTGCCTTGGGCTTTTTCGCCATCTTCCATGATTCATCCAATGTAGGCCGTGTCATTAAACAACCTCCGGTGAAAGGCCGAGCAATCCGATAAGTGCTTCTTTAGCCATCTTAAGTGGGAATCGGTCGCGTTGAAATAGAACCCCTCAATCCGTGAGGTACTGCACGGGTGTCGGAGCGGCTACGTCGGGGATTGCAAATCCTCTTACCTGGGTTCAAATCCCAGCCTGTGCTCTTTTCCAATCAAACGCTTATGTCGCGTTGGCATCGCGCGCAGTCTTGATATTCAATGGCGCCTTCGTTA
>DAFX01000106.1:3648-24802 GCA_002495535.1 Euryarchaeota archaeon UBA433
GGCGTTGGATGCATGTCCAATGGGTGGGAACCGCGATGCCTGAAATCAACCGTTCATTGTCAAATGTAGGCATTGGCTTTGCTGCATTTCTTTCTCCCCCTGGTCCAGAAGTGATTCGTTTCACGGTCGGCCAGCCTGATTTTGATACCCCTGTTCAAGTGGTTGATGCTGCGAAGCAAGCCCTCGATCGCGGCGAAACGGCTTACACTCGAACGCAAGGTTCTGTTGCATTGTGCGAAGCAGTTGCCAAACATCTGACCGTCCATGGTATCGATGCTGATCCAGAAGATGTGCTCGTTTCACCCGGGTGTAAACAAGCCGTTCTCTACGGCCTTATGGCCACGTTGGATGCGGGTGACGAGGTGCTTCTGCTTTCACCTGCATGGCCCTCATATGACGGTATGGTCAAGCTCCTCGATGCGGTGCCCATTCATGTTCCCGTCAAACGAGAGGACTACCACCCCGACTTCGACAACCTAGAAGCTGCCGTCACTTCCAAAACCAAAGCAATCCTCCTTAACTCCCCAAACAACCCAACCGGGGCGGTCTACACTCCGGCTGAAATTGAACGATTGGTTGCCTTTGCAATCAAACATGATCTTTGGATTATTGACGATATGATCTACGCCACACTTGTGTGGGCCGACCACCCCTACACTTCCCCTTGCACCATTCCGGGAGGAGCTGAGCGAACGGTCACCATTGGAGGCTGGTCGAAAGGGTGGGCCATGACAGGGTGGCGGCTTGGTTGGATCACGGGCCCAAAAGCGGTTATGGACGGTGTCAAGAAAATCAACGTCAGTGCGGCAACACACGTGGCGACCTTCATGATGCCTGCTGCAACCGTCGCGCTCGATTTGAAGGAAGAGACGGCAATCATGGCGGCCTCCTTCAAGAAACGCTGCGCATTGATTCATCAACTTCTCAGTGAATTACCCGGCGTCATCGTCCCTAAGCCCGAAGGGGCATTTTACGCATTTTGCGATGTTTCTGGCACGGGCATGACCGACATCGAATTCGCAGAACGGGCCCTTGCTGAAGCAAAGGTGCAGGTGATCCCCGGCTCGCTCATGGAGGGCGGAGAAGGTTTTGTCAGAATTTCATACGCCACGTCTCCTGAAAACATTCGAGAGGGTGTTGAGCGGCTCAGCAAATGGCTTGGCGGATTATGATTTATCTTGCAACCACAAACCGCCTGCAAGTTCTTCCCACTCAATGGATTGGGGGTGGCAGGAATTGTGGTAGTTGGTGAATTCTCCAAAATACCATTTTCCTTCGGAGTAAAACATGTCGACGCGCGTGTAATCGATGTCCTCTGCGAGGCGTTCTGCAATGTGGATTAATTCGTCAATAGAATCCTGGCCAAGGATGGATACGATTTCATCTGGAGTGTATCGTTCGCTCCAACGCCCATCTGTTTGGTGAATGCGTTGACCTTTCAGCGTGTAAATGGATTGTGAATGCGAGGTCATACGACCCGTATCATATTGGATGAATCCCGCCTTTCCATGAAAAACATGAACCTTCCAATCATTCGGTAACCGGTTTTCATCCGTCAGCAATTCCTCAATCATGACGCCACGGGGACGAATATTAGCGGCACCCCATTCAATTGGTGCTGGGAATTCTTGGTTCAAACACCATCTTAGGGTGCGCTCGATACGCCACTTCGGCCAGAATTTTCCATTTTGATCGCGCCAATTGCGAATCACGCGATAGCGGTTATCGGTACGAGAGAACAACTTCCATTTCCGAGGGACATTCAACAGGGGTTCTTCGCCATTGTCCATAATGAACAGCGCATCGCCCGACCAGTGATTTGTCTTGATCACACAGCGTTCAGGAAGGTTGTCCCAATCAATAGCAACGTCTTCTGACCAGTGGTATAGCTCCATCAAATGACAAACGCCTTTTGAATCTACAAGTGCTCTGGAGCGATATTTGTCTTCCATAGAAATCAGCAATGGATTCCGGTCTTCTATGCAGCGCTTTAGCTGCAGTTGGCTGTAATAGCCTACCTTGCTGTCATCAAAGACATGCCAGGGGTGAACGCCACCTGGGAGCAAATCGGCCATCAGCAGCGCTAGGGAGGCCCCGGCTTTAGCATTGGCACCGTGAACGATGCTTGACACGACTCAATGCTGGGAAGGTCGCTGCGCTCTGAGTTCACGCCTCTTGATCGGTGATGTATCTGAGTACGTCTTCGATGACCGTTGCCATGGTCCGAATGTTTTCTTGGGTGAGATGGGGTTGCATGGAGAGATCACAAGCAAACTCAATGTTTGCAATCGTGTCGACGAGTTCATCCTGATGGGCCTGAATGTATTCCCATTGGCGATAGTCCCGGGCGTTTCGGCGTGCTCCAAAAATTTGCATTGGGATGCCTTCTTGTTTCATCAAATCGATGAATGAATCTGCTTGCTCACGAGAAAGGTCAACGAGGTGAAATTGCATGGTATCACAAAATGAATCAACCTGCTGCAGTGGTTTTGGGATTTCGATATGCGGGTGGTGGGACAGAAGAGAATAGAGCAAGTCCCAGTTCTCGACATGAATCTTCTTGATGGTGGCAAGTCGCTCGATTTGGGGCGTCAGCATGGCCGCGGTGACTTCTTGCATGCGCATGGAGTAACCCGGGATTTGATTTTGCAAGCGATCCATCAATTCTGCATCCAAATCATAGTGCTTTGTCCACAACCGTTCATAGGAACCTGCATACAAAACAGCCTTTGCCGCATGTTCATCGTTGTTGGTGATGAAAAGGCCACCCTCTCCTGCGCTCAAGCCTTTGGAGGATTGAGTGGAAAAGCAACCAATTTCGCCAAAAGTACCCAGCAATTGCCCATTCCAAAGCGTCGCGTATGCGTGTGCACAATCTTCGATCAGAATGAGGTTGTGTTTTTCGACAACCGCCATGATGGCGTCCATATCTGGTACGTGCCCCCTCATGTAGGACATCAACAAAATTTTGGCACCCGTTTCTGTGGCTTTCTTGTCCAGGTCATCGGGATCCATTGCCCACTCCCGATTGCTTTCAACAAGCACTGGTTCTCCACGGGCGTGTTGGATGACACTTGGAACTGCATGGAAGGTGAACGCGTTCGTGAGCACCTTATCGCCGGGCTGGATACCAACAATGTTGAGTGCGATGAACATAGCAGAGCCGCATGAGTTTGTTCCGACTGTGTGCTTCACGCCCATGTACTTCGAAAAATTGTGTTCAAGGGTTGCTGTGAGGGAGGTTTCCTTGTTCTTTGGTTGGTAGCGGTACATAACGCCAGCATTCATTGCTTGAACTGCTAGGTCAATACCGGCTTGGGGAATTGGTTTGAAGGCCTTGTTATCGAAATCAACGATTCGCTGTCCGCCTTCGATGACAAGTTTTCGGGAATTACCGATTGATTCCATAGTCTCCCCATTGCCTTCCTAAGCCCGATGATATTCAAGGCTTGCCAAGATGCGTGCCGACTTGACCGCACCGCTTTCTTTTCAGCAATCCTATGCCGCTCGTACACCGGCGGTGTCATCGTCAAGAGAAGTCGGGGCTGCATCGATGACTGCCTGAATATGATTAGAATATCTCAAATTTTAATGTGCCTTCGGCGTAATTAATCCACCTGGCCAAGTGTGGCAAGAAGGTGCTGCCCGGGCGCTATTCGCTCTTATCCAAACGATCGAACTTTTCTCTCATGGTCTGGTTGTTTCGCGTGAGTTTCTTCACCGACAGGTCTTGGGCCTTGTCGTTCGCTAAGCGATAATTGTTGCCGGATTTGAGCAACTGCTCTTTGGTTTTCTGCAGTTGTTCAATCGACTTGTCAATTCGGCTGATTGCTTCCATGAATTGTTTTGTGGCAAGATCGTAGTTACGAGAGAATTTTTCCTGGAACTCATGCAGCTCGCCCTCGAAATTTTCGATGTCGATGTTTTGTTCTTTGATTAGGGCAAGTTCATTTCGAACGGCGATAGATTTCATTGCTGCATTCCGAAGAATCGTGATGATGGGAATGAAAAATTGTGGACGAACGACGTACATTTTCTCATATTTGTGAGACATGTCGACAATGCCTTCGTTGTAAAGATCATTTTCAGCCTCCAACATAGAGACAAGAATTGCGTATTCGCAACCCTTTGCTTTCCGATCCTTGTCGAGCTTTTCTAGGAAATCTACGTTTTTCTTCTTGGTTTTGGTCTCCTCGCCCTCGTTCTTCATTTCGAACATGATCGAGATAAACTCCACGCCATTCGAGTCTCCTTCCTTGAATATATAGTCGCCTTTTGTTCCTTTTGAGGCGTCGTTGTCCTTATCGAAATCGGCTGATGGAAAGGCAGTATGGCGCAGTTTTTCAAATTGAATTTCGCAGTGTTGCTCAAGGGTTTCGCCCAACATTTTGGTATTGAGTTTCATCTTCATGTCTTTCCGAAGTTGAATTTCATCGTCCTTCATTTTGATGATTTGATCTCTGCCTTCCAATTCGACTTTATGCCGTTCATTGAGGGTTTTTTCTAACAGAGATTTCTCTGTTCCTGCATTTTCAACACGGTTTTTTAGTTCGCTAATTTTTGTTTGAAGTGGGGTCGTGGCATTGCTCAATGCCAGCTGTTGTTCCATTTCCTTCTTTTCCAAATCGCCCTTCAGTCGCTGAATCTGTTTGTCTTTGTTGGCGTACTCTTGGTCCTTTTCCTCCGCTGCTTTGGTTTCAGCAAGTTTGATTGCCAATTGGTGTTTTTCTTCGACATCGGCAAGGCGTTTATGCAATTCACTCTCAAATTCAGTACCCCGGACCTGTTGTACGATCGAGGCGTAATCAGTGGCGTCCATCTTGAAGATTTCTTGGCAGTGTGGGCAGGTGATGTTGCTCATGGGCTGCACTTGAGATTACGCTATTTAAATATCGCAAATTTATATTCAATGGCCTGCATTGGTTTCAACCCAATCAAAGAGACCCCCGTACAGGTCCAACGATTTTCCTTTCGTCGACCGGGGGGCGCTAAACCTAAGCGGAAACTTCCGCATAGACCTCACTAACGGCCGGACCAGAGATTACGAACCGAAAGCGAATGAAGGCCGCAGACAACGCTTGATCGGCTGTTAGCGTTCTTATGTCTGTGCGGTGATGCGATACAGGCCGCCATTGCCACCAAACGTTGCATAATACAACGTCCCGTCTGGCGAAAAGGAGATTGGCAGGGGGGTGCCGACATCGGTTGCAAAGCGAGTGACTTCGGTGGTCCAAGCGGCGTTTGAGTCACCTGTTTCATTCAATCCGGTTGGGACAAAATCAATCCTGACAATTTCATGGCCTTGTGGCAATAAGGTGTTCCAGGAACCAAAAACGGTTCCATAGATGGTGAAACCTTGGCCCTTGCTCGAGTCTAGGCCCGGAATCGCAGAGCCATCTGGCCGAAGAGCGAGGCCGTTCAACGAGGTGTGAGGCGTCCATGTGGCAATGGGGGCGATCGTTCCTTCCGGGACCGGATGTTCGGGGTCATCATCCGGCCATCCATATGCCCCTCCGTTAACAAGGAGGTTGATTTCTTCCCTGGGGTGGTCGCCTTCCCAATCCCTTCCATTGTCGCTGAACACGTAGCCGGCCCCTTCAACCCAAACACCATCGAAGGAGTTTCGAACACCGGATGCCAGCACCCCATGTTCACCATTGACGGGGTCCACCCAGAGAAGGGCGGCATTACGGTTGTCGTTTTCCTGACAAACATTGCATGTCGAACCGCTGTGCCAAATGAGGGTCCCATTAGGGAAAGCGCGAACTGAATTTGTTTGATGGTTACCACTTGGAATCCCTTCCACCAAGATGGAACGATTCCCAAACGTCCAGTTGCTTCGTTGGTATTTTGCCAGAACCCCTTCCTCGGACACAATCATGTAATCCTCGGTCAAATGGAGGCCGTGCGGGTGATCCAAATTCGAAATGATTGTTGTATGGCTGAAGTCTTGACTAGCGTTGAGCAAGAGGATCCTGCCTCCATCTCGGTCGCACATGAGCAAAAGATCGGCCTCGGCCCAGGTCATGCAGGTTGGCCCGCCAAAGCCACTTGCAAGCTTTTCAATCTCGAAGCCATCAATTGCCTCGGCGTTAAGCGGTTCTGTGTACGGGTAAATCTCGCGTGCAATCAAAAGAAAAAGCAACAGCGCAACGACGGGCGTAGTATGCCTTCGAATGCCCATGTGGTGCTGAACAGTTTGTTGGGTATCAAGGCTTGGTGGTCAAGCCGCCCACGAACTCATGCCTTGAGTAAATGGGTTTCACATTCGGCTAATCGCTTCCGGGCCACCGAATGTTCTGGTTCTAAGCCGAGCACGGCATGCCATGCAAGTTCGGCCTGATCGAACCGCTCGGCTTGATGGTGAATGGCGGCAATCTTGAGGCGAGAATCAAAGTGGGATTCATCGCAACGGATGGCCGCCTCAAAGTCGTTGAGAGCGTTGTCGTTGCGTCCAATCTCCAAGTACAAAATCCCTCTTTGGTGCCAGGCGGGAGCGTGGTTTGGTTGAAGGCGGATGGCTTCATTAAGCGGATTTTCTGCCCGTTCTGGGCGTTCAAGGGACATGAAGCAAGCAGCCAATTGAGTGAGGGCTTGGTGGTGGTGTGGTGCCGATTCAAGAACATGCTCGAGGTCTTCTCGGGCTTGAGCCCACTCGCAAAGCCCCATCAAAGCCTCAGCGCGTAAGTAACGCGCAAGCATCATCGAAGGGGCCAAATCAACGAGTATTTGGGCGTCGTCCAGTGACTTTTTCGCCTGATTCGAGGCCATAAGCGCAGAGCAACGGTTCAATCGTGCACGAATATGATTGGGGTTCAATTCGAGGGTTGCGGAATAGTGTTCGATGGCTTTGTCGAGTAAACCTCGTCCCAAAGCAATGTTTCCTCTGACGTACGAAACGGTCGTCGCATCGCCGTGTACGGAAGCTGCATCAACGTGCTTGCTCGCAGTGGAGAGATCATTTTTATCGATAGCGAGCAAGGCGGCTTCTGCGCATGCAGAGGGGTCTTGATCGGGGAGCAACCGCATGGCTCGGTCCATGTCTTCGGATGCACCGCCAATGTCTCTGAGCATGCGCTTGGTTCTTGCTAGGCCAAGCCAAGCAACGCCGAGTTCTCGATTAAGTTTCAACGCCCCTTCGAATGAAGAAAGAGCGTCTGCTAGCAAGACGGCGTCGGTTTTCCCCGTCCCGTCTCGAGCAAGATCGCCCAGAGCAAGGTGGAGGCGTCCTTCAACCACATGGAGAAGAGCGTGATCGATACCAAATGGCGTTTCATCGAGGAGTTTCTGAGCGGATTCAAGATCCCCTTCCAAGAGGCTTTGTCCAGCCATGCGGGCGCGCAATTCTGCATTCGCTGGATCCTTGAGCAGCGCCTTTTCGAGTGTTTCTTGTGCGGCTGTCGCCGAACCTGTCGCGTGTTGAAGGTTCGATTTCAGGAACACGAGATCCGTCCCGCCTGCATCAAGTGCAACCGCATGTGTTGCCGCTTTGAGGGCCTCTTTTACCCGGTTGTTGTGCGGAGCCAAGAGTTGGGCCAAGAGCCCCCACGCTTCACCGCTCTGACGGTCAAGTTCCAAGCAACGTTCGACGGCTTGGTGGGCTTTGCCGTCTTCCCCTTCTTCATTGAGAAGTTGAGCATAACTGAGCCAGTCAGCCGATTGATTTGGATCTTCGGCCAACGCCTTTTCAATGGCTTCAAGCGCTTCTGAGCGTGAGCCTGCTCTGGCCCGTAGCCCTGAGAGCAGGGAGCGGTCTGCGGCAGTATCGACGCCCAGTGCTTCGAGCCGCAACACATCGCGTTCTGCTTCTGCATCGCCAAGTTTAGCCAACAGATGGGCGTGCGATCGTAGCAAATCGGGCTGGTCGGGGTGAACGGTCATTCTCGCTTCAAGCCAATGGCGGCGCACTTCGTCATCGCCTTTGAGAAGTGCAATGTGTTCCAATGCCTCGAGAATATTCGCATTTCCTGGTGACGATTGGTACGCCAAACCAAAGCTTGCCTCCGCCCAATCAAAACGAGCCAGAAGCAACGAAGCATGGCCAAGACGGTGGGCGGCTACTGGATTCAATCCAAGGGTTTGGGCAGAAAGACTTCGTGAATCGAAGGCAGAAAGAAGGCGCCCGAGAAGTGAAGCCGAGGTCGCGGATAGAAGGGCCTCATCCCCAATTGTCGCTTCTGTAGAAATGTTTGAGACGAGCGTTTCCAAAGCAGAAAGGGCGTGCATAGTCATGGTGTGGTCGGATTCAACATCTTCCTCGAACGCCGTGATGATTTCATGGGCGAGAATGGCCCCGTGCATTTCCGGGTTCGTTGCGCGAAGTGCGGTGACGAGATCTGTCAGTTGTTGCACCTGGCCTTGGAGCGTCCCCACTTCTTTGTTGAGGTGGGTGAAATGCGCCGCTTGTGCTTGTTGCAACACCACGGCGGTGTCGTTGACCCCATTGAGGCGCTCGTCAACCTTTCGAAGCCAAAATCCAGCGCCTCCGCTTGCAGCAATACAAGCAAGGCCAAATGCAGCGGTAATAGGTTCCATTGCCCCTCACCTCTTCTTTGCACCTTTATGGTCTGCGGAACATCGAAGGCTTCTCGAGTGGTTTTTTTGACCTTTCTTCGAGAGCCGGCGTTCGGTGTAGAAACACACTGGTGACAACCAATACTGCTGAAAATTCAATCGCAACCGCCCTTATCCTTGCTCACATTGAAAGGCTCTCGCTCGTGTTGAGTGATTGAGGTGGCGCAAATGGATGAGCAAGACGATGCGCAGAACGCCCGGCCTTGGTATTACGATCGGTTGATGGAATTGGCTGCTGAAGGCTGGGTAACGGCCAATGTAGAAGATTACTTGGGTGAAGATGAATCCATAGGCGCAGAGCGTCTTTTGTACCTCGATTATGCTCTTGAACTGGCACAGTCGCTGCAAGAACGAACGGCCTACCTTGGCAATTCGGGAGATCAGCACGCGCATGATTTGATTGAAACATGGGCGTCAGAACTCGAAGATCCGATGAACGCTGAACGCATTTTCGAAGAATACGAAGCGTGGGCAAAAGAGTGGCGACCTTGGGAGCCAGCACTTTACAGAAGCGAAGAGGCGTGGCGGAACGATGGAAAAGAAGAGGAGCACGCTGGTTTATTGTCCAGGTTTGACGTCCTTGATCCATCCTCGAAGCCCTCGACGGTCGTAATGCGCCCTCTGCTGGCCTACCCCGATGAATTTCATTCAATTGACGAGGCTCTTGCTGCGGTTGAGGAGGACGAGCAAAGGCAACGAGCGACCATCGAAAGAGCAGTAGCAATGCTTAGCGGGGAAGGGTACGACACTGTTGAGATCCTCGACATGAACATCCTTGACGGGCTTGATCATGTGGCGAGGTTGCACGATTTGCACGATGTGCATGAAGATCTACGGTTGTTGATTGCAGAACAAATCGCCCCGTTTGATCCTGAACTTGCCGCACACCATGAGCAGAAAAGAATTGATCTTGTGGCGCAGGGTGGAAGTGCGGATATTGGTGGTTTGCGCATTCAAATAAGTGCGATTGCGGACAACCTTCACCAGCGCATGGCCCTGCTCAACGATTTGTTGAACAGTTGGCGGGCAAAGGGGATTATCTTTCCACATTCTGATGGCATTCGGGCCAATGAATTGTTGGAGTGGGAAGCGAATTTACCTGAGATTGAAGCCACGCTTCAGCTTCATCTGAACGCATTTCTACGATGGAAGGAAGTGACCGGGGTGTGGCCCGAGGAAGTTGAAAAAGCGGAACATTGCGCCGGACACCTCGAAAAGACTGAATCGTTCATCGACATTGTCGACGACTTGGATCAACGATGGAAACGTCTTGAACTCGAATGCATCAAGCGTATTGAACGGTTTGAGCACGCCGGTCTTGCAATGGATGCATGGCACGAACACTTGCAAAAAGACCCAAAGGCGGCATTAAACGGACTCAAGCAAAATGAAACCGTGCTCGAGAAGCGGGTTGAATTCATTGAACGCATGGCGAATTTGGATGTGTCGTTTGAGGGGGCGGAAGAAATTGAACGGAGAATAGGCGTCTTGCGCGAATTGGAAATTCAAGAAGAGGTCTTGGAGGATTATGTTCGCTTTATCGAACAACATGCCCGCCGTGGCGCACGACACCGAAGAATGCTCGAACAAGATTGGAGGGGCCTCGTAGCGCAAGGAAAGGCGTCCAATTCGACCTCCACCGCTTCATTCACGCTTGCAGAATTCGAAGCCGAGATCGCACAGATTCGTAAATTTGGAACATCGGTGGCATCCACTCGGACGGGTGCCTCTTTGATCGCTGGCGACGTGCATGACCGACTCAAAGCAAGACTTGAGCAAGAGCTTGCTCTTCTTTCAGGCTCGGGATGGGCTGTTGAAGAATTGGAAGCGATTGCCTCAAAGGATGTTGTGCTCGCGTCGAGAAAACTTAACGCCGCCCGCTCAGCAATTGAAACGCATAATGCGCTTGTTCGCAGATTGGTGTGCTTGCCATGGAACCGGGATATTGCCTTAGCGCTCGATGTGGAAGCGTCGCTTCGAAACCCACTGAAACTTGCAATGCTGAGCGACCAGATTGCCGGTTATGCTCAACATCTTTCAAGCAGGCCGGTTGAAGATGAGTCCTTTGAAATCACTTCCTGGGCTCCAAAGCCTCCGCGCAAAACATTGCTGCCGATTCCTGAACACGCCGCAGTCCGCACGATGATGCCGGCCGATGCTCTTGATGATGCTCATGAAGCGATCCTCAGTGCAATGAATGGCGAACAACCTGAAGCCGCATCGCCTCGCATCAAGGCATCTGGTGCTTCAGCAGGAATCGTGCGTCCGAACGATAAAAACGAGCCATTGGAGGAAACTATCATCGCTCGGCCCCGCCCCAAGGTCCCAGTTTCAGAACCAATTCCAGAAAACCAGCCACCCGCTGTCGCCCCATCTTCTCAAGAAAATTCCACCGTACCCGAGGAAGTAGATGCGGATGCGGTTCAACTGGTGGATGCATCAAGTTCTGCTGTTGTTGATGCTCTTGTGTCGTTGCTTGAATCCATCGACATGGCCACCTTAGCGGCTGATGTGAAGCGGCGTGGGCTCTCTGCCGTACCGGGTGTCCGACGTGGGTTGGCGGCTGAAGTGGGGGTTGAACCGCGTGACACGCGAGTCGACCGTTTTTTGAGGCTCAGTTTGCGATTAATGCCGCAAGAAGACGCTGATGATGCTCGAAGAGCGGTGTTGATCCTAGCACTTTCAAAGGGCACGAAGAATCTGAAGCGCTGGATGCGCGTTCGGCTTGAGCATCGCCATTCCGGCTCTTCTAACAACTTCCTCGCAGATGCCAAGGAACTTGGTGGCGCCCTCGAACGCATTCCGGGACCAGGCCTTCCACTCCCACTCTTGGCCGATCACAAAGAGTTGCCAAGCCCGTCTGATTTACCATCGCTTCAGGGCGAGGTGACCGACCTCATCGCACATCTCAACCCGGTTTCTGCCGGTGGCATTTCAGCCTAAGACAACTCACTCAAGAGTTCATTCTGCTCATCTGGAGTAAGTGTTTCTTCGACGGGGGACGCTTCAACAGCAATTTGGGGGGCGTCCGGCAAAGGTGCATCCAATGGCATAGGTATCCCGGGTGGTGGCAAGGGTGCAAGTCCGATTGCTGCTGGCGGCATTGGCATTGGCGGAGGCAGGGGGGCTGGTGGCAAAGGCAGGCTTGCTGGGGCAGGTGGCGGGGGTGCTGCGGGAAGAGGGGCCGGGATGTTCTTTGGCGGCGGGGGCGCAGTGCGGACCGGCGCTTGAGGGGGTGAGGGAAGGCTTGCTGGCGGGCCAATTGCCGGGGGCGCCGGGATTGTTGTCGGCAACTGCGGGGGCGCTACTTCAGGTTGGATCGGCGAAGCGGCTTCGGACACCTCTGGATGAATTGGGGCCATGACAGGTGCAATCGGCACTGCGGGCATGGCCTGCGCTGGAACTGGGGCGGGGGGCGCTGGAGGCGCGAGAACACTGGCATGCAGTTGTTCCAACTCGTCAACCATCATGGTGCCGTTGCGGATGAAATCCGCCATAATCGGGCCAATCATCGCCATGCTCGCCCGGAAAAAGCCACGGTTGCTCCCGTAGGCGTGCAAGGTTAAGCTGTGAGGCCCCGCCTGATTTGAGAATTCGAGCGTGTGTGATTCAAGGTGCATGAGCACCCAACTTCGGACACCGATGATGGCGAGCAAAGCACCGAGCACGCCGAATGCATTTGGGCCGATCAGGGCCAAGACCAGCCCTGCAGTAAAGCATCCAATCCACAGCATTTGATGCTGGTGCATCAATTCATTATGCTGATGGCTAAAGGCGGTTATGTCTCGGTGAATTGTCATTCGAACTTTCATTCTCCGGTGCCCGTCGTCGCCAAGTTCTGTATCGACAACACGCAGCAAATCGTCATCGACCACCATTGATGTTGTTTGGCGCCCGTCGAGGGATTGTTTTAGTGGGTACTCGGTGACCAACTCGCCATTTTGTTCCAGCACTGGTGCAGCTCGAATCGGCAACCCCCAAGCAGAGGGGGCTGGGTCAACATGAGTTGCCATTTCGCTATCGCTTTCCGAATCAGATTTGCTCACCTCGTCCGAGTTTTCAACCTCGGAGGATTCGGTTACTTCTTCTGCGGCTTCGACCGATTCTACCTCGGCCTCACTTGCTTGTGGGTCCTCGAATGGATCAGTTTCGTCATCGAGCCATCCTTGGTCTTCACCTTCGGCCATACTGCGGCCTAGGCACGATGCCTTAGATGAAGATGGTCGTCATCTAGGGTTCAACGGTGAACTTCTGTGAGCCACGCCGAAACGCCTTCGCGCTCAGCGAATCCCTTTCCAGCTTTGGTCCCAACCACGGTAGGGATTGCGGCCTCAGATGCGATCTCAAGGGTGCGCTCACTCACTGGTCCGTTGAAGACGATGGCAACAGCGCCATCGGCATTGCCAGCGGTCTTGGAGAGGGTTGAAGGCCCAACGGGCTCAGAAATGGTACCGTCGACCATGACGAAGACAGCCTTGTTCTTGTCAAGATTATCGAGGTGATCGAACATTTCGTGAACCTCTGCAGGGGCTTCCGCCACCTCAAATTCTTCGTCCATGTCGTCTGCCCAGTTCTTATCTGGGACGCCAGCCTTCTGATCGTCTTCTTCTTGCTTCTTCTTGAGAACGTGAGCGAACTTGGTCGCTTCAACCTTCTTTTGAAGGCACATTGTCACGGTCTTTTGTGGCAAAAGTTCCCATTCTTGGCCGACGGGCGCTTGGGCAACGAAATCGACTTTCATCATTTCAATGAGTTGGCTGAACAACATCTCTCCACCGCGATCACCATCGATACCGAGGATGACCGTTTCCTTGCTGTTAGCGAGGTCGATGAGTTCTTGTTTGATGTTCCCTGCACCATCTGCGCTGATAGCGTTCTTCACACCACAGTTCAGAAGATTACGGACATCATTGCGGCCTTCAACAATAATCAGTGAAGAGGATTTTTCGATGTTCGGCCCGCAAGTCAAGCCGTGGAAACTGGTTGCTGTCCCGGTAGTGAGGACAGACCGAACTTCTTCGATGACGGTCTTTGATGCTGCTTCGCCGGAGTTGACCAGGTTGAGAAGGAGTTCCTTCGCACGGTCGACGACTGCTGTGCGCTTGGTTGCGCGGATATCTAGAATTTCTTTGACGCTGATTTTGGCGCTGCATGGGCCAATTCGGTCAATCGTTTCGAGAGCAGATGCGATAATTGCAGTTTCAACATTGTCGAGGCTTGAAGGAATGATGATCATGCCGTGGACCTTTCCACCCTTCGTATCCATTTCAACATCGACGTGGCCGACGCGTGCTGTGCGTTGCAATTTGCGGAGTTCGAGTTCATCGCCAAGAAGGCCTTCGGTTTGCCCCATAATGGCCCCGATGATGTCCTTGCGTTGGACGGTTCCGTTTACTTTGATATCGGCGCGAATTTGGTACTTCATCGCCTTGCTTTGCTTGTTGCCGCCTCCGCGGCCAGAGTTGTTTCTTTTCATGTGAGTGTCTCCTTTGGTATCAACCGCCCTATTCCTAAGGGCTTGGAGCCTTGGCCCCAAAGGTTCTTTGGCTGCTGCTGTGGATAAATCCAAAGCTGCGTGAAAGGGAGGTGGATGGTACGACCAGCGGCCCGCCCCTTTTGAATGCTCTCTCGTTAATTGTGAAAAATCGCTCGTTCTCGATGAACAACGATTTCAAAAACAATGACGGGGTCGTCGGCGTGTGACGACTGGTTCTTCTCGAAGTTTGGATGTGTTCCGCAGCACCATTGAGGTGATGTTGGTGGACGGGGTCCTCACGAGAGAAGAAAAGCGGCTGATCATCAAACTTGCAAGTGCGCTCAGCCTTACCGCAGAGCAGCCTGCTGAAATTTATGAGGCGATTCAAAACAACGCTGAAACCGAGCCAGGGGCCCAAATCCCTTCAGCGCTTGCACGGGCCATTTACACAAAGGTGTTTGAAGTGGCCATCGTCAACGCGTCCCTTTCTAGAGATGAATTCAGAGTTCTGGCCCACCTTCGTGCTGAATTTGATATCGATGAAGACGAGCATCTTTCAATCGAAACTGAACTAAGAGAAATTGTCAAAGAAAAATTCGAAGACCCGAACGTCATCGATAAGATGCTGCTTACGCTGCGCGATTCTGTTGGCCTCGTGGGGGATATTTTCGAAAACGTACGGAAGAAGGCCTCCGACGGTGGCTCGGAATGAACTCGAAACTTGACCGGTTATTGGCTGAGCCCAAGCCCCGCTTGCTCCGTTCGCGTCGAAAAACATTGAAGTTTTTGTTGAAAGCTTACCACGCCGGGGTTCCTGGACTCATGGCCAAACCCTCAACGGACTTGCTTGCACATAGCGGAGGGTATTCGTTCCACATTGGGTGCCCTAACCCGGAATTGAGGACAATTGCGTCTTGGATTTTAACCTCGGGAGAGAACGACTTACGCCGTGTTGCCCGGATTATACCCTCGTTATGGAGGCGCCACGGCCAAGAAGATCTTGTCATCGTTGGATTGTTGTTGGCAAATATGACTGAAGTTGAACTGGGCGAGGGGCCTTGGCTTGCACTGATTCATTTGTTTGGAGAGCGTGAACCATTAGGGGCTCTGCTTGAGATCTCAGAGGAAATGGTGCGCGGCGGCCACAGCATACCAGACGATGGGTGGCTGATTGCCATGGCGGGCCAAAGCAATTTATGGCACCAAGTTTCAGTCTTATTTCTCTCGTTAAGGAAGGGGCCGCTGGGCGAAGCACGGGGGTTGGTCGCCACTGCCCCCGGGGGAGGAGACCTGTTCGAACGCATACGGGAACGTTTGCTTTCGCAGGAGAATTGAAGCCCCGCCACAGCGCGCCTTTGTTTGATGAGCGAGCGATTCCTACCATCTGACGACCCCGTTTTAGAGGCTGTCTATCAGTGGACTGTTGAAAGGGATGCGCAAGATGTTCGTCGTTTGCTCGAGTGGTTACCAGAGGCCCGCTCAAGTCGCGAGCGCCGGGCGTTGCTCGAACGTGTTCGTAGCCTGCTTTCAGAACTAGAACGGGCCCTTGACGGCTTAGATGAAATGGTTTGAGGTGAAACGAATGGTGACGGCGTTCATTCTTGCCGGCGGCAAAAGCAGGCGAATGGGGGCCGATAAGGCGTTCATGGAAGGTGGAGTGTCGCGTCTGATCGCCCTCGCTGAATCATGTGGAGCGGCCCGGATTGTCACCCTTTGTGGCTCGGTTGAACGGGCGTCAATGTTCGAAGGCGAGGTGTGGCCGGACCCGCCCTCGGCAAAGTCCCTCATGGACGTGTTGGATTGGGTCATGAGGCAAGTTGATGATGATGTACAATTGATTCCATGTGACGCGTTTGGACTTGAGCAGAGCGGTTTGACGGCCCTCATGGAATCTGGCGGAGGAACTCCACTTGACCCAAGTGGAAACCGGCAACCGTTGCTCAGTTTTTGCCCAAGAGGGTGGACCACGGGGGCTTCAAAGGACAGCGTTGATAGTTTATTTTCGAGTCTCCCCTCATTGTCGCTTGTCGGGCTGGAAGAACAGATGAAGAATTTCAATCGCCCTCAACATCTGGATTGATCAAAGAATCGATCACTTGGGGATAGAGGGTGTGTTCTTCGACTTTTACTCGTGCCGATAGCGATGCTTCGGTGTCGTCTGGAAACACCGGAACTCGGCGCTGCGCAAGTATTTCCCCGGTATCCATTCCCTCATCGACGCAATGTACGGTGCATCCAGAGACCCGCACCTTGGCTCGAAGTACATCTCGGTGTGCGTGTGCCCCGGGGAACGCTGGCAGAAGAGACGGGTGAATATTGAGAATGTTTGGTGCCCATTTGTGAATAAACCACGGGCTCAGAAGGCGCATGTACCCACTCAAAATCACGAGTTCAATGCCTTCTGAAACGAGCTTTTCATGGACCAAGCGCTCGTGGCTTTCACGTCGATTTTTAGAGTTGGTTTCGTCGGAAGGAAGCGGGATGCTGGTTGCTTCAACGCCCAACGCTCTTGCGCGCTCCAGCCCTCCCGCGTCCGGCCGATCTGACAGGACGAGAACGGTATGGTGGCCGCAATCGGTGTTCGATGCCTGATGGCGAATCATGGCGGCCATTCCGGAGCCGGAACCAGAAATTAGAATGGCGCAACGAAGAGGTGCGTCACCGGTGTCGCGACGCAGTGCTGGGAAGGGTTGCGCCATGGTTCTGCCAACCCTTCTCGTGACTTGAGCGCTTCGGGCTCGCGCCCATTACTTTTTGATACACCCGCTTTAGGCCCACATGAGTTCAATGGGCGACGCAGTCATTCCGACCTCGGCCGGCCGGCCCAATTTAGATCCGCAGGAGTTGTTACTCGGGGCTCTAGAAAGCGATGAAGCGGTCGTAACTCGGGTCCTTGCGGAACACAAACCTTCCCGTAATCCTCTTGTCCGAGGCGTATGGATTGTCATTGGTTCCTTGGCGGTCGTGTTCGCGGTTATTGGGCTGGTTGTGCCAGGATGGCCTACGACTTCGTGGCTTGTTTTGGCGGCATACTGTTTTGCCCGATCCAGCCAGAAGCTGTTCCGATGGTTGCTGACTAACAGGCTCTTTGGTCCCGTTTTATTGGAGTATTACCGGTCTGGTAAGGCTTTGCCTTTTCACTCAAAAATGGTGATCAGCGCAATCATTTGTGTTGTTTCTGCGGTTTCCATTTATGGAATCACAAAAGCTGGAGACCCTGGTTTCGGTCAAGCCCTCATTGCCGTTGTCGCCCTAGTGGGCGTCTGGTGGGTTGGTTGGAAGGTTCCAACTGTGGCCTAATCTTTCTTAATCGGCAAGTAGTGATTGACGGTGTCTTGGCCCGCCTCTGTGTCAAAGTTTGGCAAGAGGCCGTGGGCAACTAAACGAATGCTGCCAAGAAAAAACCAAAACGCCATTTTCCAAGCATCAATGAGGTGGCCGAAGTAAGATTTGTTGACGTCTGAAAGATGGCCCATGCACTATCGTCATTGCCTTCAGGCTTGAAGTCTTGTGCGGACATTCAGTGCCTGAACAATCGGTGCCCCGTGAAGAGCATGGAAATGCCACGAGCGTTTGCGGCATCAATGACTTCCTGGTCTCGAATGGAGCCGCCGGGTTGTACAATCGATGCTGCGCCGGCGTCCGCTGCTTGCTCTAATCCGTCTTTGAACGGGAAAAAGGCGTCTGAAGCAAGTACGCATCCTTGGGCCCGCTCACCCGCGCGGCGTGCTGCGATTTTCACTGCTTCAACGCGACTTGTTTGGCCGGGTCCAATGCCTACTGTGGCAACGCCCTGCACCATTACGATCGCATTCGACTTGACTTGTTCGCACACGCGAACGGCGAATTTCATGCTTGCAATCTGTGCCTCCGTCGGAGCAAGTTCTGTGGCAACCTTGGCCTTCTTCCAATCGATGACTGGGGGCTCTTCAGTTTGGACAAGCCAACCGCCCTCAATCGGCTTACGGACAAGAATACGTTCAAGCGGCGCAAGTCTGTCATTTGGTGAATCAATGGTGAGGATGCGGCGGTTTTTCTTTGCCATCACAATTGATTTGGCTTTTTCCGAGTAGGCTGGAGCCATCAAGACTTCGATGAACAGCGGTTCCATGGCTTCTGCGGTTTGTGCATCGAGCGGCTCATTGAAGCAAATAATAGATCCAAACGCTGACTCAGGATCGCTTGCAAGAGCCGCTTGGTATGCTTCCAATTGGGTTGCACCCAAGGCGGCGCCGCAAGGGTTGTTGTGCTTCACGATGATGCACGCATGAGGGGTTTGTGGCCACTCGTCGGTGGACAGAGCGCGGCAGAGCCTGAGTGTTGCATCCGCATCAGAATAGTTGTTGTACGACATCGGCTTTTCGCCCTCAACCTTTGCTGTAACAAGAGTGGTGTGAAGTCCTGCGGCTTTGGGATCGGTGTAAAGAGCGGCGGCTTGATGGCTGTTCTCTCCATACCGAAGGGGGTGTGATTTGGTGGCCGAAGCAAGGAGGACGGTTGGTAAGCGGGAAGTTTGTTCGCTTGTGTCGTCGGTGTGCTCTGGTCTTCCAATCCACCGCGCATGAAGTTCATCGCTGATTGCAGCATCGTAGGCCGCTGTGTGCTCATAGGCTTCTAAGGCAAGTGAGCGACGAAGGTCCAGATTTACGCCTTCTGCGCCTCCTGCTGCTCGCAAGGCCGACAGAATCGAAGGGTAACGAGCGGGGTTGGAGGCGATGATGACGTTCTTATGGTTCTTGGCTGAGGCGCGTACCATCGTTGGGCCACCAATATCGACCATTTCTAACAAGGAAAGGTCGTCGAGCGGGGGCTCTTGCCGCGCGGCGTCGGAGAAAGGATAGAGGTTGCATGCCACGATTTGGATTGGGGGGTAGCCGAGTTCTGCGAGGCCTTTTCGATCAGCCTCTGATTCCAATCGTGCAAGCAGCGGCCCGTGAATCGCCGGGTGGAGCGATTTGACTCTACCGTCGAAAATCTCTGGATGTCCTGTGATATCAGATACTCCGATGACTTCCAAGCCAGAGGCGCGTAAAACGCGAGCCGTCCCGCCTGTCGACGCGAGTTCAAATCCAAGTTCTGCGAGCGCTGTTGCAAATTCAACAATGCCGGTTTTATCATAGACGCTGAGGAGTGCCCGGGGGCGGGGATTAACGGATGTGCTCATCGGAGGTACCCGTTATCGAACGCATTGGCTCGATGATATTGAACCTAGCGACCCCGTTGCATGGGCTTTGGGCCCGGTTTAGTCCCCTCGGGCGGAAATGACTTGGTCCACTCGAAGCAAACCACAGGCCGTTTCACATGCTGCTTCAATGGCGTGGGCGAGGGTTTCTGCACTCGACCATGCTGTATCGATTTGACCTGCATGGCCGGTGTGTTGAACGCCACTGTTTGGCGAGCCATCGCGATGAAGAGATCGGAGTGTAAGCAGGGTGTCAAGATGATCGTGGCCTGCATTGGTTGCAAGCGAGGCGGGGATGGCTTCGAGAGCTCGTGCAAAGGCCTCCATAGCCAAACGTTCTCGGCCGCCTTGACTTTCTGCATCTTCTTTGATGGCGAGGCTGGCGGCCATGTGGAGGCTCCCCCCACCTAACAATACTTCTCCCGTCTCCATGGCGCTTGTGACCGAGCACAATGCATCGTAAAGCCCGCGGATGATTTCCTCGCTGGCTACGCCGTCGCCACCACCGACGTCAACAGTAGCGAGCCCCGCATTGGGTCCGGCGTTTATGTGGAGGCGTTCTCGGCGTGCGTCGTCCCCTTCAAGAGTTTCAATGTGCATGGTTTCGAATGAGCCGAGGGTGTTGTCGTCGAGTGAATCGAGATGGTCGATCATCATAGCCCCGGTTGCTGCAGCAATGTCTTCCGCCCCTGCACGCTCTAAGTTTGCAAGAGCAAACACACCGGCATCCGCTAAACGATGAAGGACTCGTGGGTCGATGCCTTCCGCACAGAACACCAATGTCGCCCCGCTCGCAAGAACCGCCTGGGATTTTTGCTCGAGTTGCGTCTCTTCAGCATCCATAAACGCCACCCATTGATCTGGGGAGGTCACTTCGATTTCAGAATCCCTCGAAGCGGATTCAATTTCAAGGGGACAAGAGAGGACTGCGATGGTGCCGTTGGAAAGGTTTCTTGGGAGGCGGTCGAGATCGAGGCGGTGCTCCAGAATGAGGCCTGAGACTAAGCGACTGTCAGCAATGCTGCCGTTGCCTCGTTTTGCCATCCTTACATCCTGCGTTCGAACATGAAGGACGCCGTCTTGATTCGTAGCAACGGTTTGGGCGGCATTGACGATGCACTGTGCGAGGTGGTCGCTTCCAGTTTCAGCTGTTGTGCCCATCATTGCCGTCTTAGCAACGGCCATCAAACGATCTGTGTCGGTTGGAAGAATGCGGACGACTCGCTGGTCGAGGGTGGACAGGGTAACCTCAAGTGCTCTTTGATACCCTTCGACAAGCACCAATGGGTGGAGGCCTTTTTCGAGCAGCCTACCTGCTTCCCGCATCAACTCGCTGGCGACAATCAAGCACCCGGTGACGCCATCGCCACATGCGTTTTCTTGGGACTCAGCCAGTTGGACAAACGCCTTTGCGGCCGGGTGTTTCACTAAGAGTTCCGCGACAATTTTGGCCCCATCGTTTGTAACTGCTGTCTCTCCGCTAGTTTTGTACATCATTTTGTCAAGGCCGTTTGGGCCGAAGGTCCCCCGGAGAAGGTCGCCAAAAGCAACAGCTGCACTGACGAGTTTCTGAGTGACTGCGACGCCGCTCGTTACCGATGTCGTTGGGCGGACAATGGCCACAGGGGCACGTCCAGAGCCATCGTTGGGTTGAGCCATTGTTTCATGGGGCCGTGAAGCGCATAGATGAACCCTTTCTCTTGAAAGGAAAACGTTGCCTTCACAGAATGAAGACAAAGGCGGCCGCACAGAGCCCAATCACGCCACCAGAAGCGGCTAGGATTACTGGAATGTTGAGGCCGGATGGTTCTTCGACAGGTTGGAGGGGGGTTGCCGAACCATCGAGGGGTGGCAGATCTGGGAGTTCCTTCTCTGCTGGTATTGCCGCCGCCGCTTCTTCTTCAGCACGGAGGCGTTCTGCC
>DAFX01000106.1:25164-31693 GCA_002495535.1 Euryarchaeota archaeon UBA433
CTGCTTCCGCGCGAGTGCGTTCTGCCTCCGCCGCAAGGGCTTCTTGGGCTTGTTGTGCTTCTTGGCGAGCTGCTTCAAGGTCTGCTTCCGCTTGTTTCTTAGCTTGCTCTAATTCTGCTTCAGCCTGCTTTTTCGCTTCTTCCAATTCGGCTTCGGCAGCGCGCCTCGCTTCGTCTTCTGCTACGCGTGCTGCAGCCTCTTGTTCGACGCGGAGGCGTTCTGCCTCTTCAGCGAGTGCTTCTTGGGCTTGTTGTGCCTCCTGACGAGCTGCTTCGAGTTCGGCTTCTGCTTGCTCCTTGGCTTGAGCCAATTCTACTTCAGCCAAACGCCTGGCCTTATCCTCTGCAGCTCGGGCTGTCGCCTCTTCCTGCACACGGATACGTTCGTTTTCTACAGCAGCAACCTGTGCTTCTGTCTCCGCCTTAAGGCGGGCGATCTCTTCTTCCGCAGCCTTACGGGCATTTTCGATTTCTGCCATTGCACTTTCATGCTCTTGCTTTCGAAGTTGTTCTTGGGCCTCTTTTTCTGTCTTTTCCGCGAGGATTCTTGCTTCCTCAGCGGCTTTTTCAGCCTTTTCTTTGACCATTGCTTCGATGTCTTCAGCGGAGGCAGGGGTTGGTTCGGGAGCCGGTGTGGCGTTCTTTGCGGCATCTGCAGCGGCTTTGAGCCTAAACTCAGCTTGGACCTTAGCCCTGGCCTCTTCTTCCGCTTGTTTGACCATTGCAGCAATTTCTTCTTTTGATCGTGTGTCTGCTTCTTCCTTAGCCTTAATCTCAAGGCGTTCCTTGATGCTGATTTTGGATAAAACTGCTTCAACAAATTCCTCGTATTCTTCATCGGTAATCTCGCCAGCCATTTCGCGGCGGGTGTTTTCCATCAAAATCTGAATGTCTGTTGGTTGGAATGTGCCCGGGTGTGCATCTATTTGCCCGCGGAACGTCGTGTAAAACGATCTGTGTTCAGTAGAAATGCTGCCGTCTTTCGTCATTGCGTCCTGTAAAGAAGACAGAACTTCGGTCAGGTTAAGGCTGGCTGACACTTCAATGTCTCCTTAGGTGTAAAGGACAATCACTTCTTGAGTCCGTGGATCTTTCGTGCTTCGTCGTTGGCCCAGTGATACGCTAGCTTGAGCAAGCGAAGATAGTGGCCGAGGCCGTCTCGCTCCATCTTGGCGTGAAGGGTCTCGTTTTCCATGAAGATGTCGCCCCATAGGTTGGCTGCTGTTCCTTTGGTGCCCTTTGGCAAGTCGAAAACTTCCTTGACTGTTGGTTCAAGGATGGCTTTCCACACTCGAGCGGGGTTGACGGCCATGGTCACTTCGACGATGATTTCGTTTTCATTAAGACCGGTTCCTGTCTGCCAGGACTCTTCGCCCAAGTCTGCCAAGAATGGTAAGCAGATGTCTTGTATTGAGAGGCTGGTCATTGGGTCAGCATTCGTGAGCGCCGTGTAGGCTTCTCGCATTCGTCCGCGATCTGCACCGCGAGATCCGGTGATGTTGCGGAGTTTGTCGATCGAGGTTGGAACCAAGAAGCGAATGTCTGTGTAATACACGAGTGGGTTGTCATCTCCTGAAGCGAAGATGTGCGAGTATGGTGCGGCATCACCAGTTTCGCCCAACGCTGCAAGCGGGTAAACCGTCTTGAGAGCGTTGGTTGCGATTGACTGAATGCACCGGCGCATCAATCGGTCAGGTGCTGCAGAAATGTCGTTGAAGGTTTGGATGTACTCGTCCATGCTCATCACGTCGTAGCCGCGAACGGAAAGAATTGAGTGGACGTTTGGTCCAATTTGCTTCTTTTCGCCATCATGGAAGTCGGCTTGGCTGATCCACCGGGCACCTTGAGCGACATCGCTAGCCGCCACGAGGTCTGCATACGCCTTGAATCGTCGAGTGACGCGGTTCATGAAATCAGCTTGGTCGAGTTTGGTGAACACGGTTGCCTCGTAGTTTGATTTGAGGGCGTGATCTGCAACTTGGCTTGCGTTGACGCAGGTCAGCAAGTTACCTTGGTCGCGTGGGTACATCAGCATACGTCGGCGCTTTGCGCCGCCGCCAAGGCCACCAATCCAAGGATCGGTGAGCATGTAACCAATAGAGGCACACACTTCGAAAAGGCGGGAGTACTTGTCTTCATCACTTGCGCTTGCAATCCATTCATCGAGCCCTGGTTCAATGCAGTGGAATTCCAATGGCACCATTTCTGAACCTGCACCGAACATTTGTCGGACGGTCGAGGAACTCATCATGCCCATGAGGCTGTAAAGCGAGGTCTTACCGGTCGTCATGAACACATCGGTGATGCCTTCTTCGCCAAACGAGAGGCGGCGGTCTGGAAGATTGACAAGGAGGTTGAAGGCTGTCGGTGACTCTCGGTTACCATTGACAGCAGGCCAAATCCATGTGCCTGGGCGAGTCATGATGTAGCCGCTCGCATCTTTTCCGAATCCAGCAGGGGAGTATCGTGTCCAACCAAGGCGGTTGTTGAATGAAACACCACGGTGCATCAACGATGGGTAGAAGCAGGTGTCGAGTGGATCAGAGTCAGGAACGACGCCGCGATGACCAAGTCCCCAGAGAATCGGCTCCCATTCTGGCTCTTCGCCTTCTGGTGCACCGAGGAACGGGTGATCTGTGCCCGGTCCGTCACCGGTGAGGAACGAACCACCCATGCGCTCTTCGTCTCCGGTTGAACAGAAGAACAGGGTTTGGGTCGTCGAGAGTTGTTTTGGAGTCCACATGTTCGCATTGATGATGGTCTTTTGTTTGAGGAATTCTGCCACATTGGTGATTCTTCGCTCAAACTTGAACCGCTCCGATTCAATCCATGAGGATCCGAGGATGAGGTTGGTGTTGAGGAGGCGGGCACGCGCTGGTCCAATGTACCGAACTCGCGGGTCTGCCTTTGAGCTGTCAGAAGGTGGTAGTTCTTCCCACGGGCCGCGTCGTGGAACGTACTTCAGGAAGGCTTCGTGGTCGAATTCAGCGACTTGAGCCTTTGATACTGCTTCTTCGACAACGTCCATTAGCCGGACGTATGTTTCACTCGGTCGCATTTGTTTGGTTTCAGCATAAGCTTTGTTTGATACAGATCGATGTTCCCACATATTTTCACCTCAGAATTTTTGTCGCTGTCCTTCGTCTTCCGACGGTTCAGCATCGTCGTTGTTTGTTTCTTCTTCGCCTTCTGCATCTGAGTCGGCCTCGGATTCTTCCCCGGATGCTTCTGCTTCTGCTTGGGCTTCTGCTTCTGCTTCTTCTTTCTCAGCAGCAACGATTTCCTTAGCCATCTTTTCAGCGGACTCTTGGATTTCGTCTTCTTTGACTGCCGAGATGATGAGTGCGGCGGTCGCTTGCATTGATGCGTCGACGTATGGTGCCGCTCGGTAGAAGTATTGAATCATGGATCCAACGGTACCAAACACAGCGCCTAGGCCGATGACCCAGCCGTTGTTGATGTTCTGAACGCTATCGGGGTTGTTGTAGAGGTCGGAAGCCGGGATTCCCGTTTCTGGAGGCCACCAGGTCGCGCCACTGGCGTTGGTGAGGACTTCGATGGTGGCCCATACGGCGTAAATGATCATGAGGATAGAGACCCAATTCATCATCATTCGATTTTCCAACAGAAATTTCACAAGCGCTCTGCCGTCGCCGATAGACGCACTTTCGTCGTTGCTCATGTGTCAAAATGTAAAGTTAAGATATTAAAAGGACAACCCTATATTTTTTTTTGCTGTGAGGTTTCAACCTCTTTCAAATCAAGGCACTGGAATGTATTTCAGGCTTAACGGCGATTCTTCTTACCTTTGCCCTTCCTGGGTTTTGTTCCTTTGGCATTGTGCTCCCATGCTCGGCTGTTGCGGCTGCGGCGATCAGAAACATCTCGCCAGTGAGGGTTGTTGGGGGCGCCCATGGACTCTGGCATTTCATCGAATGATTCGATGTTCAATTGCATCCCACCCAATTCGTCTTGCAGTTGCCGGACGTTCTCGCCTCCTTTGCCAATGAGCGTCGAAATCATATTCTGTGGCGCATAAATCGTAGCGCTGCTC
Organism: Euryarchaeota archaeon UBA433; assembly: GCA_002495535.1. GTDB lineage: Archaea > Thermoplasmatota > Poseidoniia > Poseidoniales > Poseidoniaceae > MGIIa-L1. Next base: position 29,218 of record DAFX01000106.1, read on the forward strand.
TCGCCTTTTAACGCCACTTTGCATTCCACGCCAACCCATTGTTGAATGATGTGTACGAGTTGGTCTCTAGCAAGCGTTTTCACCGGAGAAAGGGCGCCTTGTTGCCGTCCTTCGACCGGGACCACCGCTATTTCTGATCCAAATGCAAACATCTCGTGGGTGATTTTGCCGCTTGGGAATTCAACGACTTCAATCACGGGGCGGGCGAGTTCCTCTTGCATTCCGGTCGGTGGCTTCACGGTCATTCGTAATTCCATAACCTGTTCAATTTGTCCAGCTTCGACGTGGATGATGGTGTCCAGAACTTGGCTCACGAGCCCGAGTTCAACCTTCCCGATCAAACGCTGGATTGCTTCGAGGGCAGAATTGGCGTGGGTCACGCCAAGCAGCCCGACGCCGGCAAGACGGACATCGGCAAAAATTTCGAAATCACGAGCCCTGCGGACTTCGTCAAAAATCACAAAGTCGGGGCGCACGAGAAAAATAATCTCTGCTGTTTTCTCCAAATCGCCTTCGAGTGGGGCGTATTGTGTGATTCGATCTGCAAGTTGTAAATCCCGGGGCGCCTCCATTGTCTTCACCATGGCGCCGACGTCCGTATCGAGGTACTCAGCTATGGCTTGGGCGAGGGTTGTTTTCCCGGAGCCGGGGCGACCACAGATGAATACGCCTCGGTGGTGATCGGCCAGACGGTCAACAAGGCGTTGGTCGAGTTGGTAGTCGTCAAGGGAAAGTTTGGCAACTGGGCGAACGATGGTGATTTCTCGGGCGTCGGCAAACGGTGGCCAAGCGCATGAAATTCGAAGGTCTCCGAGTTGGATCACCTGGCAGCCTTTGCGGTCTATTTCTAGAAAACAATCGCTGCGATGGCGGTGTTCGTCAACGAGCCCCACCAATTCCTCTTGCAGGGATTCCATTCGAAGTGTGTCCCAGTTTCCATCATCTGACTCTTCGATTTCAACCAGTTTCAGTTCTCCAATTGAGCCCCTCTTCACCCGGGGGGGGCAATCGGCCTTGATGAACACCGTATGAACATCGTCCATAAGCAAGTCTTCAAGGCGCTTCGGAAGCGCTGGGTGGTCGCCGTATTTTGCCATACCAATCACTACCTGTCCGCGCATAAGGCCTTTCACCCTTCGCACGGTTCACCCATGCGAAGGACCGCGTTTTCGTGATTCAGTTGTTCTTCGGTTGAATCAAAGCACCCGTCCACCAGAACGAGCCAACAAAGAACAGAGAAAGCACGTAGGAGCCAACCGTTGGGAAATCCCAAACTCGGATGCTTACCTCTGCGAAAACTGCTATTGATGCAACGAATGCAAAAAGGGTGAGGATTCCGGCGCTGTTCATTCCGAGGTGTCCGAAGGTCAACTCCCTTTCAGAAAGGCCCCATGCGATTCCGATCAGGGCCGACAAAGCGATGAAAACGAAGGCCGCATCCATGTAGTTGTCTTGCATAAACCAGGTGAGGCCGGTGAGGATGGCGTTGCCGGCAAACATGCGTTGGATGGTCGGGTAGGAGAGGCCCATGGAATGTCCCACACGCGTTCAATTCTTGAATACTCGCAAACCCAAGGGTCCGTTTTGATGGGTCCTAATTGCTGAATCGGTCAAGGAGTGTGGCCGTTGTCATCACCGCTTGACGGTGCTTCCTCGTAACCGATTTTTGACTTAGCGTAGCGATTACTTGGGCCTCCAAAGGCGGCATGGCCTGGTCGATTTCATACCCGGCCCCGTTCAAAAAATAGCTCCCATGGCGCCCAAAATCGACGCTGGCGGTTCCATTTGCCCCCTCAACAATAATCTCTCTTGATTCGGCGTTTTGACCCCACCCAACATCAATCAGCGCTTCGAAAGACGTGCTTGCTTGAGGCTGGACCTCAAATTTTAGCAGGGCTTTGGTGGCGTTTTCCCTTGTGGTAGACTGCCCTTTAGCGTCAAAATAATCTTCGCTCCTCAGGGATACTTCTGACCCGTCGTTTCCGAGGAAAAATGCGACGTCGATGCCATGTGAGGCGAGGCCTTCGACGACGTTGGTTTTGGCGGGCCTTTCTCTCGCTGTGTGGCGCCTATAAGTGAGGTTCTTCAGCGCACCCACCGCGCCCGTTGGGGTGAGTTCTCGGAGTTTTTTCACCCCTGCGTGGTGTCGTAGTAAATATCCAGAGGTGAGGAAGACGTCGGTGTCTTTTGCGCGATCGAACAGCTGCTGAGCGCCAGCGCTTGTGGATGCGATTGGTTTCTCAATCAAACAGTGGATTGATGCGCCAAGGATCGCCGCCCCAAGCCATTCATGGGTGTCGTTTGGTGTGGCAAGGATCACGAGGTCGAGTTGTTCTGAGTCGAGCATTGTTTGCGCATCCGAATACATCGCATCAAGTTGGCCAAGGCGGGTGTTTTTTCCTGCATCGATGTCGCAACCTACGACCCTATCGATTTGGCCTTTACTCCTCATTGTAATGAGTGTTTGAACATGGAC
>DAFX01000106.1:32112-32915 GCA_002495535.1 Euryarchaeota archaeon UBA433
GGGGCTGCGCCATCACCTGAGTCGCTCTCGCCCCCATCTGAAGTCCTTTCGACCTCTTCTGAGGCGATGTTTGAGCAATAGTAGCATTGTTCCTCGTACTCGATGCCCACAGAGGCGCTCACTTCCATAGTGGTAAGGTTGGTCGCCGTGACACCTTGGGCAGAGATAGCGTAGATGAAATCCCCCATGAAGATCGACCGGCGAATGTTGTAATTGTTGTAATAGGAATTTGTTTGATCTCCGTTGTAGAAGTCTGAATGGTCAACTGTCCCGTGGACTGACATGTTGCCACTGTCTTCTGATATGTTCACAATCACAAGTTTGCTCACGTAGTTGTAAGCGGAGTAATATCGGCCGTCTTCATCATACCAGCTGTCGTAATTGTAAGTCGAAAGTGGGACGGCAAGCATTCCTTTTGGCGCCCAGTACTGGAACGCTTTGTGTTCATAGGAGGCTTCTGAATACGACCATGTCCACCCTGAATCGTACGGGTTTGCAACCGGCGACAATGAAAGAACATCGTCAACCGATGGAGCGGTGGGGTCGCTGATGTTGAACAGCGACAAGCGGGTGTTGGACCAGTCAAGTCCCAAGCCATCTTCGCCTGGGCCCATTCCGATGGTGAGCAAATGATCGCGTGAAAGCGGATGTATGTATGTGGAGACGCCGGGAATCTCAAGTTCGCCGAGGATGGTCGGGTTCGTTTCATCCGACATATCGATCACCCACAATGGATCAATTTGGCGGAAGGTCACAAGATAGCACCGATCGCCATCAAATCGAGCGCTCCAAATTCGCTCTTC
>DAFX01000031.1:0-535 GCA_002495535.1 Euryarchaeota archaeon UBA433
CTTTCAGGCGGTGGAATCACCTCGGATATCGAAGGCTATCTGTTTGGAAATCTTTTGCTCATCGATGAAGCGAGTTTAGATATCACAACCACCATCTGTATCATAGCATTAACCATTCTTGTGGTTTTGCGCAATGGATTGCTTGCGTGCGCGATTGACCCGATTTCTGCTCGGGTCCAAGGACTCCCTGTGCGAAACATTGGCCTTTTGTTCAGCATTACAACCGCTGCGGTGGTTGTAAGCATGGTGCAGGTTGTCGGGGCCTTGCTTGTCACGGCTCTGCTTGTCACGCCAGCAGCAACAGCAAAATTGGTCGGTAACAGTTTCAAAATGTGCCTCATATGGACACAATTTTTTGGCCTTGTATCGGTCTTGTTTGGACTTTATTTGTCCGCAGAATTAGATACAGGAAGCGGCGCGATGATTGCCTTAGTTGCTGCGGTAATCTTCGCATTCGTCGCTGTTTCGAAAACAGTCATCCAAGTGTTTGTACGGCCCGCTGATAATTTCTAATCCGTGCTCACAAACCGATCTC
>DAFX01000031.1:856-14965 GCA_002495535.1 Euryarchaeota archaeon UBA433
ACCATCGACCTCCGATCTCATTCCCTTTCAAATCGAGAGGGTTTACTTGTGAATTTTGGACTCTTCAGTATCAGGATGATGGACAGTCCTCCATGCGTTTCTCGCCCCAATGAGCACAGCAAACATCACTCGCAAGGTCACATAAATGAACAATGCTAATCCGATCAGCACGATGAGTACATCAATTGGAGTTGCCCCATTGTCTGTGATCATTTTGTTCACTCTTCCTGTTGTTCTTGCTTTTTGAGAAGGAGTTCCGGGGCAGGATTCGAACCTGCGAAGCTTTACGCAGAGGATCTTGAGTCCACCCCCTTTGACCGCTCGGGAGAAACAAACTTTGCTAGATGCGGATTTGCGTTAAATCTTTGTGATCTTATACACGGATGAATGGACGTTGGTCAAGCCTCTATCTTTTTCATCTTCAAGGGGTATTTGCTCAAGCAACTCCACAATGAACGAATCTCCAAAGAGATCTTCAACCTCTTCATTTGGAAGCGAAAAGGGTGGCCCCTGCATTTGTTCTTGAGGATAAGCAAAGGTGATCATCAAGCCCACAGATCCAGGGTCACACAGAGCATGAATTTGTTCAACATAAGCAGGACGGATGCTAGATGGGAGGGCAACTAAGGCAGCACGGTCATACCATGCCTGACACGTGGCAAGTGAAGGAGATAATGCGAAAACATCTCCCTGAAGGATGGTGTTTTTTCCTGATGTGTACCTGGTGAACCCGTCCAAATGTTCGATTGAGGGCGTCAAATTTGCGTCATTGAAAAAAGCATCAACCGCTTTCTGAACCAATTCGACCCCAATCACTTCGTGGCCTTGTTCGACCAACCAATGCATGTCGATGCTCTTTCCGCACAGTGGCACTAAGACACTACCCTTTGGATTCGGCTCGATGCTAGCCCAATACTTTTCCAGTACATCATTGACAACTTCTCGATGAAAGCCGATTTGATTGGCAGTCCAACGTTGGTGCCAAATGGTCATGAGCGATCAACTCAAGCTTGTTCAGGCAGATCGCCTTTTGTTGAATCGGGATTGGAATCACGTCCACCCCAAGGTGTTCGAGTGCGGTGAAGACCAACTCGTCGGGCAAAGAGGAATTTGAAATTCTTCCAACCGTCGCCCCAAGTGTGAATCTCCGCTTCACCAACGCGTGGTCGGTATGGCACCGAGATTTCGACGGCTTTTTTCTTCCCAAGAACCCTGCGCGCAAGGATCTTCATTTCCTCGGAAAGTGGCATGCCGTCATTGGTTGGGCGCATGGCCTCGTTGTCGAAAATTGATTTTCTAAACACCCACATTCCTGATTGAGAATCTTTGATTCCATAGCCGAACAAAATCCGTGCTGTGAACGAAAGTGCCCAGTTTCCAAAGCCGTGGATGCCGGGCATGGATCCTTCTTCGGCAAGGGAAAGTCGATCGCAGGTGATGAAATCAAGGTCGTCATCGAGCAGGCGCTTGACAAGCGTTGGCACAAGTTCAGCAGGGTACGTGCAGTCTGCGTCCATGGTCACAATGATGTCATTCTTAGCAACATCAAACCCGGTTCTGTAGGCGCGGCCGTAGCCTTTTCGGTCCTCAAGATGAACTCGGATTTTCTTTTCCAAACCGATTTCTCGAGTGCGGTCGCTTGAGTTCCCGTCAATGATCATGATTTCCAAGTTTTTACACCAACCACGAGGTATTGCGTCAATGGTTGGACCCAAGGCTTCCTCTTCGTTTCGAGTTGGAAGAATCACCGTGACGGTGACAGGGAGTTTTTCGCCCATGTTTCTCCGACAAACGCAACCCCCTTGAAAGCATTGGAACGAGAATTTGAATGTTAACGCTCTTGAACACGGTGACATTGAAACCGAGACGCGCCTCCGTTCCACCATGCACATCGTCATGGTGTCCGGTGAATACCCGCCTCGGTGGGGGGGAATCGGTTCGGTTGTGTTCCATCTAGCGGGCCACTTGGCGGCACGCGGCCACAGCATCACCATCATCACCAGGGCTCACAAGGGCCGAGCACCAGTGCAACAAGGGGTGACGGTGATTGAAGTCCCATGGCTCAAAGCCCCAATGGCGTTCACTCGGTCCTATGGCAAGCATGCTTTGCGGGCACTGAAACAATTGCATGCAAGTGTGCCAGTTGATGTGGTTCACACCCTTTTGCCTTTGGTGAGTTGGAAGCGCAAAGAATTCGAATGGATTGAAGCCAACATTGCACCGGTGGTCTCCGCCCTCAATGGGAGTTGGATTGGCGAGCGGGAAGGCATGAAACTGGCTGCAAAACACCGTGAGGCAGCAACGTGGAAGAATCCCAATGACTTGGCGATTTTGACAACAGGTGGCTGGTACGCTCGCTACGAGCAAGCCGGTATTGATGCTTCATCGGTGAGCGTGGCCATCAGCACTTCCACGAAGGAGGAATTCAAACGCTGGTACAACCCTCCAGAACACTGGCGTTGCGAAACCGTGCTTTATGGAGTGGATCATTTGGTGTTCCGTCCGAGCAACACCGATGACGAAGAAGAACAACTCGCCCATGAAGCACTGAGAAAAAAGTACGACGCCGCTGACGAAGATGCCTTGTGTGGAAATCCTTCCAAATCAACGCCTTTGCTGCTTGCTGTGGGGCGCCTCGTTGCACGAAAAGGTCACAGAACGTTGTTGCGAGCGATGCCAGAGATCCTTGAACAGCACCCCGGTACGAGGTTGTGCATCGTCGGGCGAGGTCACATGGCCAAGACGTTGTTGAAACAGGCTGAAAAATTGGGTGTTGGTCATGCTGTTTTCATTCAATCGGGCATGCCGTTTGAGGAACTTGCTCAACATTTCCGTTCGGCAGATTTGGTCGTCTATCCGTCGTATTACGAGGGTCAAGGACTTATTCCACTTGAAGCATTGGCCAGCGGCACGCCTGTTGTCACGGTCAATCAACCACCACTGACAGAGATGATCGATGAAACGGTTGGAGAATTGTTCACCACGGGCGATTCAAGTGAACTTGCAAAGGCCGTTTGCCGTTCACTTTCAGATCCCCAAGGGCGTATTGAACAAGCTCACAGAGGTCGTGAACGAGTGCTCTCGAAGTACACCTATGAGCATAATGCAGAAGCCTATGAGGCGATTTATGCATCCTTACTGAAGTCCTGACTTGAAACTCTACCCCGCAGATGCATCCGTTTGTGATGGCGTCAAATATCCTCTTTCTACGACACCCGTAGGGCGTCAATGCACCCGGGTAGTGTTCATAGGCACACCGCCTCTTGGACAACCATGCTCGCGAAGCGTGTGCTGGCCCTATCACTCGCCGCGCTGATGCTGAGTTTCGTTCCAAACGTGGTTGCTGACGACAATATTCAGAGCGCTACACCACTGACTGACGGGGTTACGTCGAGTGGATATGTTTGTGATCCAGACTGTGATGCAGGCAATGATCAGGCTGATTTCTGGAAGATCGAGGCCAAAAAAGGAGACATTGTTCAAATCTCCTTTTCAGGAACGATGAACGGTCCTGCATGGTGGTGTATCGGCGATGGCTGGCAGGGTCGAGTCTCCCTCCTCAACGCCCAAGGCGGTACCATCGTCGACTCCTATGTTGACGACAATGCTGCTTCCAAAACACTCTCGACCACTGTTTCAAGCCAAAGTTTCGTCTACTTCAAAGTCAAAGCTGACGACTCATGGTGCAACGATGGATTCGATTACACCATCACGCCATCGATCGACAAAACCAACCGAGATACGGATGAAGATGGTTTTACTGACATTGATGATGACTGCGACGAAGTGGTCGGGACCTCCTCCAACGATCGCAACGGGTGCGTCGATACCGATGGCGATGGATGGTCAGACCCTGAGGCAGGTTGGCTCGCCCAAAACGGGGCGGACGCGTTCTACCTCGAACCTACACAATGGCTTGACAGCGACAATGATAATTTTGGTGATAACCTCGATGGATATCAAGGCGATCACTGCCCGTTCCGACGGGGATACTCAACCATGGACCGCTACGGTTGCCTTGATTCGGATGGTGATGGCTACTCGGATGATGACCCTGGTGGTCTGGACGGTGTCACCGCTTGGTACGCCCACCCAGTCGGCATGGGCGATGCGTTCCCAATGGATGAATCACAATGGAACGATACAGATGCCGACGGTTACGGTGACAACTGGGCGGACGAATCTTGGAACAGCACAAGGCTTGGATGGGGCATTGGTTCATATTTCTTCAATTCAACAACACCGGACGCTTGCCCGTTCATCACAGGGACCTCGAGCGGAGACCGTTATGGGTGCACTGACACGGATGGGGATTCTTATTCAGACGGAGATGTCAACTGGACCGTCACCAACGGTTCGGATGCATTCCCATTGGAAGATTCCCAATGGCGAGACCGCGATTTCGACGGCTGGGGTGACAATCAAAGCGAAGGAGCAAAACTGATCGATGATTTCCCTGACAACCCAACTCAATGGCTCGATACCGATGAGGATGGCTGGGGTGACAACCAGACCTATGGCGCCTCTCAAATGGATGACTTCCCTTTTCTCCCTTCGCAATACCGCGACACTGATGGTGATGGTTTTGGCGACAATTTAGATGGCTTTGAAGGCGACGTGTGCGTATTTTCATCACCTGAAGAAGTTGAATCAGGTTGGATTTCCTACATTGACCGACTTGGATGCCGTGACACTGACAAAGACGGGTTTTCCAACCCGACCAACGATTGGATCGCCCACCCCGGAGGCTTTGCTGATGCATTCCCTGAAGACCAAAGCCAATGGTACGACACCGATGACGACGGGTATGGGGACAACATCCAGTACTTCGACGGTCAAACCTTGCGCGATGCCTACCGCGGAGATGGTTGCAGAACAACAGAAGGGGCTTCCACATTCGACCGTTGGGGTTGTCCTGACAGCGACCAAGATGGATGGTCTGATCCAACCAACTCATGGCTGGCCAGCCCTGGAGGGCGAGGTGATGCTTGGCCAATGGATCCAACCCAATGGCACGACCTTGATGGAGATGGACGTGGGGACAATCCTCGCGGTACGACCGCCGACGTTTGCCCCGATCAAGCGGGCACCTCAGTTGGACCATCTTCGGGTGGCGACCGATGGGGTTGTGCCGACACGGACGGCGACGGATGGTCTGACCTAGGCGACGCTTTCATTCATGAGCCAACCCAATGGCGAGATTCTGATGGTGATGGGTATGGTGACAATGAAGATGGTAATCAGGGCGATGCATGCCCTGAAACTCGAGGCACATCAATGCTTGATCGTCTTGGTTGCCGAGACACAGATGGCGATGGTTGGTCAGATCCCACCGCTTCATGGGCTGCACATCCCGCTGGAGCGGGCGATGCCTTCCCGACCGAAGCCTTGCAATGGCGCGACCTAGATGGTGATGGCTTTGGTGACGTACCCCTTGGCGCTTTCAGAGACGATTGCCCCGAGCAAGCCGGAACATCGACGAGGGATGTTCAGGGTTGTGAAGATTCCAACAACGACGGTTGGTCCAATGAATACGGTGAATTTGCCGCCGCAGTTGCGATCCTTGGCGAAAGCCCAGAGTCTTCATGGTTGACCTACCTTGTGATTGGGCTTGGGTTCATTCTAGGGGCCGCTGCTGCCCTTATCGTTCGCTCAGGACGAGATGATCTTGATTTAGAGGACGCCTTGTTTGAACAAAAACAAACGAAAACGCTCGAGGAAATGGGGCAAGCCGCAACGCTCGAAGGCATGATCCCTCTGCAAGATTTACCACCCCTTCCCGTACCAGAGCCCGCACCAATGGAGGTGGACGGTGATGCATAAGGCTCAGTTAAGCCCTCTTGTTATGCTGCTTGTGTTGTGCTTTAGCATGGTAACACCTCTTGGCTTTCATCAAGAAGTCAGTGCAGAATCCTCTGAGATTGATGACGCACTTGAAGCTGAAGGGCTCAATCTGATTGCGCTTCGAAACGACACCCTCGATTTGAACCAAGATGGTGAACCGGATGCAATCAGAGTGGTGGTGATCATGAACACCACAAATGAATTCACAAACATCGAACTGCGTTTGTACGGGGTACACAAGGACCGTGAAGTGCATGATTCCTTCACCATGTCGTTCTCTGGACAATCAAATGCGAGCATTGTCTACGATGCTTGGGCCCAAGGCGAACACACGCTTCGGCTCGAAATTGTCAATCAAGATGGTGAAAAGATCACAACGATTCAACTTCCAACCTATGTCCTCCGCCCCTCCCTAAAGACCCCTGAACTCCTGCTCGATCTCCAGGCACCAACTTGGATTGAAACTGGAGATGCCTGCACCATTGTTCGCATCTTTGCAGATCAAACTGGTCCAAGGTATGCGGCAGAAGGAATTCGCACCTTCTCTGGCGCTCCATTCACCGTGTTAGACAACCAAACTTCGCTCAACTGTTCACACTGGCCCGCAGGTGATTACACACTCAAAGAAGCCTATCGAAACGATCTAGGCCAAACTGCAGAATCATGGTTGAACATCACCATTCACAACCGGCCTGCACCTGCCTTTTCTTTCGATGTAATAGGGAATGGTAATTCGACAGATGAGGCGTGCCTCATCACCATGGTCCCAAATATGGCGGGAGTTGACTTCACCACCTTTGACAAAATTTGGGCTGTTCAAGGTGAACAACTTGCAGGGACTTCAAGCAACACTTACGATTGTTCAGTGCTTCCAGCGGGGGTACATCTCATCAGTCTAGAAGTCATCAACAATGAACAAATCCGTACCGTTCACGGCCTGAATTTGGTTCGTGAACCTGGTGCAGACCTCACTTCAGAAGAAGCCCAAACCCTTCCAAGTCGCTCTTTTGGTGAAGACACCCAGACCGAATCTGTGGGGTGGTATTCAATTGGAGCCTTGGGACTTATCGTTGCCTTCATCGTGTTTTTCATGCTCGTTCGCGTCAAGGACGAGGGTGACCATCAAAATTTGCGCTCTTTTGGCCCAACCCCGACAATTCTAGCAGACGGTTCCCCCGACCCAGAAGGCATGCCAACGACCACAGATGACAGCGGCATGCTTTGGCGCCAACATCCTGATGGCTCAATGGATTGGTGGGATCAAGAGCTTCGTATTTGGCACAAGTGGTGATGGCGTGACTCAAACTTTCGTCATGATTCTCTGCTCTTTTGGCGTAGCCTTGCTCGCCTTAGCATTCCTTTGTGTGCTCATTTGGTTGATTCGAGTTCGTCCAAGAACGCCAATGTTGGATGACGATTGGAATTCTGATTGTGAAAAGACAACGACGGCAGAAATAACTGGCGCTAAGATCCGGTACCGCAACATTCGTGATTTCCTATGGCGCACGACGCGCGATCGGGATGAAGCATGGCAAGATTCCTTGGAGGTTGATGCGGATGAAATTAAGGACGTTTGGTTTGTCGTTGACCATTTCCATAGCTTTCAGGGGCTGGCACACACTTTTCTGACCTTCGAGTTCAACGATGGCACCTGCCTGTCCTTTTCGTTTGAAGCTCGTCGAAGAAAGGGCCAGAAGTATCACCCTTGGGCTGGTTTTTGGCGCCACTATGAACTCTATCTTCTGGTCGGGTTTGAACACGATGTGCTGGCATTGAGAACCAATGCACGGGGCCACAAGGACTACCTTTTCCGAGGTATAACGCCCCCCGGTAAGGAGAAGGCATTGCTGTTAGCATTGACCGACAAAGCAAATTCCCTTGCAGAGAAAGCCGAATGGTACCACTCATTCTTGACCACCTGCAACACCTCTATTGTTGGCATGGTCAACCGAATCACGCCGGGTAGAGTCCCGTTTACATGGAGGAATTTCTTGCCCGGCTACACACCACGAGCAGCCTACAAATTAGGGCTGATCGAGGATTGGGGCGGCTTTGATGAAACGATGAACCGAGCCCGAATCGATGAACACGCCATGAAGTGGGACGGAAAAGGATCTTATTCTGAGATGATTCGAGATTATCTACCAAAGGGTCCCCTTTGATTTGTTTCAAGGCAAGCCAGGACCGCACCATTCTTGACATCAATCGTGAGTTTTGAAGTGGTCGTGATGTTGTTCAGACCTCGTGTCCCTGGCATTAATTTTTCATTGCTCAAATCCCATTCGCAACCCGTCAATGATACGCCCTCTGCCAGCCCTAATGCAAACAGGGAGAGGGTGCTCCCAATTTCTATAGAGTCGATGGTTAAGTTCCTATTTTTGATGCAATAGATGCGCGAATTTTGCGTGTGAAGCACCGTCTGAGGTGGCGCATCAAAAAGGGCGAAATAGGCGCCGATTTGGTGCCCTTTTTGCCCACCTTCTATGCCGATGACATCTGTGGTTGTGGGGTTGTTCTGCCTTGCGAACTCAAGGGCTTTTGACAGATCACTGTTGTCCTGGTGTTCTTTGACAATCCACTGGATGCTTGAAAGGTTCTTCATCACCTCGTTTTGATCGACGCTGTCCATGTCTCCAATCACGACGTGCGGGGTGATGCCACGTTCAAGGCACTGGTGGGCTGCGGCATCGCATGCTACAATGCACTCTGCCTGGTCAACAAGCGGTCGCCAAACCACTTCATCAGGCCAATCGCCATCGCAGAAAATGACCCACTTCTCTGCGTCCATGTTGAACACGAGAAGGCCCTCTTTTGTCAAGTTCTCCCCTGATACCTCCTCATTGAATTGGCACTCCATCTTGTGACCCCCTACGGGGGTCATGGTGGGCATTTTTCGACAAGCGTTTTCAAGGAGGGCGGGCCTCAAGGCTTCATGGCCGTTGAGCGCAGCGTATCTTTCCCTACACTAGCGCTTGCGCTCACTGTGCTGTTTTTGATCCAATCGCTCGCTCCATTGGTGGCTCATCCAGCCGCCCAAGAGGTGCTGGATGAAGAGCAGAATGTCATGCCCTCAAGTGCTCATGTGCCCTTTTCGAGCGGTTACGGGCACGACTTCGCTGGCAGTATAATCTCGTTTGACGGTCTTCCTCAAGCAGAGGTGCGTGAAGAATCGGGATTGAATCTGTGGGATGAATCGGTTCTGCATCAATTCGAAAACTCCACCCCTGGTACCCCGGACCTCGTGCTGAACGGTCGGGAAAAGATGAATTTCTGTTGGACCACCCTCGAGGGTGAAGTTCACTACGCCAGTCGAACCTACACTGGTTCTTGGAGTGACGCCGTCGTTGACACCGTCGCACCAGCCACTGAAGAGGCTCTCGTCGATTGTGCCCTTGCCATCAATGAAAACGGCCGACCCTACATCATGTACGCCGACGGCGCCGACATCAAGGTCGCCCGTGTGGCCTACTCGGGCCAAGTGTACTTCGAAACTACATGGTTGACGCGAACGATCGTTGAAGATGTCAACCCGACAGATTTCCGACTAGGTTTGCGCCAAAACGAATTGGAGTGGGGGGTTTTCCGTGATGGAAATGGCTCGCTATGGCAGCTCAATTACAGTGGAACCCGTTGGTCCCATGCTCTTCTCGATGCTGGGCCAGTGAGCCAAGACATCGAACTCGCCATCGATGAAAATGCCGTAGCACACGTGGCTTATGCTGTGCCAGAGGCAGGGGAAATCCGCTTGATTCGTGTTGACGGCTCGACTTACGATCACCGAGTTTTGCTTCGGGATGCCAACATCCAATCCCACATCGGCATGGGCCTTGATGGCAATGCATTGGAACAAATTGTCACGACTGTGGGTCAAGATGGCAACATCACTCTGCAACTTCTACGCAGCCTTTCTGGTCAAGAAACCGGCCGCATCAATCCAACCCCATCCGTTGTTCTAACAGGTGCCCAAGAGGCTGATGAAGGGTCCATGGCCATGGGTGACATCAATGGAGATGGGTTTGACGATCTGATCATTGCAGAACCAGAGCACGATGGAAACGCCACTAACTCAGGTCGAGTGATGGTCTATTACGGCTCGACACAAGGAGTTTCCACATCCTCCGATGTCCTTTCTGGTGACGCTGCCAATGAAAGTTTTGGCAAAGGCATGGCTGTTGCTGACTTCAACGGTGATGGGTACGACGATCTTGCCATCGGCTCACCAGGGTGGAACGATACCACTGCAAACTTCACCGGCGTACCCGGTCTCGTTCAGGTGTTTTTGGGCAATGCAAGCGGACTTGAAGCCGTTGCTTGGTGGAGCATGACCGGCGAAGATAAGGAGCAACTTGGTTGGTCAGTCGTTGCTTCAGAAACCATGAACGGTGATGCAAAAGCCGATCTTGTAGCCCTTGCTTATGGATCTTCAGAACAGGTTACAGAAAGCAAATCCAACAACGGAAAACTCCTCATTTTTGAAGGCAGTGAAACGGGAATGAATCACCTACGCAACATCACCCAAACCAAAGACGGACCGTTGTTTGGACGAACATTGGCTGCAAATGGAGATTTGAATGGAGACGGAATGAGTGACTTGTTGGTTTCCAACACCGGCAATTTTGACAGCCCATTGGGCTACGGTTCCATTGAGATCTTTTTCGGTGGGGCGAACGGATACAACGGCACGTTTGATCAGAGCATTGTTTCCACGCTTCAAGGGAAATTATTCGGCTGGTCGATGAATTACCTTGGCGATGTCAATTCAGACGGCTATGATGATTTCATGTTCAGCGAACCGTTCAACACAACCGTTTACCGCGCTGGAAAGATTTGGGCTTACTACGGATCTGCGGATGGACTCAGTTCAGCAGTTCCCAGTTACACATTGGTATCAGGCGAATCTAACGCCCTGCTTGGACGGAGTTTCGAACCCGCTGGTGACGTCAATGAAGACGGCTATGATGATGTGTTGATGATGCAGGCTATGGGCGGCAACACCGGCAAAGTCGAATTGATCCTCGGGTCCTCGATTGGATTGCGTTCTGATTGGGAATTGCTTGCAACGGGCCAAATCGGAGAAAACATTGGACACTCAGCAGCCACATTGGGCGACCTTGACGGCGATGGTTTGAGTGAAATTGTCTTGAGCAGCCGCGATGTTTCAACCAGCCCGAGCACGCTGATGTATCAAGTTCATTCAGAACGGGATTGGGAATTTTCAGCCTTTGCATATTCTATGAACCTGACCCAGTTGGACCTCAGCACCTCCGCTCGAGGGGAAACAAGCATGCTCCTCACCTTCGAAAACAACGCTTCTCACTTTGTTGAACATGTCGATGACGCAACGCCTACTGGAGTTTGGATGGATACTTTGGTGGTGCCAGCCAGCAACGTATCGCAATCCTATGCATTCACAGTAACCGAATCCGGCCGTCCAATCATCATCGAAGCTCATGAAGCAGACGGGTTGATTCACCGCTCGATTACGGGCCACACTGCTGTTGAACAACCCTTGATCACAACCGGACAATTTGGTGAACATCTTGGTTCGGGCCTGGATGTCCTCGGGCAGCAACGCCTTGGCTACACCTCTCTTGGAACAAGCCAACTGTTTGCTTCGATTGAAAGCGAAAGTGGTTGGTCAACCACTATGGTTCGCTCTTCGATTGACTTAGACGGAAAAATTTCTGTGATGACTCAAGGGCTCAGTTCTTCGAACAATGAAACGGTCCTTGTCTACCGAGACGCACAAAACGATGCGTTGGAAATGGCCCGACTCCCTGAAGCCTCTTCCACATGGACCTTGGACAGCCTCGCTTCAACTGGAAGTGTAGTCTCTGAACAACAATCCGCAGCCTACCTTGCCGATGGTTCCCTTGCGGTGCTCTTGATTATGGACGATGAAGTCCAATCGAATTTGTCCTTGTGGGTCATGAATGGATCAAATGTGGATGTGCACAACATCACACCGCTCACAGACCTTTCTGCCGATTTACGACTTGCTGTTGGTGCAGATGGTACGGTGATGGCCGCAGTTCTCACGGCCACAGGTGCCTTACACGTGCATGAATTGGCGCCAAATTCCACCAACTGGACAAGTTCAAGCGTGCCACAACCAAATGGAGGATTGAATCAATACAACCTCGATTTGGTCGGCGGCTCCAGCCCCATGATGGCGGTGCGAAGCGATGCAGCCACCGCATCCCTCTACACACGGACCAACTCCACGACTTGGACCTCGTTTGGTTCTCAACCCGATTCCAATTTGGAAGGCGCTTGGGATTTGGTGGTCATGGACGACCATTACCTCCTGTTGACGAGCACCGGGCCGACAAATGAACTGACTTGGAACACGATTTCCAAACAAGCCTCTTTGGAAAACACCTCACCTTGGTCGAGCCTTGCGTTCGGTTACCGCTCCGCTGGAGGCCAAACCGACGCCCAA
The DNA here is from genome assembly GCA_002495535.1 of Euryarchaeota archaeon UBA433. Classification (GTDB taxonomy): domain Archaea; phylum Thermoplasmatota; class Poseidoniia; order Poseidoniales; family Poseidoniaceae; genus MGIIa-L1. The sequence goes on from DAFX01000031.1 coordinate 13,143, forward strand.
GTGGACTCGAATGGAACAATCCATCTCTCGTGGTGGGATGACAACCTCGACGATGTGGGCGTCATGCGGTTATACCAAGACACCGATCGAGATCTGATCTTCGATTTGGTTGACGATCTTCACCTGCTTGGTAATCAATGGGCCGACAGCGATGGAGACAACTTCGGTGACAATCCGGATGGTCCAATGAGCGACTCGTGCGTCACATCTGCCGCTGGTTCTTCCTTCTACGTCTACGGATGTTCCGACTACGATGCAGATGGATACGCAGACACCATCGATGGCTGTCAAAGTGATGTCGGCAGTTCTTGGCTCGGCCGCCTTGGGTGCCGTGACGACGACCAAGACGGTTGGTCAGACAACGATGCGACCTACTTCAACGGCGATGCTTTTGTTCTCAACTGGAAACAAGCTAAAGATTCAGACGGCGATGGCTACGGGGATAACTCGGGTCCTGATTGTTGCGCCACAGCACTTGATCCAAACAACCCACTCGGCGATTTGTTCCCATTCAATCCATCCCAGTACGCTGATTATGACGGAGATGGATGGGGCGATAATGATACAGACGCCGTCACTGGTGATGCTTGTCCGTGGAATTGGGGTGCTTCATGGCGCGACCGAAACGGTTGCCTCGACACCGATAATGATGGTTCATCTGATCCTTCCAATCTGGGTGAATTCTTAGAATGGAACTCATCGATGGGGGCAGACATTTGGCCAACTGACCCAACTCAATGGGCCGATTCAGATGGCGATGGCTACGGCGATAACAGTTCTGATTCCGCCACCAACCCGGATAAATTCCCGGATAATATAGCGGCTGCGGAAGACAATGATAGCGATGGGTACCCAGATCGCTGGACGTCATTCTACGATCTCTCCGACGAGGACTTCGACAACAATGGAGGGGGTTTGATCCTCGATGGCTGCCCTGGCGTTTGGGGCAATTCAACCAATCCTGTCAGTGGGTGCCCGGACACAGATGGGGATGGTTGGGATGATTCAGTCGATGCGTTCCCACTCGAACCCTCCCAAGCAATTGATTTCGATGGAGATGGCTTTGGCGATGACCCCGACGGTTTTCAAGCAGATGAATGCCCACTCATTGCAGGTGTTCTCAACGGCACCGTACCGCTCAACGGGGCAACCGGTATTGGATGCCGCTTCATTGACGACAGCGATGACGACGGAGATTTTGTTTCCAATGAAGAAGACACCTGTCCATTTACCGATTCGGGTTTGGCAGTGAACACAGCAGGTTGCGCTGAAAACCAGCTTGACGATGACCAAGACGGTATCATGAATGATATGGACCAGTGTTCCCAAACTGAATATCAAGATGCAGTGGACGAGGTTGGTTGCAGCGAAACTCAACGTGAAACCGATACTGACGGTGACGGTGTCTTTGACCCAGTCGACCTTTGCCCGTTCACCGTGGGTACTGAAGTGGATGCAAACGGTTGTTCGACCAGCCAAATTGACACCGATGCTGACGGCGTCTCAGACGCTGATGACCTCTGTCCCGACACACCATCCGGGTTCCCGGTGGATGCAGAAGGATGCACCGATGAAACTGCGCTCGAGCAAGACCTTGATGGTGACGGCTACAAAGGAGCCTATACCTACCAACTCAACCCAACGACTGGCTTGCGTGAAAATCAATCGGGTGATGCATTCCCAAGCGATGCAACCCAATGGTTCGACCAAGATGGCGATGGTTTTGGCGACAACATTGACGGCAACAATGCCGACCAGTGTCCTTTAGAAAACGGTACCTCATTCATCGATTACCTCGGCTGTATCGACGACGGTGACGGCTA